>JAJFHM010000013.1 GCA_021775625.1 Hyphomicrobiales bacterium | reverse complement strand
GCTGATTTCAATCCAGGTCACTCTTTCGTCAACGCGGATCGCAGGTCTCCGGCTTGGCTCTTCCATGTTTTTGTCGTAGCGTTTAGAGCACAGGATTGATAAGGCTGATCAATGAACGAACAGGATGACGCCGTCTATCTCGACGGTCAGATGCTGATTGCCATGCCCGGTATTGGCGATATCAGATTTGAGCGCACATTGATTTATCTGTGTGCTCATTCCGCCGAGGGCGCCATGGGTATCGTGGTGAACAAGCGAGCGGAGAATATCGATTTTTGTGAACTTCTGGCGCGCCTGGAAATCATTCCGGACGAAGAGCGCATCAGCCTGCCTGACAGCGTGGCGGATTTGACGGTGCATGTCGGGGGACCGGTTGAGAAGGGCCGCGGGTTCGTCCTGCACACTGCGGATTATTTTGCGTCCGAATCCACCCTGCCCATCGATGAAACCATCGGTCTGACAGCAACGCTGGATGTGTTGCGCGCCATTGCCTCAGGCGACGGCCCACGCCACGCCCTGCTGGCGCTTGGCTATGCCGGCTGGGGCGCTGGACAGTTGGACAAAGAGATTGGCGCCAATGGCTGGCTTCATTGTGAGGCTGACGAAGAGCTCATTTTCGGTCAGAACCTCGACAAGAAATACGATCTCGCCCTGGCCAAGATCGGCATTGACATGTCGATGCTGTCAAGCGAAGCCGGGCACGCCTGATCCGGTTAGATCGCTTCACGTTCATATGGAAACGATTTAGGTCTCAGCAGTCGTCGGACTTTTTTTGCTCCGCCTGAGCATACGTGCGAGCTTTGACGACTTCTTCCGCTCCCCCGAAACCAGGGACTCGAGCTGCCGTTGGGGATCATCCGACTTGGCGCCCGCTTCAACCGTCTCGGCTGGGTCTTCCATGACCGCATCGACGACCTCCACATCCGAATCAGTCTGATCAGCGTCCGTTTGCTTCGGTGCCGGTTCGGCCATCATGGCTGCGGCTTCCGACCGGGCGGCGGCAAGAGCGTTCGCGGTCTCAGCCACATCGCCTCCAGCCATCTGCGGCGCCTCGTCGGCGGCGTCAGGTGCAGCTTCGGCAGCTGCAGGTTCTGGATCGTCGGTTTTGTCCGCCACGGCCTCGGCAGGGTGTTCCTCGACCTTGTCGTCCATTGATGGCGGAACTGCCTCGACATTGTCGGGACCATTCGGCCGCGTTGGAGTTTCCACTTCCGGCTTCGCATCAGCCTCGGTTTCCGTTGCCTCTTCAGGCGCGTCAGCGCCCGCTTCTTCAGGCTCGGACGGCGCCAGTACCGGCGCCCTCATTGTCATGCGCTCGCGCGCCATTGCCATGGCGGAACGGTGGGGCCGTTCATCATCCCCTGCACGATCTGCGTCGGATGCCGAAGCATCGGACAAACGGTCCTCCTGAGGAGCACGGGCCACCGGTGCGTCTGCTGGCAGGTCCGATGATATGTCGGCTGCAACCGGGGCACTTTCATCGCCGTCGGCGGGTGCCGGCGGCAGCGGGTCATCACTGCGTTTGAAGAACCAGCTGCGTTTCTTGGCAGACGGTTCGGTCGCGGCCGTCGCCACCGCCCGTCTCTCACTTTCGGGCTCTTCTGCTGCATCACCGGCCGCATCGGTGCGCTCAACCGGGTCGGTCACAGGGGTGGCCGGCGCTTCGGGTTCGGCGTCAATTTCCGGTTCTGGCCGGAAGCCCGGCCGGTCAGGTGATACCGGTGGCGGAAGTGGTGTGCGTTCGGCCGGGGGCGGTCGCATGGTCAAGTTGGATTCCGGCGGGTCGGATTTCAACTTGGAGCGCGCCACTGCCGGATCGTCATCCGGCACCGCCGCGCCGGCGCGCATCAGCTTGCCCAGGAATCCGCGCGGCGTACGGCTGCGTTTTTGTTCGTACATGTGCGGTTTGCCGCCCAGGGCCTCAATAACCGCACGCGCCGCCAGAGGTTCACCGAAGTAGAAACCCTGCGCGTAGTCACATTCGAATTCTCGCAGACGCTCCAGTTGGTCCTTGGTTTCGACCCCTTCGGCGACAACGCGCATACCGAGGTCATGCGCCAGGATGATGATCGACTCCAGGACCACCACGGCGGTATCGCTTTCCGGGTCGGCGTCGACGAAGGACTTATCGATTTTCAGCGTGTCGAACGGGATCCGCTGCAGGTTGGAAAGCGAGGAATAACCGGTGCCGAAATCGTCGCATAGGATGGCCACGCCGATGTCATGCAGCTTCCCGAGCACCTGTGCGGAAAGTTCAACGTTTTCCATCACCATGGTTTCGGTGAGTTCCAACTTGAGGCTGCTGCGCGCAACGTCTTCACGGCTCATTATCGCCTTGACGTCGTCCACCAGATTTTGATCAAGAACCTGACGGGGCGACAGATGTACGCTGACAAAAATCGGTTCCGAAGGGCGCAGAACGCGCTGCCAGATCCCGAGTTGGCGTGCCGCTTCGCCCAGAACGTAACGTCCAAGGTCGATGATGATTCCGGTTTCTTCAGCAATGCCGATGAATTCTTCCGGCCCCAAAAGTCCATGCTTCTTGTGGCGCCAGCGCACCACGGCCTCGAAGCCGGCGAGTTTGTCTATCGCCAGATTGTAAATCGGCTGATAGGCCACTTCGATCTCGTTGCGTTCCAGAGCACGGCGCAGGTCGGATTCGATCTCGATCAGCTTCGAACGCTCATCGCGCATGGTTGGGCGGAAAAATTCGATTTTGTTCTTGCCGCGGCGCTTTGCTTCGTAAAGCGCAATCTCCGCGTCCTTCAGAACGTCGGCGGCCTGCAGTATGTCGCGCAGGTATTCCGAGACGCCGATGCTGGCGGTAAGGAAAACCTCGCGTGGATTGAGTTCGAAGGGACGGGCGATGGCCTGCCGCATCTGTTCGGTCAGTTCGTGCATTTTGCGTTCGGGCCGCGCAGCATTGACGATCAGGCCGAACTGATCACCGGACAACCTCGCAAGAGTATCTTCCGGACCGATGAATTGCTGCAGTCGCCGGGCCATGGTGAGCAGCAGGCTGTCACCGATGGAATGTCCCAGACCGTCATTGACGTTTTTAAAGCGATCGATATCGACCACAGCGATAAACAGTCTGACCGATTCGTCCACCTGTGCCCGCCGCAGAGAGCGATCCAGACGGTCCATGAACAATGCGCGATTGGGCAGCCCCGTCAAACGGTCCTGAACGGCGTCGTAGAGTATGCGTTCCTCGGAACGCTTCATTGTCGTAATGTCGGCCAAAGTGCCGATGCAGCGGCTTGCCCGCCCCTGCTCGCCGGGAATGGCGCGCGCGCGCAGCTGATACCAGCGGTAAGTGCCATCCTTGCGGCGCAATCTGAATTCCTGCGAAAACGTGCCCTTGCCGCGCTGAATTGCAGCCTCGACGGCTGCAACATAAGCCGGCCGGTCGCCTGGATGCATGAGTTCGAGCCAGCCCTTGAGCCCGGTCGAAGTCAGCGTCCCGCGCTTCACACCCAGGGTCGGTTCAAGTTCCGGGCCGACGTAGAGCCAGCCCTGGTCTTCGCGCCAATCCCACACACATTGCTCGGATCCGGCGAGAGCAAGCGCCCGGCGGCCGCTGTCTTCAAAGAAACGGCTTGAAATGACGCCGGCATCGAAAGCGTATTGCGTAACCGTGAACGCGACCATCAGGTTCACCAGAACCAGGCCTGCGGCCAGTCCGGGACCGACCAGATCCTGTTCGAAGGCACCGGTCGCGCCGAGGGCTGCGAGGACGCTCCAGAAAGCAATCAACAACCAGGCAGACAGAGCAACCTGTGCCCGGATTACACCGCGCCGCGCCAGGACGAGCACAACGATCACGCCGATCATCGCAGCCAGCAGCAGCGATATGCGCGAAATTCCGGCGCCGATCTCGGGCTCCGTATAGGCGTATCCAACCAGAGCGGCCGAACCCAGGATCACCAGCAAGATAAAATATCCCATGACGGGCAGACGCTTGCGCAGCTCGACAAATGTGTAGAGACAGGCAAACAGGCTGAACGCCATCAGCGCTTCGACCACTGCCCGGATCTGGAACTCAACGAGTGTTGGAACTTCGACGAGCACCGGCAGGTAACCGAACTCGATGGCGAGGAACAGGCTGCTGCACCACGAGAACAATGCTGCCGACGGGAACACCAGCTTGCGCCGGATTATGAAAAGGCTCGACACATAGATCGCAACCAGTGTGGCGATGCCCAAAAGCAGGCCATGGAAAAATGATACCTGCTGAGTTTGCTGCTCGAATGCTTCGCGCTGCCAGATGCTCAAATTCTCGGGCCAGTCGCCTGCCACCTCGAGCGCATAGGTGATGGTCTGATTGGACTCGATCCGGAACGTGTAGGAATCAGATGTGCGGGTTTCCTGCTTGGTCGGGGGAAGCCCCGGAGACGCCTGCGCGTCCACCAGCATACGGGTACCGAACTGCGGCCAGATAACACCAGAGCCGACAAAGCTTCTGTGCTGCGCAACGATCACATATTCAAGCGGAATCGGGCTCGAGTTGCGGATGGAGAACACCATCCAGCGGTAGGCCGGGCCTTTTGAAATGGCCGATAACCGCATTGTGCTGACGGTGCCTGATGCATCCGGGGCGGCCGCTATTTCGGCTTCCGGATTGTTGCTCTGAATGCGTTCCGTGACCTTCAGAATGTCGAGGCTGATCGGGTTGAAGGGCGCGTTGATGATGTCGCGCGCGTGCGTCGGCGTTCCTGCAGACAGAATCAGCAGGATTAGCGCCAAAAATCCTGTGAGTGCTCGCACTTGCGACACTTATCAAACCTCACGCCCAACCCATCCTCACTTGGTACAGGTGCCCGATGGGGAAAACAAGTCCCCTCGCCCAATATGGCAAACGCCGACCAGTAGCTGTTCGCATGGGATTGGCAACTTCAGGGAAGGGCGTCGTCTGAAAGCAATGCAAACAGCAGATGATCCCGCCACACGCCGTTTATCTTGAGATAACGCCGGGCGTAGCCTTCTTCGGCAAAACCGCTTTTCTTCAACAGCCGGATGGACGGTTCATTGCTCGGCAGACAGGCCGCCTCAAGCCGGTGAAAACCGAGTTGATCAAACACGAATGGAATGATGGTAGAAACCGCCGCCGTCATGCGGCCATTACGGGCAAACGGGGCACCGACCCAGTATCCCAGGGCACAGGTCTGTGCGACGCCGCGGCGGACATTTGACAGGGTCAGTCCGCCAACAAGTTCGCTGGTGGCGGCATCAAACGCAAAAAACGGATAGGCGCGGTCATCCCGCATGTCTTGCTGATAGCGCCTGATGCGGCGGCGAAAGGCACTCTTGGTCAAATCGTCTCGTGGCCAGGTGGGTTCCCATGGCACCAGAAAATCCCGGCTTTTCTGCCGGAGTTCCGCCCATTCGCGGAAATCGGTCATCTGCGGCACACGTAATGTAACCGCCTCGCCATACAAGACGGGGCCGGTGTCGACCGAGGGTACGCTGCGCAGAAAAACCACCTTCTATTCCACTTGTTGCTTGGTTCCACCGAATTGTGCCGCGACCCAGTCATAAGATGCAACCCGGTCGATGGCACCGACTGCAGAAAAAACCGGCTGCGAGGTGTTGAAAACACTATCAGCAAGCGCGCCTACAGCCCCGCGATCAACGGCGTCGACCTTGTCGGCGATCTCGTCGATGGGAACCACCCGCTTGAAGGCAAGCAGTTGGCGAGCGATCTGATCAGCGCGCACGGATGAGCTTTCCAGGCTCATCAACAGGCCCGCCTTCATCTGTGCGCGGGCGCGAACTGTCTCATCGTCGCTGATGGTTGCGGCACAACCGGTAATTTCGCCGGTCAGAACGGTCACCAGTTCCTCCGTCAATTCCGGGCTGGTGGCGGCGTAAACTCCAAACAGTCCGGTTTCCTCGAAACTGGTGCAAAACGAGCCGATCGAGTAGCACAGCCCACGTTTTTCGCGCACTTCCTGGAACAGCCGCGATGACATGCCGCCACCGAGAATGCTGGATAGCACCTGCGAAGTGTAGAACGCGTCATCGGTATATCCGGGCGCCTTGAAGGCGAGCACAATGTGGGTTTGCTCGAGAGGCTTTTTTTCACACGAAGACCCGCCGCAATACTCACTCGCCTCCCAGGATCCAGACCGGCGCGCGGAAAACCTGCCGAAGGCCTCCTCGGCTTCGCGGACAAGAGCGTCATGGGATATGGCGCCGGCAGCGCTCAGCACCATGTCGGGGGCCGCATAATGCTGATCACGATAGGCCGTGATGGTTTCGGGGGAGAAACCTGACACCGATCCAATGGTTCCCAGGATCGGCCGGCCGAGCGCCTGATCCGGGTAGGCGCAATGCTGGGCCAGATCGAAAACCAGATCGGCGGGATCATCCATGGAGGCATTGATTTCCTGGATGATAACCTGGCGCTCGCGTTCAATCTCCACCTGGTCGAACCGGGGCTCCAGCAGGATATCGGACAAAACATCGAGCGCCAAAGGCGCATCGTCTTTCAGCACCCGGGCAAAATAGGCGGTCGATTCCATAGACGTGGAGGCATTGATGTCGCCACCGGCGGATTCGATTTCCTCCGCGATCTGGATCGCAGTGCGCCTCTTCGTACCTTTGAATGCCATGTGTTCGAGAAAGTGAGCAACACCATGTTCCTTGAGTGTCTCGTTGCGGGCTCCGGCATTAACCCACACCCCAAGCGAGACCGTGTGCAAATGCGGCATTTCGTGAGACACCACCCGCAGACCATTCTCAAGCGTCGTGATCTCAACAGTCATTTGCTCACCACGGCCTTGGTTTCGATGTAACTGCGCACCTGATCCAGTTCATTGGGCAGGACGTCGACCCGCTCTGCGCGCTGATAAAGATCGGATAAATGCGGCGGCAACTGGGGCTCTATGCCGATCGCGGAATTGACCGCGGCGGGAAATTTCGCCGGATGCGCCGTGGACAACGCCACCACCGGAACTTCGGAGGCCGCCGCCATCCGCCTGGCCGCGGCAAGCCCGACGGCTGTATGCGGGTCTGCCACCTCTCCGGTGTCGTCAAACGTCGCCTTGATTTCCGCCAACATGGCGGCTTCATCGGTGCGGGCGGCATCGAAGTCGGCGCCAAGTTGTTCGCGGACGCCTTGCGGCAGAGTAAATCCGCCCTTTCCGGACAGATCCTGCATAAGCTGGTTGACCGCATCCGCCTCGCGACCAAGGGCATCGAACAGCACGCGTTCAAAATTGCTGGAGATCTGAATGTCCATGCTCGGGCTCATGGTTGCAGTCACCTCACCCAACTGGTAGCGGCCCGTGGTCATCATCCGCACCAGTATGTCATTGACGTTGGTGGCAATCATGAGCCGATCGATCGGCAGGCCCATACGTTTGGCTGCGTAACCGGCGAATATGTCGCCAAAATTTCCTGTCGGCACCGAAAAGCTCACTTTTCGATGCGGGGCCCCAAGGGCAACCGCGGCGGAGAAATAATAAACGATCTGCGCCATGACGCGCGCCCAGTTGATCGAATTGACCCCGCCAAGCTTCATCCGATCGCGAAATTCGTGGTCACCGAACAGCGACTTTACGATCGACTGACAGTCATCGAAGGTCCCTTCGAGCGCTATGTTGTGCACATTGGCATCGTCGATGGTGGTCATCTGGCGGCGCTGGACTTCCGAGACGCGGCCTTTGGGGTGAAGAATGAATATGTCGACCGACGGCAGGCCCTTGAAGGCCTCGACCGCGGCAGCTCCGGTATCGCCGGACGTGGCGCCAATGATCGTGGCCCGCTCGCCGCGCCGATTGAGTTCATAGTCGATGAGGCGCGCCAGCAACTGCATGGCAACGTCCTTGAAGGCAAGCGTCGGGCCGTGAAAGAGTTCAAGCAGCCACGTGTTGGCAGACAGCTGCTTCAGAGGCACGACAGCGGCATGCTGAAATCCGGCATAGGCCCGCTCCACCATGTCCGCCAGATCGTGTTCCGGAATGGCGCCCGCTATCAGCGGCCGCGTGACCGCCATCACCTGGTCCTGATAACGCCTGCCCGCCAGGCTGCCGATCTCCGCTTTACTCAGTTGAGGCCAGGTTTCCGGCACATAAAGACCGCCGTCCCGGGCAAGGCCAGCCAATAGGGCATCCTCAAATCCAAGTGCTGGAGCACCGCCTCGGGTGGAAATGTACTGCAACTCAATTCCCCTTCTTCAAAGCGCGCGCACCCTATCCATTCCAACCTGAAGCTTCAAGTTTTCAAGCGACCCATAAGCAGGGCGCCATAGATAACAACGAGCACGGCAGCCAGCCCGAACCAGGTCAGGGCATATTGAAAATGCCGGTTGTGCAGATGCGACGCGGTCAATGGTGACGGTTTTGGCCATGGTGCTGCATGGGCCGGTTTTTCGAGCTCGACGAAGAAAGGCAGGGCTTTTTGCCGAAGGTCTGCCGGCAGTGCCGCCTGCATCGCCGGCAGATCGCGGCTGTACCACTGGTTTGATCGGACTTCGTTATCGGGAATGAGGATGCCTGGCGCTTCACTGTAGCGGACCTGCCCGACAACCGAGACAGTTCCCTGCGGCTGGCCCGCGCGGCGGGTGCCCTGATCCTTCAACGCCTCTGGCACAAACCCTCGAACCACAAGGACAACGTCACCGGTTGACGTTTCAAAGGGTGTGATAATGCGCCAGCCCGGCTGCCTGTTCGCCAATCCGAAGAGGTGAAGCTCAAATGCATGCCGAAATTGCCCGGTGGCGGCAACCTTTAGAAATTGCGCATCTTCGCCGCTTCTGGTGGAGACTTCCAAAGCCCTGGCCAATGTGACCGGCGCCGCCGCCGCCCGCGCTTCAAGCTTGCTCAGCACGTCTTGCTTCCATGACATGCGCTGAACCTGCCAGCCGCCCAGAGACAGCAGAATGCCCAGCGCAATCAAGGAGGCAATCGTAAGACAGGCAAATCTTAGGGTGGTCATTTCCGCCGCAGCCACTCACACATCGTCGGACAACCTGCCCTCTCCCGCATCGCGGGCATATTGCTGGCACAGCAGGATGCCTTTTGCAGGGCGCAGCATGGCGAGCGGTAAGGCGATGCCAAGCGGCAGCCACAGTGCAGCATGTATCCAGTATGCCGGCTGAAAGGTGATCTCGACCCACAGGGCCAGGCCGACAACGATAAAACCGACAATCAGGATAATGAACACTGCCGGCCCATCGCCCGCATCGGCGAACGAATAGTCCAGATCACATGCGTTGCAACGTTCGGCCGGGGTCAAAAAGCCGCGAAACAGTTTGCCGGTTCCACAGCGCGGACAGCGGCCGCGAATGCCGGCGGAGAGAGGCGAGACGGAAGCGTAGTTGTGCGACTGCGCCACGCATTGTCTCCGCTAAGCGGCCCGCTAGTGTGCAGCCGGCGTTCCAGCGGCCCACACATAGATGCAGGAGAACAGGAACAGCCAGACAACATCGACAAAATGCCAGTACCAGGCCGCCGCCTCGAAGCCGAAATGCTGTTCCGGCTTGAAGTGCCCGGCCAAGGCACGGAACAGGCACACGGCGAGGAAGATTGTCCCGATCAGAACATGGAAACCGTGGAAGCCGGTCGCCATGAAGAACGTGGCGCCGTAGATGTTCTCGGAGAAACCGAAGCCCGCGTGGGCGTATTCATAGGCCTGAACGCAGGTGAACAGCGCGCCAAGCACGACCGTGCAGATCAGGCCCCATTTCAGACCTTCGCGGTCATTGTGCTGTAGCGCATGGTGTGCCCAGGTGACCGTGGTGCCCGACGTCAGCAAGATCAGCGTGTTGACCAGCGGCAGGTGCCAGGGATCGAATGTCGCAATACCCTGCGGTGGCCACTGACCGCCGGTGTGCTCGACGCGGGCGGCCTGAATGGCCTCTCCCGAATACAGGCTTGCATCGAAAAACGCCCAGAACCAGGCAACGAAGAACATCACTTCCGAGGCGATGAACAAAATCATGCCATAGCGCAGGTGCAACTGAACAACCGGGGTGTGGTGGCCCTGATGCTCGGCTTCGTTGATAACGTCACGCCACCACATGATCATGGTGTAGATGACCGCGAGCGCACCTATGGGCAGGAGCCAGGCGCCCATGTCCTTGAACCACATGATAGCACCGAGCGCGATGATGAACGCCGCGACCCCGCCGATTGCGGGCCATGGGCTCGGTTCGACCAGATGGTAGTCATGGTGCTTCGCGTGAGCATCAGCCATAATTTTAACTCCAGTTCTCGATTACGGCAGCATCATGCGCCGTAATCCCCCGCATTAGGATCCCTGTTTCACGTCTTTCCCGGAATCGGAGACCTTTTCGGTTTCGGTCTCGTCGTCCTCGATCGGATAGAACGTGTAAGACAGCGTAATTTCGGTCAGCTTGGTCAGGTCCGGATCCTGATCGATTTCGGGATCGACGAAAAACGTTACCGGCATGTCCACAGTCTGCCCGGCTTTCAGTTTCTGCTCCGTGAAACAAAAGCAATCGATCTTATTGAAATAGGCGCCCGCAGCGAGCGGCGTCACATTGAAGGTCGCGGTGCCCATGGTGTCGCGGGAGGATCGGCTCACGGCGCGATAGAACGCCAGGCCGGTTTCGCCAACCTTGAGTTCCACGGCTTTCTGTACCGGCTTAAAGGACCAGTCCATATCGGGCGAGACATTGGCGTCAAACCGGATGGTGATTTTGCGTTCGATGATCGTCGCGGACGTTGCATCAGCAACCTGTGTGGTGCCGCCGTAGCCGGTCACCTGACAGAAAATCCTGTAAAGCGGAACAGCCGCATACGCCATTCCCACCATGCTCGCCACCAGGCAACCGCACAGCAGCGCCACCCGCGCATTGCGCGAAGTTTGCCGGGTATCTGGTTTGTCTGCCGCCATGCCGGTCGCCTATATGACCCTGTCGGCGACATTGCCGCCGAGCCGGACGAGGGTGATGACATAAAACAAAACCACCATACCCACGAGTATCAGGGCAATGGCGATCGACCGGCGCCGCCGGCGCTTGATGTCCTCGTCCGACCATTCCTGCCGATCTGCCATGGTTACGCCCATCCCAGCCCCACATGAAGGCCGAGACCATGCTCGACCAAAAGCGTGGCAAACAGTGCAAACAGGTAGAAGATCGAAAAGCGGAAAAGCTTGCGTGCCGCTTGTGTGGCAACCGGGCCGGAGCGATGCCGGTAAACCCGCCAGGCCAGGTACAGAAAACTCATGCCCAGCAGGCCGGACATACCGAAATAGATCGCGCCGCCCATTCCCAGGGCGCAGGGCAGAAACGTTACCGGTATCAGCAGCAGGGAGTAGATCCATATTTGCCGACGGGTTTCATCCGGGCCTGCCACCACCGGCAGCATCGGCACATTGACGCGTTCGTAGTCGTTCGCGCGATAGAGCGAAAGCGCCCAGAAGTGCGGCGGCGTCCACATGAAGATGATCAGGAACAAAACAATGCTCGAAAGCTCGACTGACCCGGTTACAGCGGCCCACCCGATCATCGGCGGGAACGCGCCAGCAGCGCCGCCAATGACAATGTTCAGGGGTGTGCGGCGCTTCAGCCACATAGTGTAGACAAACAAATAAAAGCCAATGGTCAGAGCCAGAAGAGCGGCCGCCGGCCAGTTGACCGTCAGGCCCAGAACCACGACCGAACCAATCGCCAGCGTCGCTCCGAAACCCAAGGCTTCGCCCGGGGCAATCTTGCCCATGGGGATCGGCCGTTTGGCAGTGCGCTGCATTTCAGCGTCGATATCGGCGTCATACCACATGTTCAACGCGCCCGAGGCCCCTGCGCCCACCGCGATGCAGAGCAGGGCCGTGAACGCCAGGACCGGATGAATGTCACCCGGAGCAACGATCAGACCGACACCTGCGGTGAAGATCACCAAAGACATGACGCGGGGCTTCAACAGCGCAAAATAATCGGAAACGGACGGCTCCGTTGCCGGCACATCGGCCCGCGATATGGCGGCGCTGTTGTTGCCTATGTCAACGCTGGTGTCGCTCATCGTTGTCTCTGTCACACCTTCCGGGTGTCGGTTCTACCGCTACTTGATCCGCGGCAATTCGTTGAACTGGTGGAACGGCGGTGGCGAAGACAATGTCCATTCCAGAGTGGTTGCACCCTCGCCCCAGGGATTGTCGGCGGCCTTTTCCTTGCGCACGAACGCATGCACCATGGCAATCAGGAAGATCAGGGTACCAAATGCCGAAATGTATGAACCGATGGACGACACATAGTTCCAGCCGGCGAAGGCGTCGGGATAGTCGACATAGCGTCTCGGCATGCCCGCCATCCCGAGGAAGTGCTGCGGGAAGAACACGATGTTCACACCGACGAAGGTGAGCCAGAAATGCAACCGCGCGAGGAACGGGCTGTACATGTAGCCGGTCATCTTCGGGAACCAGTAGTACCACCCGGCGAAGATCGCAAACACCGCGCCAAGTGACAGGACATAATGGAAGTGGGCGACGACGTAATAGGTGTCATGGAACGATCGGTCGACGCCCGCATTGGCAAGGACGACGCCGGTCACGCCGCCGAGCGTAAACAGAAAGATAAAGCCGATGGCCCACAACATGGGTGTGCGGAATTCAATGGAACCGCCCCACATGGTGGCAATCCAGGAGAAAATTTTCACCCCCGTCGGCACTGCAATAACCATGGTGGCGGCAATGAAGTAGGCTTGCGTGTCGACGTCAAGGCCGACCGTATACATGTGGTGAGCCCACACGATGAAGCCGATTACACCGATTGAGACCATGGCATAGGCCATTCCGAGATAGCCGAAGACCGGCTTCTTGGAGAAGGTCGAGATGACGTGCGAGACAATACCGAAACCCGGTAGGATCAGAATGTAGACCTCGGGGTGTCCGAAGAACCAGAACAGATGCTGGAACAGGATCGGATCGCCGCCGCCGGCAGGATCGAAGAACGTGGTGCCGAAATTGCGGTCGGTCAGCAGCATGGTGATGGCGCCAGCCAGAACCGGCAGCGACAACAACAGCAAGAACACCGTCACCAGGATCGACCACACGAAAAGCGGCATCTTGTGGAAGGTCATCCCGGGAGCCCGCATGTTGAAGATCGTGGTGATGAAATTGACCGCACCGAGGATCGACGACGCGCCGGCCAGGTGGATCGACAGGATGGCAAAGTCGACCGCGGGTCCGCCCTGTACGTCCGGATTTGACGACAATGGCGCGTAAAGCGTCCAGCCGCCTCCGACGCCGTAACTTCCGGCCGGGCCTTCGACGAACAGTGATATCAACAGCAACAGGAAAGACGACGGCAACAGCCAGAACGACAGGTTGTTCATGCGCGGGAAGGCCATGTCCGGAGCCCCGATCATGATCGGAACGAACCAGTTGCCAAAACCGCCGATCATTGCCGGCATCACCATGAAGAAGATCATGATCAGACCGTGCGCCGTCACGAAGACGTTGAACGTGTGCGGATTGGAAAAGATCTGCATGCCCGGATCCTGCAGCTCGGCACGCATCGCCACCGACAGGAACAGGCCGATGAGACCTGCGATAATGGCGAACACCAGGTACATGGTCCCGATGTCTTTGTGGTTGGTTGAGTACACAAACCGGCGCCATCCGGTCGGGTGATGTTCGTGATCTGCGTGGGCTTCGGCTGGTGATGCCATGGTCGGCTTCCTTACGGTGCAAGTTCCATACAACAACGCTTGTACGGGTTTGTCGGGTCAGTCAGCGGCGTTAACCGCCAGTTTCGTGGGCGCGTCTGCTTCGGCGAACTCGACCTTGGCTTTTTCAAGCCATGCGGCAAATTCCGCTTCCGTGACGACCTTGACGTTGATCGGCATGAACGCATGGCGAACGCCGCACAGTTCCGAACATTGCCCGTAAAAGATGCCGGTCTGCTCGGCGCGGAACCAGGTTTCGTTCAGGCGTCCGGGAATTGCATCCATTTTCACCCCGAATGACGGCATGGCCCAGTTGTGCATCACCGCATTGGACGTGACGATGACGCGAACCGTCTTGTTCACCGGTACCACAACCACGTTGTCGGTTGTGAGAAGCCGCGGCTGGCCCGGCTGCAGGTCAGCCTCTTCCACCATAATCGCATCAAACGACAGGTCGTCATGATCGGGATATACATATGTCCAGAACCACTGACTGGCGGTTGCCTTTATGGTCATGTCGATCTTCGGCAGGTCCCTTTGCAGGTACAGCAGCCGGAAAGACGGTATGGCGATGACCAGGAGTATCAGGATCGGGATCACGGTCCACAGGACCTCGACCAGACTGTTATGTGTGGTTCTCGACGGCGTCGGGTTCGCCTTCGCGTTGAATTTCACCATCACCCACACCAGCAGCCCCAGCACAAAAACTGAAATCGCGGTGATGATGTAGAGGATGAAATTGTGGAAGCTGGTGATTTCCCGCATCACCGGGGTCACCGCGTCCTGGAAACCCAGTTGCCAGTCTTCCGCAATGCCGGGGGCCGCCAGAGCCTGCCCGTCAAAACCCAACATCGCGCCGATGCCGGCAGCAGCACTCACCCCTGCCAATAAGCCAATAGCCAACCGCATATCGCCCAAGCTCTCTTAAAAATTCCCATCTCGCCGCATGTGAGACCGCACTGGCTAGAGCCGACAGAACATAGATGTCTTCCCCAACCACGACCAAAGCGCCGGTGAGAGGAGACAAACCACAATCCTTGACTCCCGGCAATCGCCGTTCTGCGCGGCATATTTTCGCGGTAACGCGGAATTGGGTGGATTTCACAGGGGATGGATCGGCAGGGACACGCCAAATACCGCATTTTTGCCCTATTTATTCAAGATTTAGGGGTTGGATCAATGGGTTCGGCGTGCACCGGAGGTTGCCGCCAATCTGGGCAATGGACACAAGACCGTAAATCTTGCGACTATTTGACACAATCGTGGGACGGTGTGTGCCAGGCAATTCGGATCGGGTCGCCGCGTCCCGACAGCAGCGCTTCCGACAGGATCGCCGCAATACAATACAGACGGCCAATATTTGTGGCACTTCACAGCGGCAACACCGCGTGCCATACAGCTAGTTGAACTCCTCAATAATAACGACACAGCGTGCGATGAAACTCATGACAGCAAAGAATAAGACACACCCAATGAGATACTTCCTCGGTGGAATGGTTCTCGCTCTCGGCGCCACCTTATGCGCCGGCGGACCCGCATCAGCGCAAACACAAACACCGAAACAACCGCAATTGCAGTTGGTGGAGAAATCCAAGCACGGTGACTGGACCATTCGTTGCAGGGACGATTCCGCCAAGAAAGATGAGACCGCCAAGGACCCATCCGGCAAAAGTGATCTGAACAGCACCAAAGAAACCCAGACCCCGGACAAGGCAGCGGTTACGCCGCCGCAGTGCGTCATGATCCAGGTCGCCCGCCATCCCGAACAAAAAAATCTCGGATTGAGCGTCCTGATCGTGAAACAGACGGTTCAGGAAAAACCGGTCAGCCAGTTGCGCATCACGACACCGCTTGGCGTTTTCCTGCCGGCCGGCGTTGGCGTGGAAATCGACGGCGCCGCCATCGGACGGCTGGGCTATGAGGTTTGCACCCCGCCGGGAGTGTGCACGGCGACCACGTTTCTGAACGATGACCTGCTCAAAAAGTTCAGGGGCGGTGCGGCGGCGAAGCTCTATCTCAAGGACATGCGTGGACGCGACAGCATCTTCGATCTGTCGCTCAAAGGCTTCACCAAGGGCTACGACGAATTGTAGGCCGGCATGAGCGCTGCCGCGCTTCTGACGGTGACGCAGCGTTCTATCGATGAAAGGTGTGACAGTGGCTGACAGCGATCTCGACATTTTCTTCTCGCGTTCGGAGCTCGACCGCGACAACAGTGAGCGGATCGTCGCGGATGCGCTCAGTGGGTGTGATGACGGCGAGTTGTTTCTTGAGTATCGCCAGTCAGAGGCACTGACGTTCGATGACGGTCAATTGAAGTCGTCGAGCTACGACACCACCCAGGGGTTCGGCCTGCGCGGCGTGGCGGGTGAAGCCACCGGGTATGCACATGCCTCCGAATTGTCGGAAGCCGCGCTCAAGCGCGCGGCCACATCTGTCCAATCGGTGAAGGCCGGACACAGCGGTACAATCGCCGCCTCGCCCGCCAGCACCAACCGGGCGCTGTATGTTCAGGACAACCCGATCAACGAACGGCCGTTTGAAGAAAAGGTCAAACTGGTGCGCGAGATCGACGATTATGCCCGTGGCCTCGATGACCGGGTGCGGCAGGTCTCGGTGTCGCTCATCGGCAACTGGCAGGCGATCGAGCTTCTGCGTCCCGATGGCATGAGCAAACGCGATATCCGCCCTCTGGTGCGCCTCAACGTGTCGATCGTCACAGAATCCGGCGAGCGGCAGGAAAACGGCAGCTACGGTATCGGCGGGCGCTGCGGCTACAGCGAGATTTTCGACCCCTCGACCTGGCAGGCCTGCGCCGATGAAGCCCTGCGGCAGGCGGTGGTAAATCTCGAGTCGGTTGCCGCACCGGCCGGTGAAATGGACGTGGTTCTGGGATCCGGCTGGCCCGGAATTCTGTTGCACGAGGCCGTGGGCCACGGCCTTGAAGGGGACTTCAACCGCAAGAAAACCAGCGCATTCGCCGGGCTCGTCGGCCAGCGTGTGGCGTCTCCCGGGGTGACGGTTGTCGACGATGGCACTCTGGCGGACCGGCGCGGCTCTCTCACCGTCGATGACGAAGGCACGCCGAGCTCCTACACCACGCTGATCGAAGACGGTATCCTGGTCGGCTTCATGCAGGATCGTCTCAACGCCCGCCTCATGGGCGTTGACGCCACCGGTAACGGCCGCCGTCAGTCCTATGCGCACATGCCGATGCCGCGCATGACCAACACTTATATGCTGTCCGGCGACAAGGAGCCCGACGAGATTATCTCATCGGTCAAAAAGGGCATCTACGCGGTGTCGTTCGGCGGCGGTCAGGTCGACATCACCAGCGGCAAGTTCGTGTTCTCCTGCACCGAAGCCTACCAGATCGAAGACGGCAAGATCGGCGCCCCACTCAAGGGCGCAACATTGATCGGCAACGGTCCTGACGCACTGACCCGGGTGACCATGATCGGCAATGACATGGCGCTCGATTCGGGCATCGGCACCTGCGGCAAGGCCGGACAAAGCGTGCCCGTCGGCGTCGGCCAGCCGACCATGCGCCTCAATGGCCTGACCGTTGGCGGTACTGCCGCCTAGGGCCTAGATCGTTTCACGTTTCGATCTGCGACAGGCCCCACAGCGTTTCATGTGCATAACGCGGAAGCTTGAGTTGAGAGTCGGTTCAAGTTCCACGTAGGGTAGCCGGACAGCGCACTTGACGCTGGAGGCAACACCATGCCCATATTGTCCGCCGGGCGGGACGAGGGGCCGCAAGGAGTAACGGTATGCGTTATCTTGCGTGCGTAATGTTGTGTATCGGGGGCCTTGTCCTCTCAGGAGTATCGGCACAGGCGTTTTGTTTCAGCGGGGTGAGCAGAACCATCAAGGTTGGCCCTGCTTCTGGAATGAGTCCGCACACCGGATCGTTCCAGGCCGAATCGGTACTGCGCGACAAGGAAGTGGTGCTGACGTTCGATGATGGACCGATGGCGGGCCGCACCGACCGGATTCTCGGTATTCTGGACGAGCACTGCGTGAAGGCCACGTTTTTCGTGGTCGGGCGCATGGCACTGGCAAATCCCGCACTGACAAAACGCATTCGGTCGGACGGCCACACGGTTGCCGTCCACACCCACTCTCATGCCAATCTGGTGGAAATTGAGCGGCCGCGCGCGGTGCGGGAAATCCGCCTTGGCTATGGCGCCATTCAGGCGGCTCTCGGCGGCAGGGCACCCGCGCCGTTCTTCCGTTTTCCCTATCTGGCCCAGACCTACGGTCTGCAGAAATATCTGGCCGATCAGGGGATCGCCGTGTTCGGAATGGACAACCTGATCATGAGCGACGACTTCCTTGCGATCACGCCCACAGAAGCCTTGAACCGCACCATGGCGGGGCTGCGCGTGCAAGGCAAGGGCGTCATCTTGCTGCACGACATTCAGCCGAAAACCGTCCGTATGCTGCCGCAGCTCCTCGCCGCACTGGACAAGGGTGGTTACAAGATTGTGCACATGGTGCCGAAAGGCCGGGTGCCGAGCGCACTCGCCTTGAAAGTGATCCCCAGACTGCGCGTGCCGACGCCGGATGACACCAAGATCGCAACCTTAAGCGCACGCGAAAGGGGCCGTGCGTCCTCGGTCGACAACTTCATTGAAAATGTGAAGTGATTTCGCGCTGCGGACACGGACAACTGTCTGATTGACCGCGTCCCTGCGGCAGGGTCAATTGCGTCCATGTCAAAGGCCCACTTCTCCACCCCTCCCCCACCGAAGTTCACTACCGGCCCCACCCTGCGGCATGTGGTGGTGATGACGGCGACGGGATCGCTCGGGCTGGTTTCGGTCTTCATGGTCGACTTTGTCGATGCCTATTTCCTGAGCCTCCTGGGCGAACGGGAAGTGGCGGGCGCAGTCGGCTATGCCGGCGCCATCATCATGCTCAACATATCGGTCTGCCTCGGGCTGGCGATTGCCATTTCGGCGCTGGTGTCACGCTCTGTGGGTGGCGGAAATCTGGATGCGGCACGAGAACTTGCCGCCAGCACGGTCCTGTTCAGCGTGCTCCTGACCGCGGCCATTGCCGTGGTCCTGTGGCTTTGGGCCGGGTGGATACTGACCCTGCTGGGCGCCAGCGGGGACATCCATGCGATTGCGCTCAGTTATGCGCGCATCATCATTCCCTCGCTTCCGCTGCTGGGGCTCGGCATGTGCTGCAGCGGCTGCCTGCGGGCCATCGGCGATCCGAAACGCGCCATGTACGCGTTGCTGGCGGGCGGCGTGGTCAATGCTGTGCTCGATCCGATTTTTATATTCTGGCTGGGCCTTGGGGTTGACGGCGCAGCCTTGGCCTCGGTGTGTGCACGCATCGCCATTGTCTGCGCCGCGCTCTATGGCGTGGTGCGCGTCCACCGCTTCCTCATCCGGCCCAGATGGGAATGGCTGCGCCGGGACCTGCGCGCCATCACCGCCATTGCCCTGCCGGCCATGGCAACCAATATCGCCACACCTTTCTCGATGGCCTACACGACGGCGGTCATGGGCGGTTTCGGGGTCAGCGCGGTTGCCGGATGGGCGATCATCAACCGCATCGTGCCGTTGAGTTTCGGCGTGGTGTTTTCGCTCTCAGGCGCTATTGGCCCGATCATCGGACAAAACTACGGTGCCCGGCTTATGGACCGGGTGCATGGCAGTTATCTCGATGCCCTTAAGTTTTCCGGCTTTTACACCGTAGCCGTCTGCCTGCTGCTCTATCTCTTGCAGGACGCTATCATTGCGGCGTTCAACGCCAGTTCCGAGGCGGCCGCACTGGTCGCCTTGTTTTGCACCTGGATTGCCCTCTCCTGGGCCTTCGCCGGCGCCCAGTTCGTCTCCAATGCGGCCTTCAACAATCTCGGCAAGCCGCACTGGTCGACGCTGGCCAACTGGGGCAAGGCAACGCTTGGCACGGTGCCTTTCGTCCACTATGGCGCGCAGTGGGGCGGCGCTGAAGGCGTTCTGTGGGGAATGGCTGCCGGATCCGTGCTGTTCGGAATTGCGTCTGCGGGCACGGGCTATCTGCTGATGACGCGGCTTGCGCAGACATAGGGATGCAGACAGCCTGGCACGCCGTCAGATACGCAAAGTGCCTTGTTCAAGCGGCTTGGGGGGCTTTAGATCGCTTCACATTCATATGGAAACGTTTGATGGCGCCAAATCGGTTCGCCCGGCAAAGCGCGGTGCGTGAGCCACGATGTGGTGCATCGGGCAAGCACTGCAACGTGGCCGGAGGGCCGATTTGGCTCACCGGAAGGCCGGATTTTCGCGCCTCCCGGACTGCGTTACGGCCCCCTTGTGGACGGCAGGTCCACGGCGGGACCCGTGCCTTGCCAGAAGACGCGAAACCCCGGTCAAAGCGATTCCATATGAACGTGAAACGATCTAGCGCGCCACAATCAGGCGCTCCAGTGTATCGCGCGTCGAGCGGTCCGCGACGCCATTGACACGGGCCTGCCGGAAATGCCTTTGAAACGCCTCCACGACCGCATGAGTATCGGAGTCGAATCGCCCTGACACGCGCACCCCGTACCCGTACCCCTTCAACGCCGATTGTAGATCTTCGACGCCGGCCCCTTCGTTTCCAAGACAAAGCCCCTCCCCGTCGGCGAGCGGCGACGGATCCACCCAGTGCCCGATACCGGCTGCGTGCAGGCGCGCCCAGTCGAACTTTTCGCCGGGATCGATCTTGCGGCCCGGCGCCACGTCGGAATGGGCCAGAACACAATGGGGCGGAATGTCATGGCGCGACAGGATATCAAGGCACAAAGCTTCCACCGCTATCATCTGCGGTCCCGGAAAGTCCGGATAGCCGCCGCTGTGCCCTGGGTTCTGGATCTCAATCCCGATCGAACAGCTGTTGATGTCGGTTTCGCCCGCCCAAGACGCAGCACCGGCGTGCCAGGCACGTCGATCCTCGTCGACCATCTGGACAATGGCACCCACCTCATCCACCAGATAATGGCAGGAGACCTGGGACTCTGGCGCACACAGCCAGGCGACCGCTGCCTCGGCGCGTTCCATATCCGTATAATGCAGAAGCAGTATGCCGGGCTCAAGACCCGAACGGCGGCAGCCATGATTGGGGGAAGCGTGGTGCTCAAGACACACGCCATCCGAATGGATCAAAGGCCGCGTTCCTTTACGATCAGATCGTAAGCCGCGTTGATCGCCGCCACTTTCCGGTTGGCGATCTCCACGGCCTCGGCCGGAACCCCACGGGCAATCGCCTTGTCGGGATGATTATCGCGCACCAGCCTGCGATAACCGCGTTTGATTTCGTCATCGGTCGCAGTCCGTTCCAGGCCCAGAACAACGTAAGGGTCGGACTTCTCAGGCTCCAGATGACGGGCCTGGATGCGGGCAAAATCGTCCTCGGAGAAACCGAATATTTCCGCCACCGAGAGCAAAAACTCCTTCTCGGCGTCGTGGATCACATTGTCGGCCTTGGCGATATGGAAGAGGCCGTCCATCACATCTTCGAGCGCTTCCGGCTTTTGCTTGAACAGGCTCGCCAGCTGGCGTGCATAAGCGTCGTATCCGGCAACATCACGCTTCGCCAGGTTGAACACCTTGGACACGCTTGACATGTCCTCAGAAGAGATAATGAAGACTTCCTTGAACGCCTCGATTTCGTCCTTCGTGACGACGCCGTCCGCCTTTGCCATCTTGGCGCCGAGCGCGATGATACCGATGGTGAACGCAACGTCTTCTTCCGGCTCTCCCGCCTCGACGTTATCGGCATTGCGGCTGCGGTCAAACGTCAGGTGGCCGGCGAATCCACCGATCAGCGCGCCAATCGGCCCGCCGATCGCCATGCCGGCGGCTGCCCCCACAAGTTTTCCCCAGATCGACATGCGCGGGACCATACACGAAGTCAGATTATTGCACTGCAAAAAGTTGTCACAGGTTATCCGCAATCAGTGGACCCCTGATCTCCCCTCTTCGATCCGCGTATTGACCACCAAACGATTGCCAAACGGGTCGACGTAAATCACGTCGCGGACACCCCAAAGCTGATCTTCCGGTGGCCGGTCCGGCCCGATGCCGCGGGCCAGAGCCTCGCGATACCAGAGATCGACATCTTCGACATAGAACATCACCAGTCCGCCAACCTCGCAGTCTCCGGAATGTTCCGAGAGGCAGAACGAAAGATCATCCTTGCTGAGCCCCATGAACACCGGGAACCCGGGTTCGTGTCGCCATTCCCAGTCTATGGAAAAGCCGAACCCGTCGACATAAAACGCCTTTGCTTGCGCATAGTCGAGAATGCGCAACACTGGGAATACCGTTTGCATGTTTTTGTCCCCTTATCACCGGATCAGTCGGCGTCGGCCGCAAGATCCTTTTCGAAATGATAGCGGACAATTCCACCGCCAATCGTCTTGTTGGTTTCCTTTTGGGCTTCTTCGCGCCGCACAAGACGGAAGCCCTCACTTTTGTAAAGGGCGATCGCCTCTTTCTGCAGTTCGGCGGTGCTGAGAACGAGCCTCCTGTAACTTCCTGCCAAAGCCGAGCGTTCTGCATGCCGCAGCAAATCCCGGCCACATCCCCCGCGGCGACGGTCGGGATCAACATACATACGCCTCAGCTCGACCTCCTCTGGCGAGACACACTCCAGCCCGTACATACCCACCAGTTCGCCGCAATCGATCAGGACCCACAACCCGTTGCCTATCGCGGGATCGTAGTAGGACAAAAACGGCCTGATCTCCTGTTCAAGACAAAGCTCGATATAGGCCTCGAAATTCTCTGCCAACTCCGGCGGCGCCAGCCTCCGGTTCACGGTTACGAACAGATTGATGATCGCTTCCCGATCGCTCTCTTCTGCCCGGCGGATAATTCGACCGGCAGATTTGGGGTCTTCGTTTGCTGGGGAAACCATCCGCTCATTCACCCGGTTCGAGCCGCAAGAACACAATACCTTCAAGGCTCAGCAATGAGAGTTCGCCCAGGGACACGGCGACGCGCCTGGTCTTTTTGAGCAGCTGCAGAAATTCGTTTTCTTTCAACATGATGTCCGGCGGGCAGAGTTTGCGGGTTGTGGCCAGCGGAGACAGCACCAACCTGTCGCCGGTTTGACCATAGGTCCCGAAAAACCGGTTGCACCCGGCAAACCCCGAAACACGATCTCCTGGCCCAAATGCAACAAAGGCCCTGGCATCGTCCGCCCCCGCAAGACCGGACAACCTTACCGGGCGCCATGCGCTGCCGGCAAGCGGGGTTGCCTGCCCCGCGGTCAGATCCGGGACAACGCTCCAGATCGAAAGCACCGCGAACACCGTGCACAGGACTGCCTTGCGGCTCGCACTTTCAATTCGTTTTCGCATATAAAGAACCTGCGCTGGGGACCGCCTTTTAGATGGGCATTCCGGCGCCGGTTCAAAAGGAAAATATTATGAGCGATCGCAGCAGGCAGATTGACACGTTGAATACCCTGATTGACGAAGTCTGGAACACGCGCCGGCTTGAAGTGATTGAGGATGTCTTTATGGCCGATGCCATACTGCACATTGCCGGTGGCAAGCATGTTGGCCATGACGAAATCCGTGAACGCTACATCAAACCGTTCCTCACCGGGTTTCCTGATCTCAAAATCGAGGTACTCGATCTTTTTGGCGAGGACGACCGCTACGCCATGCGGATGCGCGGCACCGGCACCCATGATGGTGATTATTTCGGCACGCCCGCGACAGGAAAGCATCTCGATTACAGCGGCATTGTAGTACTCAGAATGCAGGGCGACAAAGTCGCCGAAGTCTGGGGCCACTCGAATGCTGCATTGAAGATCGCCGAATTCTGAATCCCATGACCCACAGGCCCACCCGTGCGGACGTGATTGCCAGGATCCCAGCGGTATTTCCTCATCGCGCCGTCAACGATGTGCTGGCAATACTTGATCGATACGGCATGCAACGCCACGAGCAGGAAGCCCCGCGCCTGCATCTGGCGATCCTGAAACTCTGCGATGAAGACCCGGCAGCAGATCTCGCCTCTTATGTCGAAACGGCCAAGCAGGATTTTCGCGATGTTTTGATGTGGGCCGAGTATCCCACAATGTCAAAAGCGCTGCGCGGTAAGGACGAAGCCCGCATAGAGCGGGCGCGTGCACGAGACAAGGCTGCGTACGACGCCTGGCTCGCTGGAAAATGACGATTTAAAGCGACGTTGCGGCCCGGGCCGCCTGATCGTAGAGCCCTGAAAGCGCACGCAGCAGACCAGCCAGCTTGGCGACATCCTCACGATCCACGCTCAGACGCTCCATCGATGACAGAAGGCATTGCTCGCGCACCTCGCGGTAGCGTTCGCACAACTCGCGGCCTTCGTGCGTCACTTCCGCGAACTTCTCCTTGCCCTTGCGGCTGGAGACCACGAGCCCGGCTTTTTCGAGTTTCTTGAGCGCGTAGGTGACCACGTGGGTGTCTTCCAGATTGAGCATCAGGCAAATATCGGCAAGACGCTTGGGCCGGGCGCGGTGATGCAGCATATGCAGGACCAGCACATCCACAGGGCTGGCATCGGCAACACCGGATGCCACAAGCCCACGCACAATCCAGCGCTGGAATGCGTTATTGGCAATGGTCAATGCAAACTCCATCTCTGACAATTCCGGCATTCCGGATTCCGCAAGGTGGGCGGATGACACGATGGGCGATGCTCGTTTGGCGGTGGTCATCATAGCTGCTCCTCTGCCTACGAAATAACAAATCATCTGTAATTTGTCGATATTTTATTGACGATAGGGCGGGTTTCTGCTTCATATTGCCTTGAACACGCATTCAATGAGAGCATTCGCCATGACGGATTCAGCGACGAAAAAGTGGGATTTCTGGGTCGACCGGGGCGGCACGTTCACGGACATCGTGGCACGTGATCCAGCAGGCACCATCCGCGCCCACAAGCTGCTCTCGGAGAACCCCGAGGCTTATCGCGACGCAGCCCTTCAGGGCATTCGGGATTTTCTCGAGGTCAAATCCGGAGGCGGCATTCCCCAGGGTTTGATCAATACGGTCAAGATGGGCACGACGGTTGCCACCAACGCGCTGCTTGAGCGCAAGGGCGACAGGACGGTTCTGGTCACCACGGACGGATTCCGCGATGCGCTCGAGATCGGTTACCAGGCGCGCCCCAATCTGTTCGACCGCCATATCGTGAAGCCTGAAATTCTTTACGAACGCGTCGTCGAGGTGCGCGAACGGGTTCTGGCTGACGGGACCATCGACATACCCATCGAACTCGACACGGCCCGCACCGGCCTGGCCCAGGCGTATGACGCCGGCATCCGCTCTGCAGCCATCGTCTTCATGCATGGCTATCGCTACCACGAGCATGAAAAGCTGGTGGCGGCGATCGCCAGGGACATGGGCTTCACCCAGGTCTCGGTCAGCCATGAGGTCAGCCCGCTCATGAAGCTGGTGGGCCGCGGCGACACCACCGTGGTGGACGCCTATCTCTCCCCGATCCTGAGGCGCTACGTGGAGCAGGTGTCATCCGAACTCTCCGATGGCGGCGATGACGCACCACAGCTCATGTTCATGCAGTCGTCGGGAGGGCTTACCGCAGCCGACCTCTTTCAGGGCAAGGACGCCATCCTGTCCGGCCCGGCAGGCGGTGTCGTCGGCGCCGTCGAAACCACGGAGATGGCGGGTTTTAGCAAAATGATCGGCTTCGACATGGGCGGCACGTCAACCGATGTGTCGCACTATGACGGCGAGCTTGAGCGCACCTTCGAAACCGCTGTTGCCGGTGTCCGCATGCGCGCGCCGATGATGCTGATCCATACGGTTGCCGCCGGTGGCGGTTCGATCCTGCATTATGACGGCGCGCGGTTCCGCGTCGGCCCCGACAGCGCCGGTGCCAATCCCGGACCGAAGTGTTACCGCCGCGATGGTCCCCTGGCGGTCACTGATGCCAATCTCATGTTGGGCAAGATCAACCCGGAGTTCTTCCCCGCCATCTTTGGCCCGCAACAGGACAAGACGCTCGATGCAGATGCCGTCCGCCAGGCCTTTACCGAATTGGCGGACGATATCGGCGAGGCTCACGCGCCGGAAGAAGTGGCGGAAGGCTTCGTTACCATCGCGGTTGAAAACATGGCCAATGCCATCAAGAAGATCTCTGTTCAACGCGGCTACGACGTCACCCAGTATACCCTGACCTGCTTTGGCGGCGCCGGCGGCCAGCATGCCTGCCTGATTGCCGACACACTGGGCATGAAGACCGTGTTGATCCATCCCCTCGCCGGCATCCTGTCAGCCTATGGCATGGGGCTTGCCGATATCCGCGCCAATCGCCAACGCGCCATCGAATTACCCATGACGCTTGAGAACGACACCCAGTGGTGGCCGGTCATGGAAGAGCTTGCCCAGGAAAACCGGGCCGAACTTTCAGGCCAGGGTATCGCTCCGGAGGAAACCAAGACCAACGTGCGCGCACACCTGCGTTATGCCGGCACCGACACCGCGATCAGCGTTGACGGCAGCTCGCTCACTTGTCTCTCGCTCAAGGCCAATTTCGAG
>JAJFHM010000120.1 GCA_021775625.1 Hyphomicrobiales bacterium | reverse complement strand
CAAACGCCTCGCAGACAAGCCGTCGGGCATTGATTTGTCGCCGGGTGACACCATCACCGTGGAAACGCCAGGTGCCGGCGGATACGGCCATCCTGCGGAACGGGACGAGGCGCTGATCGAACGCGATCGTGTGAGCGGCAAGTTTTCCAGCCGTTACGTCAAGAAGAACTACGGCGAGTAAGCGTTGCTGTTTTTCAAATTTCGATCCCGTCACGGAGCTGATAGTTTGTCGGCAGGGACGTGGGCTCACGCGGACACTGAATTTAGAGGCACATATGAAACTGAAAGCATGTTTGATGGTTGGGGTTGCGACAATGGCATTGCCGCTCGCTGCAGTGCCGGCGAAAGCGGGAAACGACCCCTTTGTTGGCGAAATCATGATGGTTGGGTACAACTTCTGCCCGCGCGGGTGGGCGAATGCGGATGGCCAACTGCTGCCGATTTCCCAGAATACGGCGTTGTTCTCATTGTACGGAACCACTTATGGCGGCGACGGGCGGACCACATTCGGGCTTCCCGATTTGCGCGGCCGGGTGCCGGTTCACCTGGGCGACGGGCCGGGTCTCACAAACCGCAGACTGGGAGAAAAGTCAGGCCGGGAGAGCGTCACCTTGAGTGTGAACCAACTGCCGTCTCACAACCATCAGCTCAACGCGACGGATGCCGAGCGGAATACACACGATCCCAAAGATGCCGTTCTTGCGGCACTGCCGCCAAGCAGCAATATTTACTCCACGCGCGGTGTGGCAAACGTTCAGATGAACAACGGCTCAGTCTCGCTGGCAGGAAATGGGCAATCAGTGAACACCATGCCACCTTTTCAGGCCATCCGGTTTTGCGTTTCTCTGCAAGGAACGTTTCCGTCGCGCAACTGATGGCGGGCTACTTGAGCAGAACGAGCAGGTTCCAGTCTTTGGTGACGATGTTGGCAAGTTTCCAGTCGCCGTCTTCGAGAATGAAGGCGTAGGTCACCTTGGTGGCCGTATCGAAATTCTTGAAATCTGCATTGACGACGATCAGCTTGTTGCCCTGGACGGAGGTCTCGTGGGAGGTGAGCGTCAGGCCAGTGATGTCGGCGTCCTGGCCATCCACGATGGGGTCGAAGTCCAGCCTGGGATTGTCGCCTTTTTCCTCAGCGGCAAGTGCTGCCGCAAGCTGCTTCGACAGGAAGGGTCTATCGGCCAACAAAGCCTGCTTGCCATTGTACAGGCTCTCCACGACCTGTTTTGGCGTGGGGCCAGAGGGCATAGTGGTTTCCAGGCTGGAAAGACGGTCGCTGGCTTTTCTGTGCTGTTCGGAACCAGTGGCGGATACGGCTGCAACCTTGCGGTAATCGGCAATCGCTTCCTGGGTGCGTCCGAGCCGTTCCAGTGACTGGGCGCGATCCCAGACATACATGACCGATGGCTTGATCAGCAGCGCCTTGCTGAAGTCTGCAATCGCCGCGTCGTAGCGCCCCATGGCATGAAGCGTGAGGCCGCGCTCGCGAAGTGCGCTGGCGTCGCTTACACCGGCTCTTGCCGCGATGGCTGCATTGAAGTCGCTGAGGCTCTCCTCAAATCTGTCGGCCTGGCGATAGGCATGACCGCGCGCGAGATAATTTTCGGGTGCTGTTTCACCGCTGTCGATCCGGGCCGTGCATCCACTGATCCTGATTTCCGGAGAACGCCCCACCATGCATTCAAGCCAGGTGTCAGTACCTGATGGGGCGGCCGCTGTGTCCTGCGCGGGTGTTTCCTCCGCCGGTGTGGCTGCGGTTCCGGCATCCGGTTTCGAAGGTTTGATCAAGGCGAGGTATTCCTCAAACTTGGGACCAAGCTGCTGCTTTGCAAATGAGACCACGGGCGCCGCTACTGTTTCCTGCAGCGTCCGGACCTCCGGTGACCAGACGCCGGCTGCAAGGGCGCCGGCAAATGCGAAGAGCGTGACCAGCGCCACAAGCCCGCTGCGCCCGCGTTTTGCGAGAATCGGTATCTTTGCGAGAACCCAGACGGAGATCAGCAAGGCCAGCGCCAGTGCACCGGCGACAATGGCAAAGCTCTGGTCCAGTTCGACCGGCGATCCGATGTTTGCGAAGACAAACCCCGGCCAGGCGGCCGCCGCGCCCAGGCAGACAAGAATGAACAGTGCATGCAGTGTCCTGAAGCCGCTGCGTTGCGGTTCTTCTATGCCCGCGCCGGCCGGACTTGCCGGTTCTGGCGGTTCCGGGTGGTAATCGGCGCCGGCGTCTTGGGCGGCTGCATGGTCTTCGCCAGCGTAGGGCTGGCGCTCCTCATAAGGAGCAATGCTGAACATGGCGGCGCCAGCCTCGACATCCTGCATCAGCGCAATATGGAGTTCTATGGTTCCATCGGCCGACGCCACCACGTTGCGTGCGCCTTTGGCGGTTTCGATGGTCATGACATAGTCGCCGCGGTGCACCCGCGCGCCGTGAATATCGGGCCTGATGGCCATCACGTGGGCAGGTTGCAGCGACGGGTCTGCCGGCATCTGCACCAGGGTGTGTCTCGAGGCAGAGCTCATGCGGCGACTATGCCCCGGCAATTCGCACCGATGCAAGGAACGAACCGGATGATGAATTGAGGCTGCGCCCACATCTGTATTTTACGGATCATTGATTGCCACCTCTCCCGCCAAAGACCGGTCAATATAGCGATGTACACGTGATCGGAAAAGCTCGACATGATCGGTAGCGAGGCGGTCTGCTGCCGCGCCGTCACGGGTTGCAATCGCATAAACCATGGCGTCGTGCTGACGGTTGAGCTCGGCGTAGTATTCGGCCTGGTCCTCGCCCTCGAGGGGGGCGTCGGCGAAAGCGAGATGCGCAAGGCGCTGGCTCGTCATGAGCTGGGTATCATAGACGCCGGCGAGTAACGGATTGCCGCAACATGCAGCGATCCTCGAATGGAAGGCGCGGTTGCACTCACCCATTTGATTGGGATCGAGCTCGCGGGTGGCGGCCTCGAATGCAGTGCTCAATTTGCGCAACTCTTCAATGTCGCCGCTCTGCCGTCGTGTGGCACACCAGCGTGTGACGGCGCGCTGGGTCAACTCCAGCATTTCAAACATCGGCGCAATATCGGAAAGCTCAATGGAGGACACCCGTGCGCCCTGGTTGGGAAGCAGCGTAATCAAGCCTTCCGACGCTAACCGGATGAGGGCTTCGCGCACCGGTGTGCGGGATACACCGAACTCGAATTCAAGCTGCGCTTCGTTTACATCTGCGCCCGGCGACAGCCTCAGCTTGAGTATATTTTCGCGCACCGCTTCATAGACACGCTGGGTGCCGGTGCCCTTTGGCCGGCCGACGCGGGGTTTCTTTGATTTTTCCATCACTTGCGGTTGCTCCGTATCGCTCAGGGCAATAATATACGAAGCGTATATAATACCAAGGTGCAGCGAACATGACGCGATTTGACAGTGCCCCACGGCATGCGGCTGAAACTATTCAGAGGTTCGAACAGGCGGGCTACTGGAACGATGAGATCCTGCCCGACTACCTGCGCGGCTGGGCTGAGCGGGCGCCTGACCGGGTGGCGCTCAGAACGCCTGATCGCGATATCAGCTTCGGTGAGTTTCATGCCGCAAGTCTGAGGCTTGCAAACGCCCTGCTGGGTCTGGGCCTCAAGAAGGGCGACGTGGTGGGCATTCAGATGCCCAATGTGCCGGAGTATATGATCTCCTATATGGGGGTGACCATGATGGGCGGTGTGCTGGCGACAATGCACATGCCTTATCGCGGCGGCGAGATGGAACCTTTGCTCAATCACGGCAAGGCGAAAGCCGTAATCTGCACCGCAGCCCTGCCAAACCACGATGCACCGGCCACCATGCTCGATCTGAAGTCGAAGGTCGCAACCCTTGAGCATGTATTGGTGGCGAGCGATGAGGCGCCGCAGGGCACGCTGTCGCTCACACGGATGATTGCGGAGGGTGGCGCAACGGAGATTGCCGATCCGCCCAAAGTCGAAGACTACTGCACGATCTGCTTCACCTCCGGTACGTCGGCTGCGCCCAAGGGCGTCATGCGCAGTTATCAGACCTTTGCGGCCAACGCGCGGATCTTCTCGCCGGAGATTGATCTGACACAGGACGACGTGGTCATGGTGGCGCCGCCCTTTACCCATGTGTTCGGGCTGCTCTGCGCAAATCTCTGCATCTATACGGGCTGCGTCAATCTCCTGATCCCGTTGTTTACGCCTGATGCCTATGCGGAACGCCTCATCAACGGCCGCCCGAGCGTGGTGTTTTCCGCGCCCGCCCATGTGGCGGCGAGCATCAAGGCGGGGCTGCTTGACGATGTGGATTTATCCTCGATCCGCGATGTTATCATCGCAGGCTCCGTATGCCCGCCGGACGTGGCGGCAGCACTGGAAGAACGCCTGCCCAAGGGCCGTGCCGGCCAGCTCTTCGGCATGACGGAAGTGCTGCTTGTCATGCAAACGCCGCTCAATGCAGGGCCTGAGGTCCGGCATACCTCCACCGGACGCTGCACCAATGGCATCGAGGCGCGGATCAGCTCGGCGGAGGGCGACATTCTTGGTGTCGGCAAAGAGGGTGAGCTTGAGATGACGGGCTATACCATCATGGAGGGTTATCTCGATAATGATGACGCCAATGCGCAGGCGTTCAGCGCGGATGGGTGGTTCAAGACCGGCGACCTCGCCACCATCGATGCGGACGGCAATGTGGTGATCACCGGCCGGGTCAAGGACCTCATCAACCGTGGCGGCATCAAGATCAATCCGACCGATATCGAGAACGCGGTCATGGCGCACGACGCGGTGACACAGGCGGCCGTGGTGCCCATGCCGGACGATGTGATGGGTGAGAAGGCCTGCCTGTTTGTGACCCTGAAGGAGGGGTCGGGTTTCGGTTTCGACGAGATGACGGAGCATCTTGCCGCACACGGGTTTGCAAAGATGAAATGGCCCGAACGCCTCGAGATCATCGACGACATGCCGGTCACCCCGACGCGCAAGATCATCAAGGGCGAACTCATCGCCAGGTTGCAGTGATGCAGCCGCTCAGTTCATTATGGCCGCACACTGAGGAGCAGGCCCTAAGGCCTGTGTATCGATGGATGTACAGTTGGGTCCGTGCCGTGGTGCCCACCCTTCGAGACACGCCCCTGGCGGGGCGTCCTCAGGGTGAGGAGGAGCGTGTGGCTTCTTCCTACCCTCATGCTGAGGAGGGCCGAAGGCCCGTCCCGAAGCATGTGCTCCGGGGTCCGCGCTGATGACCATTGAGCTACCACAGCCGTTGGATACCCATGACGCGGTCATGGATGACGGTGCGGTGGTCCGCCTGCGCCGGCACGGCAATGCCGCCGGGCCGAGGCTCATCCTGGTGCACGGAAATGGTTTCGCAACTGACGCTTACTATCCGTTCTGGCAGCATTTTTTGCCCGACTTTGAGATTTTGATTCATGATCTCAGAAACCATGGTCAAAACCCCTATTGCGGGTCGCTCGGGCACTCGATCCGGCAGTTTGCCCTTGATCATGCAACCATCGCGGATGTTATCGCTGAACGGTATGGGCCCAAGCCTACGGTGGGCATCTATCATTCGATATCGTCGCTAGCCGCCATTCTCCAGGCCGTCGACCGCGGGCTGATCTGGGACGGGGTCGTCTTCGTCGACCCGCCGCTCATTCCCGAACCGGGCCACGCGCTTCGTAGCGATTGTTTCAAGTTCGAGCTGGTGCTGGCCAACTGGGCGATGAAACGGCCGAATGAGTTTACAAGCCCTGGCGAACTGGCGGAGCAGTTTCGCGACAACAAGATGATGCAGCGCTGGGTTGATGGCGCCCATGACCTGCTGGCTCAATCGATTCTGCGTCAGGAAGACGGCGTCTGGCGGCTCGTCTGCCCGCGGGAGCTGGAAGCGTCCGCCTATACGCAAAATGCCTATTCCGATATCTGGCAGCGCCTGCCCGGATTGCAGGCGCACAAGGACAAGATCCTGTTCCTGGGTGCCGACGAAGAGGTGGAACATGCGACACCCAATACGCGGATCGGCAAGGTGCTGGCACAGGAGTACGGCTTCCGCATCGACATCATCGAGCGCTCAACGCACATGCTGCAGATCGAGCAGCCGGAGGTTTGCGTCGAGAGTGTCAGGCGGTTTATCGGCGATCTTGGTGTCGGGGTGTGAATTGCTCTTTCCCGGGCATGACGGTGGTCCTTTGGATGACGGCCGCGATTGTGTTTATGACTGCCGCCCATAACGCTTCCGCGCAGGCCCTATGGCGAACGCTTCCCGAACCCGTCGCAGCTCCACCTCCCGACGCAACCGGCTACGTGACCAACGATGGCGCCAGGCTCT
>JAJFHM010000119.1 GCA_021775625.1 Hyphomicrobiales bacterium | reverse complement strand
TGGCAAGGCACGGATCCCGCCGTGGACCTGCCGTCCACAAGGGGGCCGTAACGCAGTCCGGAAGGCGCGAAAACCCGGCCTTCCGGTGGGCCAAATCGGTCCTCCGGCAGCGTTGCGGCGCTTGCCCGGTGCACCGCATCGCGCTGCGCACCGCGCCTTGCCGGGCGAACCGATTTGGCGCCATCAAACGGTTCCATATGAACGTGAAGCGATCTAAGTCTCATCCGCCGACAAAAAACACCGGCTGCAGCCATCGTCAAGCCGCACCATCGGTGGATCTTCGCGATCGCATTGTGTCAGTTTCTGCGCGCATCTGGGATGATAGTGGCATCCCGCAGGCGGGTTCTCTGGAGACGGGACGTCTCCGAGCGCTGCCGGCTTGACACCGCGCTTGTCCGGGTCGAGCGACGGCACCGCTGCCAGGAGTGCTTGCGTATAGGGATGGTGCGGCGCGCTCATGATCCGCTCCGTTGGCCCTTCTTCCACCACCCGGCCGAGATACATCACCGCCACACGGTCCGCGAAATACCGCACCACACCCAGGTCATGCGTAATGAACAGGTAGGTCAGACCGCGGCTCTCCTGAAGATCGCGCAACAGGTTGAGGATCTGGGCTTGAATGGACACATCCAGCGACGACACCGCCTCATCGCAAATGATCAGCTCCGGATCGACCGCAAGCGCCCTGGCGATACATATGCGCTGGCGCTGGCCGCCGGAAAACTCATGCGGGTAACGTCCCATGCTGTCCGGATCAAGTTTCACCAGCCGCATCAATTCGGCGACCCGCGTGGTCCTGTCTTGCCCCTCAGAACCGATGTCGAAGGCCTCCATGCCTTCGGCGATGGCATCGCGCACCGTCATGCGCGGATCGAGTGCCGAGGCGGGATCCTGCATGATCACCTGGATGCGTCTGCGAAAGGGACGGAAGTCCTGTGCCGGCAACTTCAGGACGTTCACGCCATCATAGACCACGCTTCCCTCAAAGGGCTCAACGAGCCTCAGGATGGACCGCCCAACCGTTGTCTTACCGCACCCCGACTCCCCCACGAGCGCCAGTGTTTGTCCCCGTTCAATTTCAAGATCAACCCCGTCGACAGCCTTCACCTGGCCTGCAACACGCTGGAAAATGCCGGAGCGGACCGGGAACCACGTGCGCAGGTTGCGGACCTGCAGCAAAGATGCGGGCGGTGTGTTGATCACGTGCTTCGATCCTCCGCCACTGCATGACACCACGCCATATGGTCTGGCGACAGCTGCACCGCTGGAGGCTGCACGTCGTGACAGGGCTCGAAGCGCCGCTCGCAACGGCTTGCAAACCGGCACCCGGGCGGCCAGTGGCCCGCCGCTGGAACCACACCGGAGATTTCAGCCAGCCGCGCCCCAGGTGCGGCATTAGCGGGGATCGAACGCAGCAAACCCTGGGTATAGGGATGAGACGCTGAGGCAAAAATATTGCGCCGACCGCCCTCTTCGACGATACGCCCCGCATACATAACAGCGACCCGGTCGGCGAGTTCGTTGACCACGCCGAGATCGTGGGTGATCAGAATAATCGTAGTGCCGAACTCAGCCTGCAGTTCCCGCAGCAACGCCAGGATCTGGGCCTGGATGGTCACATCAAGTGCGGTCGTCGGTTCGTCCGCGATCAACAGCTTGGGCCGCATGGCGAGCGCCATGGCGATCATGACCCGCTGCTTAAGCCCCCCCGACAGCAAATGAGGATAGCTTGCAAAACGGCTCGCGGCGTCGGGAATCCCGACCCGCTCGAAGATCTCGATCACTCTTGCGCGGGCAGCTACCCGCGATACCCGCTCATGCAGCCGGATGGCTTCCACCAGCTGAGCGCCGACCTTTTGAACCGGGTTGAGGCTCGTCATGGGATCCTGAAAGATCATGGCGATTTCGGCGCCCCGGACCTGACGCATCTCGGTCACTGACAGTTTGAGAAGGTCCCGCCCGGCAAATTCGATGACGCTCCCGGCCTCGATCCGGCCGGGCTTGGAAATGAGCCGCATGAGCGCCATGGCCAAAGTGGATTTGCCGCATCCGGATTCCCCAACCAGGGCCACGACTTCACCCTGCCTGACGTCAAGGCTGACACCATCGAGGACATCTGCCCGGCCACTCGGGCCGGGATACGTTACGCTGAGCCCGTCAATTCTGGCAATCAGGCCGCTCATTGCCGCTCTCGCAGGGTTCTTGGATCGAGAATATCGCGCACCGCGTCGGCGATGAGATTAACGGACAGGACCAGAACAAACAGGGCGGTCGAGGCGCCTGCGATATTCCACCAGATGATCGGCGTCCGGGACAATTCGTTGCGCGCCTGATCGATCATTTGCCCCCAGCTGTTATCCAGTCCGATGCCGAGGTAGGACAGAACCGTTTCCGACAACACCAGGCCGGTGAACAGGAGTGCAAAAGTGATCACCACCAGGTGCGCCAGATTAGGCAGAATGTGCTTGGTGATGATCCGCCTCTCGGGCGTTCCAAGCGCTCTGGCCGCCTGCACGAAATCCGCTTCGCGCAGTTTGAGGGTTTCGCCCCGCGAGATCCGGCAGAAACTGACCCAGCCGGTAACCCCCAATGCAATGCACACCTGCAGCGTTCCGGTGCCGAGCACGATGATCAGCGCGATCAGCAGGAGAAGAGAGGGGATCGACGCCAGAACGGTCATCACGAAAAACACAACATCGTCTATCCGGCCTCCGAAATAGCCGGCGGACACGCCGAAGAACAAGGCGATCGGAATCACGATCAGGCTTGTCAGACCGCCGATGAGAAGCGCCACCCGAACCCCCTTCAGTGTCCGGTACAACACATCATTGCCCAGGATGTCGGTTCCAAGAACATGCTGTCCGGGATGCTTCAATGCCGTGTCTTCGTAGAAACCCTTTTCCGCAAACGGCGCTGAATAGCTGGTCTCCACGAAGCTTTCGGGCACAAACACCCGATCAATCACGCTGCGCGGCTGCGAGGCTGCAACCCGGTCACCGCTATCGTCACCACTGCTGATCCAGGCAACGGAATCGAGCAATGCGACAAGCACAAAAAGGCCAAGCACCACAATCGAGATACGGCGTCTGGCCCAAAGTTCGGCAGCAGCGTGACGCCACAGCCGATTGTGCCGCAACCGCTGGGCCAGCCCCGCACCACCCATCACCAGCAGCACAACGATAAGATTGGAGATCCAGTGCATTAGGGCCTGTTGAACATCATAGTTGTAGCGTCGGCGTGGCCCATTTGGTCTCTGGCAAGGCGCGAAAGGCGCCGTAGTGTTGGCCACTTCAAGCCTTGAGCAACGACGTCCAGCGGCCAAATGGGCCGCGTCCCTGCGGGATTTGGCCAGATTGGCCCGGTTTTGCGACATTCGTCGTCGAATATGCGCGGCATGTCCTTCCTCCTCACATCACCAAGCCAATCCGGTCAAACCGACACTGCAACTATGATCCTCAACAGGCCCTACCCCCCTCACTTTAGCCGGATGCGCGGGTCGGCCAGCGTGTAGCTGACATCGGTCAGGATCTGACCCGTGATGAACAGCAAGGCACCGATATAGACCATGGTCCGCAGGGTGGAAAAGTCATTACCCTGGATCGCCTCAACCGTGACCGCGCCGAGACCCGGAATGCCGAAAAACGACTCCAGGAGCAAAACTCCGGTGAACAGAAAGGGGATTGCCATCACGATGTTTGTCAGCACCGGGATCAGGGCGTTCCGCAGCACATGGCGCACCATCACGCGCATGTCTCCAGCGCCTTTGGCGCGCGCCGTGCGCACATAATCACGGCCGGTTTCTTCCAGGAAGATCGTTCGATAGAAACGCACATCCCCCCCGAACCCGGTCAGCACTCCAATCAGCACCGGCAGGGCAAGAAACCGGGCCACCACTGAGGGGTCGGGATCATAACCGGAGATCGGGAACCACTTGAGCAGCAGGCCGACCAGATACTGGCCGCCGATAATGTAGAGCAGCGCTGCGACACTCATCGCCAGCATGCACAATACGAGAACCGACCGGTCGATATAGGTCTCCCTGAAAAACGCAACGAACAGCGCCAGCGCAAGCCCCACAAGCAATCCCAGTGTGAACAGCGGTACTGTCAAACCGAGACTCGGGCCAATGCCCGCCAGCAAACGGCCCGATATCGGTGCATCGTCTGCATCCGAACGTCCGAAGTCGAAGGTCAGCATCCGCCGGTAGTGCTCGAAGAGAAGCGTGTCAGAGTAGCGTTTCACATCAGTGACGGCGTGCTCGGTATTGAGCACGGCGGGCTTGTCATAGCCATGATTGACGATCCACTGCGCGATCGCTTCGGGCGGCACCCGCTCACCAAGCGCCTTGCGCGCAATGTCTTCCGGCTCGGTGACCGTGAAGAACAGGACGAACAGCAGGAGCAGGACCCCGAGCACCGTGAGGAAGCCATAAGCCAGGCGCCGTACGAGATAGGCAACCATCACTGCCGCTCCCGGTAAAATGTGGCAAAGCCCGGCGCCACCAGCACAATCACCAACAGCGCCAGTGCGTAGAGCGGCCAGGTCACCGGCGCATTCCAGCCGCGCCGGAGATCAGCCCGTTTGACGGGATCAATGTCGACATACTTATAGGTCGGATAGGTCAAACCGAAGGGTTTCGTGTTCCTGAGCCATGCATGGCTCAGGCTGTAGTTTTCCCTGAAATAAAGCTCGATCCAGGGCCGTTCGCGCTCCAGGATTTCGAGCATTTGCACAATGAGGCGACGCCGCTCTTCGGTGTTCGGCATATCCTCCATGTCCCGGAAAAGACGATCATAGGCCGCATTCTTGAAGTTCGCCGTGTTTGGGCCTTCGCTCTCCGATCGCGCCTTGGACGATTCAAGCAGAAAGAGAAAATTCTCCGGGTCGGGATAATCCGCAATCCATCCCCAGGTGAAAATCTGATAGGCGCCCCGGCGCACCTTGGCCTGGAACTGATTGTAGTTGGTGACGGCAAGCTGCACATCCAGCCCCAGCTTGCGCCATGCATTGATGTGAAACTGATATTGCAGTTTCGCCTGCGAGGTTGTGTTTCCGGTATCGAAGGTCAGCTTCAGCGGCGCCCCGGATTCGGCATCGATCCCATTGGCATAGCCGGCTTCAACAAGCAGTGCTGCGGCGCGCTCCAGATCAGGCTGCCGGTACGGGTTCCGGTAGCCGGCATCATGACCGAACAGACCCGGCGGCAAAACAGATTGGGCCGGCACCCCCCGCCCGTTGGTGAACAATTTGAGATATCGCTCCGCATCGATCGCCAGGCTCATCGCCTGCCGTAATTTCCGGCTTCGGTCTCCGCCTGCGCGGCCCACCACCGGATCGTCCATGTTGAAACCGATGTAGTACACGGTCGGCTCGGCCGCTTTTTCAAGTTTCATCCCCAGATCGGCCATTTCCGGCGAAAGACGGTCATTCTGGACGACCGAATCAAAGCTCTCCTTGACGATATCTCCGGCGTCGTAATAACCCTGCAGGAACTTGTTGAAGCGCGGAATGCTTTCGCGTTCACGGCGAAACTCAACACGCTTCAGAAACGGTAACGGTTTGCCGACAGAGGCCGCGTCGATCACCCCCGAAGCGATGTCGTGCGCTTCACCTTCGCTTGGAAAAATGCTGCCGGGTGCCGCGGATTTGAGCCCGTACCAGTCTTCATTGGCGGCCAGCACAAAGCGGTACTGTTTGTCATAAGCCGCAAGCCTGAAAGGCCCGGTCCCCACCGGGTGATCCGCAAACCGCTCGCGGCCCTCGTTGCCGTCATAATACGCTACAGCCTCCCAGGCTGTCGGCGTGGTGAACGGCAGGGCAAACCAGTAAAGGATCTGCGCATCCGGTTGATCAAGCGCAATTTCAAACGTTCCGGTCCCGTGCACCAGCACGCCATCAATCCCGCCTGCCATCTCATATTGCTCATGAACCGGCAGACCGGCGAAGCTTTTGTCCTGCATGCGCATCGACACCAGTCGATCGCCGAAGGATTTGAAATCATTGACGGCAAACAGGCTGCTGCGGATTGGGCTGTTCACCGCGGGGTCAGCCAGCCGCATCAGTGCAAATGCAAAATCACTGGCCTGGACCGCCCGCGTGCGCTGGTCCTGTCCGTGGTAACGGACGAAACACGCGTCTGCATGGAACCGGATGCCCTCCCGAAGCGTGAACCGGTAGGCGATTCGGCCATCCTCCCGGACTTCGGGCGACGGAACGGATTCCACCAGCCCCGGGATCAGTTCATACGGCCGCTTGCGGAAGTGATACTCCAGCGCGGTGTCGAAAACGTTGGCCGTGATGTGATGCGCCGTACTTGTGTACGCCACCGCAGGATCAAGCGTTCGGGGCGCTTCGCGGAACGACGTGTAGAGCACTTTCGCGTCCTGATCCGCATCCGGATAGGGATTGTTGCTACAGGCCGCAATGATAGTGGCTGCAAGCACAATCCCCAGAACCCGCCATTTTCGGAAGTTTTGTCGTGCCGTGTTCTGGTTGTGCGCGCGGCGTGGCATGATCTTTTCTGCATTCGCTCGTCGGCCGGAGAATCGCCAGTACGTTTGGAAAAACTATAGCATTCGAATCTGCCATCGCACCAATAGCAGGCTCACCAAGAAACCGCTCCGGACACTGAACGCCTTAAACGGCAAAGTAATGCTGATACGAAGTTAGACTTGATCCTCGCCTCAGGACGCTACAAACTAGGGGTGGAGAATTTGGACGGACCCCTAAATCTAATAGTATTGTTGGAGGAATTGGATGAGCAGGAGTAACCCGAATCCGGCGGGTGTATCACGTCGCAAGCTCTTGGGTGGCATTTGTGCTACGGCGCTGACCATAAGCATCGCATACGGATCAATTGGCCAGACACAGGCCGCAACCGCAGGCGGTACATATGTGGTTAAAGCAGGCGCCGATCTCATTCGCGCGGCAAAAAGTGGCAGCGGCGCCGCTTTCCGGTCCTTGCTGAAGCGCTACATCGACGTCAATTCCATGGCGTTGTTCGCACTCGGCAAGCACCGCAAGAAGCTTCCCGCAGGGCAAAAGTCGGAATATGTCGCTCTCGTTGAGGGCTTCATGGTTCACACGCTTTCGCAGTTCAGCAAGAAATTCAAGGGCCGTGAATTCGAAGTGGTCAATTCCAGAAAGTCCGGCCGTGGCCTGTCGGTTGAGACCAAGCTCAAGTTTCTCGGCGGCAAGCAGCAGAAAGTGACCTGGAAGCTGATCGGCAGCGGCGGCAACTACCGCGTTACGGATATTAACTTCCAGGGTGTTTGGCTTGCAGGTCTTCTGCGCTCAAGCTTTGCCAGTATCATCAAAAAGAACGGCAATAGCGTCCCAGGGCTGATCGCCTATTTGCGCACCGCAGCCCCGGGCAACTCAAAGATCAAGTCTGACTTCAAGGACTGATCCACGCCGGTCTCGGTAATCACTGCGCGGCAACGCCGACCTCAGGTCCGGCGTTGCCGTATGCTTTCGATCCGCCTTTCAATTGTGTCGGCGGTTGTGCGCTTCAACCCTGTGTAAGGGCGCCTGCCCTCATCTTCCGTCGAAAAAAGACCAACCGCTCTGGCCGGGAGGAAGTGCTCCCGGATCTTGGCGTTTTGATCGTCAAAACGCTGAAGATAGGCCAACCGCCGGGACCGGCTCTCCCACAGCGTCGAACCAGCGTCCAGTTCAAGGCCCGTCTGAAATTCGTCATCCTGCATCACAAGAACCGTTTCATAGAGCTCGTCCTCGGTCAGTCCGGTCCCATTCAATCGCCGCTTGAACTCGATCAGATCGTTGTTGAGGGAGATATTGCTCTTGCGTTGCGGTGGTAAATCCCCACTGACGTCGAGGTCGAGGGATCGGAAAAATCCACCGACAAGATTACCATCCTCCACAAGATCCTCGTAAACCAGCACATGTATGGTTTGAAAGAACGCTGCCCAGACCATCAGCTGGTCGAAATAGCGCAACCGGTGTTCAAAAGCCGTAAGGTAGGTTCCGAAATCCTCGGCGTAATCCGTCCCCTTCACCCGTTCCTTGTACAGGGACTCAGCACACTGGTCCTGGCGCCGCAACACCACCGCAACTTCAACCTCCAAATCACCAAAGGCATCGCGCAACGCCCGGACATAGTCGCGGCGGCGCTGCCAGTAGGTCGCAGCCCCGCCGTCGGCCAGATACTCATTCTCCAAGAGTTCCACCGGTGGGCAGACATGCCGCCAGAACGGCTCCGCACTGATCAAAACCGTTTCATCGGGCGCCGCCTGTGCTCTGATCGCCGCCAAGAACTCAAACGCCTCCGGTCTGGTGCCGCGCGACGTTGGAAGTCCTGCAAGGGCGTGCGCCAGGTGGTGATGCGCAAAATACCCTTGCCTGCCGATGAGATCATAATCCGGATACCAAATGCCCTGCCGGCGCAGGGTGTCCCGGTTGCGGGCACAGAACATTTGTACCGACGTGGTGCCGGTCTTGTGTGTGCCGATATGCAGGAGCAGGCGCATGATGGGAGGCAAAAACCGCGGGCCTTTGAACGAACCGCCGTACCTTATACCAAAGGACCTGACTATTGACTCATATCGCCGGCGCAACGGAAGCCGACCATGTCGAGACTGATATCGGGCGGATTGCCGTGGCGATAGGCGGTGCGCAGACAATAAGGATTGTTGCCCCATCCACCGCCCCGCAACACCCGCTCCTGTGGACGGCCGGGAAACCGGCTCGACGTCCACTCCCAGACATTGCCGGCCATGTCCTGGAGTCCGAACGGCGAAGCCCCTGCGGGATAGCTTGCAACCGGGGCGGTGCGCAGATGGCCGTCCGAACCATCCGCCGAACAACAGGCGATGGTGCCGAAATTGGCACGCCGTCCGGCGTTCCTGCGGGGTGCATCTTTGCCCCAGGGAAATCGCCGGCCGTCGGTTCCCCGGGCAGCATATTCCCATTCATCTTCCAACGGTAATCTGAGACCATGCCAGGCGCAGAACGCATCCGCATCGCGGGCCGACACCTGAACCACCGGATGCCCGGCCTTGCCATCGATGCTGCTATTCGGACCCTGCGGGTGCCTCCAGTCCGCGCCCTTGACCACGCGCCATTTGTCCGTCCAGACATAGGCGCGCGCACCGCTCATCGTATCGGGCCGGTAGCCCGACGCCGTTACGAAGGATTTGAACTGCGCGTTGGTTACCTCGGTGCGCATGATCCGAAAGGCTGCAATACGCACCGACCTCGGGACCTCGTTGGCATCCCCCTCCGCATCGCCCAGGAGCGCCAGGCCGGATGGAATGTTGACCAGATTAAAGTCTGCCCCGGCCATCGCTGGAGAAAACGTTGCGACGCAGATGAGCGCTGCGAGAAGCGAGTTTCTCCGCAATCTTCCACCACGCGCCTTCATCAAAATTCCACCATTATGCGCAAGCCACTTAAACCTGATTGGTAGCTTTTTCACCGGCCCGCCGCAAAACATGCCGCAGCACAAATCCGTGATGGCCCGGCATTCATGCGATCCGGCCAACTAATGAATGTTCACGGTTAAGCATATGTTTAAAAACGCTAAAATTTCTTCATGAGTCACATGAAGTCTTTGAATCAAACACTCAACATCTCAGTTTTGCCGTCATCAGCGCAGCCTCGCACCATGCCCGCAACATCACCCGGTTCTTCATCTTCGGGAGTTCAGGTGCCAGCCGCACCATGCGGCAATGGCCCCTCCTTCAACGCTCCGTAATCGGTTGCCATGAAGGTCTGAAACACAGCGCCGAGATCGCCCCCGCCAGCCTGGTTTGTGGCGCCCTTCAATTCGTTATGCACGAGCCCGAGCCTGGCCAGCATCTCACCCTTGTCGATCCCGGTGCCGGGGCAGGATTTCGTGTCGGTCATTTCGTTGTGGAACGCCAGGGCGTCGGCGGCCAGGCCGGACGCCAGCTGGATCGATGCGATCACTGTGAGCACCGCGCGCAGTTGTTCGCCCTCCAGAACTTCGACGCCCACATCGAAATTGCCGATGGTTTCGATCATGAAGGGACCGCGGTGGTGATCACCATTGAAGCCCGTCGCGCTCGCCGGCGAGCGGTTCCAGTTCCGGTTGAGCCAGATGCACCCGTCCGGGTCGATCGACACATGCTGTGCGATATCGGCAAAGTCGCGATCGAACACATGGAACTTCCACATGCCCTGACAGAGTTCGAGACCGGCGGCCCGCACATCACCGCTATGCCGCACGGCCGCCGCAAAAAAATCCGCATGCGTCGGGATGAACGTGTGGTGCATATGCACCTCCGTGACGGTGCGCCCGCTGGACTGCGCAAACAGATGCGCCAGCTCGGGAAAGCTTGCTGACGATACACAATCGTAAACCGGCGGTTGGTTCGATTTCACCCTTTGCTCCTGGCTGACATTTGTCTTTCAGCGCTCACATTGAGTGGTTAGCATTAACAGCGTGCCTGCGCCTGCGGCAGTCGTCATGTGCGCTTGCAGCAATCGAGTTTAACCTCATGAATGTGATCACCGCAAAGCAACCCGTCATCGACGAAGCCATGCGCATCGGTGGCGACGAGGTGCGCACCGCGGATGTTATCGAGGTCCGGTATCCTTATACCAACCAGGTGATCGGCACGGTCCCCGCGGGCACAGCGCGCCATGCAGCAGATGCCTTTGACATTGCACAGCGTTACCAGCCCTCCCTCACCCGCTATGAACGCCAGCAGATCCTGTTCGCCGCGGCCGACCTGCTGCGGACCAAACGTTCGGCTCTCGCAGACACCATCACCCTGGAACTTGGCATCAGCAAACAGCACGCGCTCTATGAGACCATGCGCTCCCACGATGTGTTGAGGCTCGCAGGGCACCTTGCCATCATAGATGACGGTGAGATGTTCTCCTGCGACATCACCCCCAACGGTCAGGACCGCCGGATATTCACCAAACGCGAGCCGCTGTCGGCGATTTCGGCGATCACACCGTTCAATCATCCCCTGAACATGGTGGCGCACAAGATTGCGCCAGCCATCGCCAGCAACAATTGCGTGGTCTGCAAACCATCGGAACGCACCCCTTTGACCGCGATCATGCTGGCGGACATTCTTTACGAAGCCGGATTGCCGCCCGAGATGTTTCAGATCGTCACCGGCCGGCCAGACGAGATCGGTGATGCAATGGTCACCAGCCCCGCAATCGGTGCGATCAGCTTTACCGGCAGCGTCGACGTCGGCATGTCGATTGCACAGAAGGCGGGATACACCCGTACAGCCCTCGAACTCGGCGGCAATGATCCCCTGATCGTTCTCAACGACCTCACCGATGCGGACCTTGAACGCGCCGCACGGCTCGCCGTTGCCGGCGCCACCGGCAATTCCGGCCAGCGCTGCACTGCGGTAAAGCGCATTTTGGTACAGGACTCAGTCGCAGACCGCTTTGTTCCCCTGGTGTTGAGCCGGGCAAAAGAGCTTAAATTCGGCGATCCGCAGGATCCAGACACCGAAATCGGCTGCGTCATCGATGAGACCGCAGCCGAACGCTTTGAGCAGCGCGTACTCGATGCCGCCAGACATGGTGCGGAACTCCTCTATCATCCTGACCGCGCCGGCGCCCTGCTGCCCCCCATCGTGGTCGACCATGTGCCCCATGATGCGGAATTGGTGATGCAGGAAACCTTCGCACCCGTAATTCCTATCCTCCGCGTTCCGGATGACGATGCAGAAGTCATGCGCATCTCCAACGCAACCCCCTTCGGCCTGTCGGCCGGCGTCTGCACCAATCACCTGGAGCGCATCACGTCGTTTATCGACGGCCTTAAGGTCGGCAACGTGAACATCTGGGAGGCGCCCGGTTACCGCACCGAAATGTCGCCCTTCGGCGGCGTCAAATCCTCCGGCAACGGCGTCAAGGAAGGTGTTACGGAGGCAATGAAGTTTTTCACCAACGTCAAGACCTGGTCGCTTCCCTGGCCGACATAGTCGGGCATCCAACTGTCCGTCTGCCAAAACCTGTGACAGGGCCGGTTCACCATGCTACCTCACACACACCAAGGACGAGACGGTTTTGCCCCATGACAGACACCAACCTGATGCCGAAAGATCTGGAAATGAAGGTCGTCGTCGCCGGCGTGACGAAGAGCTATGGCGCAAAACAGGTGCTGTGCGGCGTCAATCTCGAGCTGCCGAAAAACAAACAATCCGTGCTCATCGGCCCGGCGGCCTCCGGCAAGACCGTGTTGATGAAATGTATTTCCGGGCTCTACCCGCCCGATACCGGCAGCATTCACGTTGACGGACGCGACATCACCCGGCTCAAGGGCAACCAGCGCACCGAAATGCTGGAACATTTTGGCGTTCTGTTTCAGCAAGGCGGTCTCTTCGACAGCCTGCCGATCTGGGAAAACATCTGCTTCAAGCTGATCAACCGTCAGGGCATGGACCGCGAGGAGGCCCGGGATCTGGCGATCCAGAAACTCGCCATGGTCAACCTGCCGGCGGGAACCGCGGACCTGTTCCCGGTCGAGCTTTCAGGCGGCATGCAAAAGCGCGTCGGCGTTGCCCGCGCCATCGTCGGCAGCCCGGACCTGTTGCTGCTCGACGAACCGACGGCCGGCCTTGACCCGATCACCACCAAGGCGATCAACGCCATGATCGGCCGCAATGTCGAAACCCTGGGCACCACGGCGCTCTGCATCACATCCGACATGCATGCCGCGCGAACAGAATATGACTATCTCTATATGCTGAACGAGGGCGAGATCGTCTGGGCCGGCCCGACCAGCGCCATCGATGGCTCGGACAACGAATATCTCGACCAGATGATCAACGGCCACGCCCAGGGCCCGATCAAGATGCGGGTCCAGGCACGCGCCTGAGTACCAAGCCCTTACTCCGGAAATGCGATGAACCCGGGCGGCACCGCATCGGTCAGCCACACCCCGTTGGTCGCCAGGTAGAATATGTGGCCTTCTGCAGCCATCGTGCCTGTGTCCACTTCCAGAACCAGCGGCGTTCCGCGCCTGCGCCCGACAACAACTGCCGTGTCATGATCCGGGCTCAGGTGCACAAACTGCCGCCTCTGCGGGGTCAGGCCTTCACGCTTGATGGCATCGAGAAATTTGGCCACCGTGCCGTGAAAGAGCATGGACGGCGGCGTGGCCGGCGCATAGCCCAGATCCACCCGGCGGCTGTGCCCCTGAACCGCACGGATGCGCAACCCCGACTCATCGAAGGCGAAGCGCTGCTTGTCGTTTGCTGCAACAAGCTCGTCCAGTCCGGCGCGGGTCAGCGCATGCCCCTTGTTCTCCAGCGCCCGCAACAACGCCTCCACCGGCACATAGCCTTCCTCATCGAGCCGCAGTCCGGCTGCCTCCGGCTTGTGCCGCAGGATGAGGCTCATCAACTTGCTTATGCGTTTGAAGCGCTCGGTCATGGCGCCGATATTACAGGGAAATCTGACTTAGGGGTTAAGAGACGCTGCCACCAGGCTCAGCGTTTCCGCGACGCTGCCGAATTCTTCATTCAGATAATCCAGCGCGACCCAGCCGACCGCCACGGTCACCACAAGGCGCAGGGCGATGAACACCAGATAGCCGAAAATATAGCGCATTCACGCCACCGGGCGCAGATAGGGCTTGTGCCGCGACCCAGGCTTTGAGCAGAACCGCACACCCGCCTGCTTCGATGCATCCCACACCAGTTCGCAGGCATATTGCCGGTCGGTCCTGGTGATGCGGAGTTTGAACGCGTCCGGCAGATCCACCGGCGTTTCGATGTGCAGCAGGGCCCCGTCGCGGGACTGATTGCGCACAACG
>JAJFHM010000118.1 GCA_021775625.1 Hyphomicrobiales bacterium | reverse complement strand
CGTCAAAACCACCAGCAAAAACGCGCCTCTCAAGCCACAGCCTAATCTTTATTATCGCGCACCCCACCCTCAACGAGTGAGTGCGTTTCTTATTTATAAACTATACCACCACGCGGAATTCGTTCAATCCGGCAAAATGGTGAATCTGGCGATTATTGGGCGGTTTGGCATATTTGCAACATGTTCGGGAATGAATGAATTGTCGGCCATCTATCGAGGTTCTCGGCATTGACGGCAGAAAATCACTCGTCGTGGCGCAGCAGGGGCTTGAATTTTGGAAGCCGTCCACCAACCTAATGTGTGGGGATCGGGGGGGCTCAATGCTCGTTAAGTAACGGTCGCCAATATTGTTTCCTGAGCCCAATAATTGGCCTACAAATCCTGCTAACGACCGGCACGGCAACGCCGGTTGAAAACAAAAAGGCACGGGGCGCTAGCATATGTACGAAGAGTTCTACGGGTTCAAGGAAAAGCCGTTCTCGATTCTGCCAGATCCTGATTTCATGTATTGGTCCAGGGGCCACAGCATGGCTTTCGCCATGCTGGAATACAGCATTCTAAATCAGGCAGGCTTCACCGTAATTACCGGCGAGGTTGGTTGCGGGAAGACGACGCTGATCCAACGCTTACTGGATGACTTACCTGATGACATCCGCGTTGGAGTAATCTCTCAGACAAATGAGCAGGTCGACCAGTTGCTACAATGGGTGCTGCTTGCCTTCGATCAGCCTTATGACGCCGAAACTTTTGTTGCTCAGTTTGATCAATTTCAGCGCTTTCTCAGGGACTGCACCGAGAATGGAGAACGCTGCGCGCTCATCATCGACGAGGCCCAAAACCTTGGAGCCACATCGCTTGAGCAGCTGCGCATGCTTTTAAACATCAACACCAAAAACCATCAGCCGTTGCAGCTCATTCTCGTTGGCCAACCCGAACTGAAAAGCTTGTTGCAACATCCAGGGATGAAGCAGTTTGCACAGCGGGTGTCGTCAGATTTTCATTTACACCGGCTGAGCCATCGCGAGACCACGGCCTATATCGATCATCGGCTGGCACTTGCCGGTCAATCTGCACTGCTTTTTTCCGACCCGGCCATTGAAGCCATCTACGAAGCAAGCGAGGGCACGCCGCGCCTCATAAATATTCTTTGCGACACTGCGCTGGTATATGGCTTTTCCACGTCTACCAGAGAGATCTCCAGGGAGATCGTTGACGAGGTCATCAAGGATAAACGGGAATTTGGAATCTTCGGTTCTAGCGATCACGCGATGATCTCCACTGTCACCCCCATCAAATCCAGCTGACTCCACCGCGGCGACGCAAGCCAGGCCCGTGGCGTGATCAACCAACGCAGACCACAACATGGCAACGGATGTTTCTGGGCGCGCCATATCCATCGGCAACGATCAAACCGTGTTCGTCCTTGATCATTGACTCTTGCCACGATCAAATAGCTCAGCCGATGCGCCCTCATGGCTTTGGACGACGCTATGTTTGATCGACCACCTAACGAGCGAGAAACACTATCGTGGCTCTTGGTCACGACTTGGTTTGGGTTGATTCTTATCACCGTCCCGCTGGTTCGATATGGCACGGACTATGTCAATGCCGTGTTCGGTCGTGCAGCCTTCAGCTATGGCGTCTCCCTGCTGCTCATCATCGCGGCGGGCGTCACGCTAAGGTATCTCATCAGGCGTGGTGGAATGACCGTCACGCGGTTTTTATCGCTCGGTGCGATCACCGCATTTGTCGTCTTCCTGACATTTGGATTGCCCTCGGATTCGACTGCGGAGGCGATCCATTTTCTAGAATATGGCATCCTCAGCCTTCTGATCTATCGAGCGTTTGCCCACAGGGTCCATGACGTCAGCATATATCCTGCTGTAATTCTGCTGGGCACTCTTTTCGGAACAATCGAGGAAACGGTCCAGTGGTTGGTTCCGGGCCGCGTTTTCGATCTTCGTGACATCTGGCTGAATTTCACTGCGGTGACACTCCTCCAGTTGGCGATTGCCACCGCCATCCGCCCCGGCGCTATTTCTAAGACACTCAAGCCGCAAAGTGTTCGTCGCCTCTGCCGCCTATCGGCCTTGCTCTTGGCGGGTCTCGGCCTTTGTCACCTCAACACACCAAAAGCCATCGCCGTTTATACCACGCACTTTCCGGTTCTCGCCTTCATCTGGCATGCGGAAGATGTCATGGTTGAGTATGGGCATTACTACGAAGCGCCTAATACTGGAGCTTTTCGATCCAGGTTCACCGTCGAAGAGCTGCATCGGCTGAGCAGTTCTCGCGCAGATGAAGCTGAAAATGCGTTTGGCGCTTTCGAGACCCATGAAGATTATGTTTCTTTTCTCAAGGAACATACCGCCCTCAAAGACCCATTCTTTCACGAGGCTGCGGTTCACCTGTTCAGCCGCAACATCAACCTTGCGCGGGCCCGCAAATCCACCACCCCAGACAAACAACAATTGAGATACACGGTCGCACACCGTGAAAACGCCATCTTGGAAGGGTATTTTGGACCAATTTTGCGCTCGTCCGGCTCACTTTGGCCGCCCAAGACAAAGCTGGAAGTTCACGAAAATAACGATCCGGGCCGGCAATACGAGAGCTCGGTGAGCAGGCGTTTGATCACGTCATTTTCGCACAGACAGGCGCTTTGGTTTTCGACCATCGGCGTCATCATTCTGCTCGGGCTTGGGCAGTTGGTAAGAACAGCGAAGACGGCATAATGCGAATACTGGGGTCCGTTCCGGGCACATGGGCGACAGTTTATTCCCCAGACTCAGGCGCGGATCTGTCATGCCCGGCGACGAGATCGCGTTCAGCTCTGCTTGCGAGCCGGGCGTCCCAATCGGCAAGTGCCGGCACCGTCAAGCGCCGCCACAGTGGCGGAAAACAAGCTGACAGAATGGTCACGCCATAGCCGAAACGCAGTTTCGGGGCGTTGTCCTGGGTGGCATTTTCCCAGTATGGCTGGTGCCCCGCCAGGTGATGATCCGCATGCCGTGGCAGGTTGTACAAGACAGCGTTCGAGAGCCGGCGATAACAATCCCAGGCGTGGCGCGGCGCGATACGCTCACCGCGCGCCCTAACCAGGCCGTAATGCTCGATATAGCTGACCGATTCGAGAACCGCCTTGCCGGCGAACGCCAGCACCACATAGGCAAAAAGGCCGGTCCAGCCGGCCAGCCAGACATAGCCTGCCGCGACCATGAGCGGAAACACCTGAACCCGGATGGAGCGGTTCGACCAGTGCCACCAGGGCAGCCCATTGCGCTTTAAACGGTCCGCCTCGAACCGGAACCCGAAGGCGTTGGTGCCCCAGATCGAGCGCAGAATGAAGGCGAAGACATACTCGCCGCGCTTTGCCGTGCTGACGTCCCTGTCGAGCCCGACGCCGGAGTGGTGGCCGGACAAGTGGTAAATCCACCAGTTGGCGTCGCACGTGAAAGACAACAGCCCCAGCCCGGCCACCCGGCATGCGAGGCTGCTCTGCCGGTGTACGAATTCATGCGCCACATTGACCGCGCCGGTTCCCAGAAACAAGGCAACGCCCAAGCCACCGCCAATCAGGTCGGACGCCGACGTTGCCTCACGCCTGACGGCCAGGTCCACTCCGAAAAGCGCATCTGCCGCCACCTCCAGTCGAAGCGGATCATCCGTGCCAAGATAATAGGCGTAGATCACCGCGTGAAGCAGCACCAGGGGAAACGTCAGATGAAGATAGAAGTCGAGCACCGGCGGAAGTCTGTAGACCGGGTTGGAGACATCGTCTCCGAGGAGTTCATCAATCACGCAATAGATCGGAAACAACGCGATGCTGGCCCACATCCAGCCGCCGCCTAATCCGACGCATCCGATCGCGAAGAGATGCGCGAAGGTCAGCACCGAAAACCGTGCGTGAAGGTACAGCTGCCACATGCCGCGACCCTAGATTGGTTTCACAAACTGTTGAACCGGTTTAGCCCACCTCATTCTAGCCGTTTAGCTTGCGAAAGCTTCTGTTTTCAGACACCTTTCGCCGAATCGTAGGGGGAGAGGCAGTCACGCGGACGCCATTGGCGTTCCGGGTCATCACAATATGCGCATAGAGTCACTCGGCCACGCCGTACCTGCGACCACGATCAGCAACGAACAGGCGTTCGAAATGTTCGCATCGCAGAACCGTCAGCACTATTCGAACGACGAGTGGGCCGGCATCGAACGTCATTTGCGCATCGTCGTAAAGGCCGCGGGCACGCAAAAAAGGCATGTTGCCCTCAACGGCGAATCCGCAATTGAGCTTGCCCGCAATGCGACGCTCCAGGCTCTCGAAGCCTGCGGCAAGAAACCCGGCGAAATCGATCTTATCGTCTATTCCAGCATTGCCCGCGGCTGGCTTGAACCATGCATGGCGATCGCTGTCCAAAAGGAGATCGGCGCCCACAACGCCACCTGCTTCGACGTGCTCGACGCCTGTGCCGGCTGGCTCCGGGCAGCCCACGTGGTGCATGGTTTGCTGCAGGCAGGGGCCTATGAAAACGCCCTCATCGTCAACCTGGAATGCGGCATGTCCGATTATGTCCGCTTCGACCTTCCCGACAGCGATGCCGTACACCGCTATGCCGCCGCCCTGACACTTGGCGAGGCCGCAACCGCAACCGTGCTGTCACGCAGCGATGAAAGTGATTTCTATTTCACGTTCAAGACATTTGCCGACGATTATGAACTTTGCCTTTTGCCCCTCGACAACGCCCACAGATATGCCCCGCACCTGCTCGACGCCTCCATTTCGGCGCGCAAGTTCATGGCCGACACCAACAATATCGTTGCCAAAACCGTTGACCACATCGTCAACACATTCCGCGCCGATGAGCATCTGAGCAGCGGCCAATACGACGTTTGTTTTTCCCATGCCGCCAGCATGATGGCCGGGCACATGGTGGAAAACGCTTTAAACCTGCCGGAGACCGACTATCACCCGACCCATGAAGAATATGGCAACACTGCATCGGCATCGGTTCCCCTGGCCATGAGCCTGGCTCTCGAGCGAGGCCAGGTGACGCGCGGCGACCGAGTGCTTATGATCGTCGGCAGCGCAGGCATTACCGTTGGCTTTGCAACCTTCACCTTCTAACCAAAGACAAAGACGGAATTCATATGCTCAATCTTCTCACGCAGATCGCCATTGGCGGCGGAGTCGGTATCCTTGCGTTTTGTCTGGTGAAGCCGCTGGTCGGTTGGTGGCTGGAGCGCTATCGCGGAACCAAGCATACCGGCCCCCTGTTCACGATCCGCGAAATCGTGATTGCCTGCCTGGTGGGGATCGTCACCTTCATGGCAAGCTTCATGGGGCCGTTGAAATCCGGCGGCCTGCAGCGTGCCTATAACGATCTTTGCACCACCATTTCCGTCGAAAGCCTGACCGGCGTCATCGGGCCGGAATATGCCAAGAGCGATACCGGCGCTTATCTCAACGGTGCATTCGACGACAATTGCACCTGGGCCGAATAGTATCTTTCCGGGTTCGTTTTGAACGCAACGATCGGGGCAATCTCGCGCACCAGCTTGTGGCGGATCGCCCGGGCAAAATCCGCGAAGTCTTCGGCTTTCTCGACAAAAGCCTGCGGACCGCCGATCACATTGACACGGTAATAGCGTTCAAGCTCAAGGTGACCGTTCAGTATGGTCAGGCCGTTTATGGTGATGCCCTGCGACACCGCCCGGTCACGTTCAGCCCGCGGACTGAGCCCGGCATTGCTGCGGCCGTCACCCGACACATCAATGGTCCAGCGACGCCCGGAAAACCGGTTGCCGGCAAACAGACGGGCGCAATAACGCAGAGCCGAGCCGATGGCTGTGGTGTTGATGGCAAACAATCTCGGCGCCGCCTCAATCGCGCGCGCCAGCGCAGCGGCACCCGCAACATCGAAAATATGGTGCCAGCCCACCGATTGCGCCTGCTGATCGCCGGCACTCCACTGCACCAGCGTCACAGCAATTCCGCGTTGGCCGTGGGCCGCAATCGCCGCAACCACCTCAGGATGCCGGAAGGCGTCGGCAATCCCGCCCATCTGCAGTTTGAATTCGGCGTTGTCGACGCTGGCTGAGGTATCCACCGCCAGCACCAGTTCCAGCTCAACCTCCACGCGCCCGCCGGGTTGAGATTGTGCCAGCGCAGGTTTCGTCGCACTGCACACCAGCGTTGCAACAATAAATGCCAGCAGTGAGACCATTGCCGCCCGTGCCATATACGCCATGATACCGCGGCAAAATGGTTTCCACCAGACGCATGCAGGCATCCTCATAAAGTGTCGCTTTTTGGCGCCTCACAGAGTAAGGGAGCGCATAGAATTTTCACCGCCGCGACACCGGCACGCTTATTTGCATCAAATTGGCTTTTGGGGAGCGCAATGTCTCAACTGCAAGCAAAGCTCGCGCGCGGCGAGTTTGTCATCACCGCCGAAGTAACACCGCCCACCTCAGCTGCCGCGTCGGACCTTCTCGAGCGGGCCAAACCCCTGGCGGGCCTGGTTGACGCGGTCAACGTCACCGATGCGCCCGGAGCGCGCGCGACCATGTCGAGCTTTGCCGCCTCGGTGCTTCTTGCACAGAACGACATCGAGCCGGTGCTCCAGGTCACCTGCCGCGACCGCAACAGAATCGCCATCACCTGCGATCTTCTCGGCGCCTCCGCACTCGGCGTTCACAATTTGCTCGTCCTGCACGGCGATGATCCCTCGGTCGGCGACCAGCCCGACGCAAAAGCCGTCTTTGATCTCGACTCCCGCGGCGTGATTTCACTGGCGCGGAAAATGCGCGACGAAAGCAAGCTGCCGTCGGGCCGCGACATCAAATCCGCCCCCGATCTTCATCTCGGCTGCGCCGATGCGCCGTTCGATCCACCGGAAGATTTCCAACCAAACAGTCTGAACGCCAAAATCGAAGCCGGCGCCCAGTTCGCCCAGACGCAATTTTGTTACGATCCCGGCATCGCCGAACGCTACTTCACCCGCCTCAATCAGCACGGCATCCCCTCGAAGCTCAAATTCATCGTCGGCATAGGCCCACTGGCGTCGGCAAAGTCCGCACGCTGGATGAACGACAATCTGTTCGGCGTAAACATTCCCGCAGATGTGATTGCGCGGATGGACGGCGCCTGCGACGAAAAAGCCGAAGGCCGCGCCATCTGCGTCGAAGCCATCGAGGCGCTAAAAGAAATCGACGGCATTGCCGGCGTCCACATCATGGCGCCGCAGCAGGGCGCTGCCGCCATCGCCGAAACCATCAGAGCCACGGGGCTGCGCTAGGGCCAGTTGAGTATCATAGTTGCTGCGTCGGTTTGACCAGAGTGGTCCGGTTTGGTGATGTGAGGAGGAAGGACATGCCGGGCATATTCGACGACGAATGTCGCAAAACCGGGCCAATCTGGCCAAATCCCGAAGGGACGCGGCCCATTTGGCCGCTGGACAGCGTTGCTCAAGGCTTGAAGTGGCCAACACTACGGCGCCTTTCGCGCCTTGCCGGAGGCCAAATGGGCCACGCCGACGCTACAACTATGACACTCAGCAGGTTCTAGGCCATGGCGTCCGCAGGCCTCCAGCAGTTTCAAAGCAATCACGCCCTCGGCGTGATCCTCGCGCTCGCCGGCGGCACGGTGCTCTCCATCGGCGGCCCCATTGTGCGCATGTTCGAGGATGCGCAGGGCTGGACCATCATGTTCTATCGCGGGCTTTCATTTTTCGCGATGATGTTTCTCATTGTCTGCTGGCGCAGCCGCGGCCGTGTCATCGAACGCTACCGTTCCGTCGATGCAACCGGCCTGGCGATCGCCGTTTGCCTCGGGCTTGGACTGACGTCCTATCTCTTCGCCATGCTCAACACCACGGTCGCGAACGTCGCCTTCGTCACCGGTGCAGCGCCTGTTGCAACCGCCATTCTGGCCTGGATCGTTTTGCGTGAGCGCCTGTCGTTGACGTCTGCGCTCATTCTCACCGTCGCCGTTCTCGGCATCGGCGTCATGGTGGCGGAAGGCATTTCGATTGGCCGCCTGAAAGGCAACCTGATTGCCCTGGTGACCCTCTTGACCTATGCGGTCTTCGTGATCCTCCTGCGCAAGGCGCGCAACTTCGACATGCTGGCCGGCACGTCGCTGGCGGGACTGGTGGCGGCAGCCATCGCCTACGTGATGGCCGACACACTTGCCATTTCGACCCATGACCTGATCCTCGCGATCATTTTCGGCGCCATTCAGATCGGCCTTGGCTTCACCTTCATCACCTATGCATCACGCCATATCCCGGCAGCAGAGGTGACCCTTCTCGCCATGAGCGAGACGATACTCTCACCGATCCTGGCCTGGCTGGTGGTGGGAGAGGTGCCGAGCACCTGGACGCTGATCGGCGGCGCCATCGTACTTGCATGTGTGGCGCTCTTCGCCGCACTGGCCTTGCGTGAGCACGCAAATGCAGGAGCAGCCCCATGAGCAACACCCTCTTCGAAGACGTCGATCACTATATCAGCAACCTGTTCGTACCGGCGGATCCGGTTATGGATGATGCACTCGAAGCCGCCAAAGAAGCGGGCCTGCCGCAAATTCAGGTCTCCGCCGCGCTCGGCAAATATCTATATCTGATGGCGAAGCTTTCAAATGCAAACCGCATACTCGAGATCGGCACCCTGGCCGGCTACAGCACCATCTGGCTCGCCCGGGCGCTTGGTGAGGGCGGTCGCCTGACAACTCTCGAGTATGATCCAAAACACGCCACCGTCGCAACTGCCAACATCGAACGGGCCGGGCTGGCCGATAAAGTAAGTGTGAGGGTCGGTGCAGCGCTTGAAACCTTGCCGGTGCTGGCCGCAGAGGGTGAATCAGCGTTCGACATGGTCTTCATCGATGCCGACAAGAACAATTATTGCGGCTATCTGGAATGGTCCCTGCGCCTGGCCCGCCCCGGCGGGCTGATCCTCGCAGACAACGTGGTCCGCGAAGGCCGCGTCCTCAACGCCGACAGCCCGGACGATGCGATCCAGGGCATTCGCGCCTTCAACAAGGCGCTCAGCGAAGACGACAGGGTCGAAGCAACCATCATCCAGCTTACCGGCGACAAAGGGCATGACGGATTAGCCGTCGCCGTACTGCGCAAATGAATCGCAACCTCCAGATCAGCCTTTTGTGCTCAGCGGAACATCCATAGCCGGATTCTCATCGAAGAAGCCGTCCGCCATCCAGTGCAGGCCGGCATAGGCGACCGGTTGAACCGGCCAGTCTTCCGGGCGCGGCACGTGGTGATAGTTCAAGGTGTACCAGACCACAATATCCTCGCCCTCAAGCGAGCGGTCGGCCTGCGTCCATTTCGGCAACCCGTCACCACCGGCATGCTGGTTGGGATACCACCCCGCCGCATAAAGTTCGTCCACCGCATAAGGCGTGACCCAGAGGTGTTTGAACATGTAGCCGGCACGCCTGCCCACCGCTGAGGCCGGATCGACGAAAGGCCTGGCATTGACCCCGGGCACCAGTTGGTAGGCCACCGGCTGTCCCAGACTGTTGTGCCGCTCCGGGTTGACAACCCGCCATGACCGCGCGCTATCGAGCGACATGGTGCGCTGCGCCGCCTGCTCCGTCGCAAGCACTGTTTCGACCGTTCGGCAGGCATTGCCGTAGGGGTTTTGCGGGCCGATCGGGGCGGCTTCGAAATTGACCTCGCGCACGGCGTTATTTGGCCCGTCGATGCACATATCGAAGCGGTAGGAAAACGAGTGCAGATGGGCGTGAGAGTCGATCCCCTTGCCGATAAGCCGGCCCCATTCGGACGGCTCGCCGACGCCGATGGCGGAGGGAAACGGCACTCCGGTTGCTTTCACTTCCGTGCCGATGGTGCCGTCCTGATAGAAATACCAGAAGAAGCCGTAGACATAGTTGCCGACCGATGCGAGCGAGGAAATTACCAGCCGCCGAGACCGCGCCACCATTGGTTTTCCGGTGATCCAGGTCGGATACTTCCACAAGATCCCATAGTCTTCTTCATGCATGCACACAGCGTTGCTGAGGGTACTGGGCTGGCCTTTCCAGTCATGCGTCACCACGTCGAAATAATGGATCAGGCCAAGGCAATCGCAGCCCAGGGACAACTCCTCAAGCAACGGCCCGATACCGATCTCTCCCATGTCGAAGGCATTGCGCCGGAACGCGCCGGGCCTTGGATCGCCATAGGGTATGACCATCTCGCACACCGAGGCCCGGTGCATGATCGGCCGCAGGTGGCCCTGATCCTCATAGCCGATCTCATGCAGGGTGAGGCCCTCGCGGGCATTGAAGCCGATGCGGATGCGCCAGTTCTGCCAGCGCACCTGGTGACCATCGATCACAAAACTGGGGCCCTCGTCCTGCCGGATGTCGAGCGGCTTTATGTCCTCGCGCGGCGCCCGCTGCAGAAACGGCCCGGGATCCGGCGGCAACGGCACCGCGCCGAAGTCTTCGATGCGGATCACTTCGCCGCGCCGCATGTCGACTACCGGGTGCAGATTGGCGATCGGCCGCGCATAGGGCATGTCGCCCGCCTCATTGCCGAGCCAGCAATAACAATAGCCGAGGCGTTCTTCGGCCTCTTCCACTGCACCGAAATTACCCATCGACCAGACTTCGATCAGGACGTTGTCCAAATCGCTGATGCCTCGCGCCGTAAGCGCCGCCTTGACCCGGTCATCCGCCCTGACCACGCCGGATGCCCACAGGGCTTCGTCGCTGACAGCCCGCGCCTGCTGCCCGGCGCGATGCTCCCAGCGTTCCAGCGTGCCGGATGCAAGGTCTGCAACGCCGTCAAAGGTCCGGTTGGTTGCAGGTTCATACACCGCCACGAAGGCGCGCCGCGGCAGTGTGTCTGCCAGGTCCTGTTTCGATGGTTCCTGCAGTGCGATGGTTTCAAACCACGCCGATGGGTCGAGCCCGGCCTCAGCCCGCACGATCTCCGCAGCCTTCGTGATTTCCCCGGCATTCAGCGGATCGAGCGGATGATTGTGGAAATTCGCTGTGGCGGACATATATAGTCTCCCAGACATGATTCATTCGGACGATGGAACTATAGCGGAGCCGCATTCAGTTTCGCAGTCCAAACCAAAGGCCAAGCCCTCCGGGCGTTATTTATGACTTCACGAGCTAGATCGCTTCACGTTCATATGGAACCGTTTGATGGTGCCAAATCGGTTCGCCCGGCAAGGCGCGGTGCGCAGTTCAATGCGGTGCTTCGGGAACGCGCCTCAACGTGGCCGGCGGACCGATTTGGCCCACCGGAAGGCCGGGTTATCGCGCCTTCCGGACGGCGTTACGGCCCCCTTGTGGACGGCAAGTCCACAGCGGGACCCGTGCCTTGCCGGCAGACGCGAAAACCCGGTCAAAGCGTTGCCATATGAACGTGAAACGATCTAACCTGTCGGACTTGAATACCCTGCGCCGGGCCGATCTTGTGCCCGCGGACCGCTATGCGGAGGCGGCCTACCGGATCCGGGATCACGAATTCTGGTCGACCTGGGCGTTGCGCGTGCTCATGGCGCTTGGCAGCGGGCATGTGCTGGGCGCGATTATCTTCTTCTTCGCCTTCAACTGGGCCGATATGCCGGTCTTCGCCAAGTTTGCCGTGTTGCAGGGCGGCATCGTTATCACCGCCCTCGGCGCGCTCATCGCCGGTATCGACCGGCCGGTGGGCCAGAGCCTGCTGATCGCTGCATCCGTGCTGACCGGCGTCGTGCTCGCGGTCTTCGGCCAGATTTACCAGACCGGTGCTGACGCCTATCAGTTGTTCGTCTCCTGGGGCATGCTCATCATCCCCTGGGTGCTGATATCCAGGAATGCCGCGCACTGGCTGGTCTGGCTGATTGTCGTCTTCATCGCCATCGGATTGTACTGCGACCAGGTTCTGATCCCCTTCAAAAGCATCGAAAATACAGATGCCTACCTGATCCTCGGCAGCTTTCTGGCCGTTGCGCTGGCAGCCCGGGAAGTGGCGGTGCGGCTGGACACCACCTGGCTCGTCCCATCCTGGACGCGCTATGTGCTGGTATTCGCCGGTCTCGCATGTTTTTTCCTTGTAGCTCTCTTGTACGTGCTCGATTTCGAGGCCACGACGAGTCTGACGGTCCTTGCATTCCTCATCGCCCTGGGCGCGAGCCTCGCCGTCTACCGCTTTGTCCTTGCCGACTTTGGCGCCTTCGCCATCGCGACTGGATTTGGCGGGTTTTTCCTGATGGCCGTCGGTGGCCGATTGATCGCAGAAACCATCGGATTCGATAGCGGCGAATTTTCCATCCTAGCGTCTCTTGCCTTGCTCACCATCTGGTGTGTCGCCATAACCGCAGGCATGGGGCGGACGCTGATCGTGCTCCGCCAGCAGTTCGTGGAGGCGCGCGCCTGATGGACCTGAACCAGCTTTGTACAGCCTTCGGCATCGACCGGACCGCAGCCGAAAAAGCCATCGCCGAAGGTAACCAGGCCGCGGAGCGCGATGCGCCATGGTTCGTCCAGGCATTGATGGGGCTGGGATCGTGGATCGCAGCACTGGTGATCATCGCGTTTGGCGGCTTCCTCCTCGTGCTCGTATTCGACATGAAGGGCGGCGAGAGCTTCGGTGTGGCGCTCTGTGTCCTGGGATTGCTGTTTTTCGGTCCCGGATATTTCATGCTGAGACGCAATTCCGATGGCATCTTCGCCAACCAGTTTGGCACCGCGATCGCCGCAGCCGGGCAGGCAATGGTTGCCGTCGGAGCCGGATTTGCCGCAGACAGTGTGGTGGCAGCGGCCCTGGTCAGCATCCCGTTCTGCATCCTGATTGCGATGGTTCTGGAAAGCCGCACCCTGCAGGCCATGTCGACGGCGTGGACCGTGATCCTTGGTCTTTTGGCCCTCGGCAACCTTAAGTTCGAATATCCCCTCGAACTAACCGCACTCGGTGTTGCAGCCGGGGTCTTCCTCACCTTGCGGCCGCCGCAACGCGATCTCGCCCCAAGCGCCATGGTACTGCTCGTACTGGGCCCCATCGTCGCCATTCTGACGGATTTCCGCGCCGACTTCGGTGTCAACTACACGTTCTTCTTCGCCGGCTGGGGTCCGCGGGCAATCTATGGCGCGCTGTCGGCTTACCTGTTCTATGCCCTGTGGCAGTGCACCGACGACCGCCAGGCGCAGATCCGCATTGCGCTGTTTGCGCTTGCCGCGGTGGTCTTATCCTTCCTGCTGCCGCCGGGCGGTTCTGCCGCGATCGCCCTGATGATCCTCGCCTTCATGCTGGGCTCCCACTTGCTGGCGCTCCTGGGAATCCTGCTGCAGATCTATTTCCTGTCGAAATACTATTACGATCTCGACCTGACATTGCTCACCAAATCCATGGTCCTGATGGCCGCCGGCGTCATCATCCTGGGCCTGTGGGCCCTGATGATGCGCACCCGCACAGCGGAGCAGGCCGCATGAAGATGGTGCGGATCATCATGGCGCTTGCCGGCCTTGGTCTCGTGCTGGGCATGGTCAATTATTCCATCCAACAGAAGGAAGGCGTGCTCGCCAACGGCCAGCTTGTGCTCTTCCAGCTGCGTCCGCTGGATCCCAGATCCCTGATGCAGGGGGATTACATGCGCCTGCGCTACGCCGATGTCAGCGCGCCCGGCACCGAGGTCAGGGCCGAAATGCCGCCGCAGGGCGCGGTGATCCTGATACTCGATGAAAACAAGGTGGCGACATTCTCCAGGCTCGATGACGGCACCACCCTTCAGGACGGCGAGTTTCGCATGCAATACAAACAGTGGCATTTGGAAGGAACGCTCCGTTACGGAGCCGAATCTTTCTTCTTCCAGGAAGGCGACGCCAAGATTTATGAAGCGGCACGGTACGGCGTCCTGCGCGTCGATGCAGACGGCGCCAGCGTGCTGGTCGGCCTCGCCGACGAAAACCGCAAACTGATCGAAAAGCCGAAAAGCCAAAGCGCGGGCTGATAGATCATGCTGTAGGGCGGTCAATTTTCGAACGCAACTCACTCATCATGCGCGCGTTTTCGATCGCTATAACGCTCTGATCCGCGAACATTCGCGCCAGTTGCACGGTCTTTTCATCGAAGGGCCGCAATTGCTGGCGGTAGATCGTGAAGGCGCCAATCAGGCGTTTGCCTGCCAGCATCGGAATTGCCGTAAAGGACCGTGCACCCCCCAGGGTTGCCGTTGCATGTCTCAGGAGATCGTTTGTCCGGTAAATCTCTTCGGCCCGGACATCAATGATGTTCACGACGTCGTGGCTGGCCTCCATGCGGCCAATGCCGGTTTGCGGGTCGGGCCGATAATCGCCCTGCTCGACCCACCACTCGTGAAAGGCCGGTGGAATGCCTCTGGTGTATGTGGCCCTGAAGCCGCTTTGCGCCTTGTATTCCAGGAGCAGTCCGAACTCCGCGTCACACAGCTCGAGCGCATAGCCAAGCAGCGCTGCGATGACTTCATCGATCTTGCCCTCGGAACCGCTGATGATCCTCAGCACTTCGCTCAGCGCCCGCTCGCGGCTGATCGCTTCCTCCAGGTTCAATGCCAGTTCTGAGATTATTGCCGCCTGGTCGGTTTGGCTCCTTTGTTGCGGGCTGTCCCCCTCAAGTATCCTGTGCAGATCGAGCTTTGAAGACACTTCCAGTTTTCGATAGATCGCAGCCAGATGCGTGCGCACCGTGGACGGCGCGATGCAAAGCTGCTCGGCAATTCGGTGATAGTTATCCCCACTCGCATAAGCGCGGGCGATCTCGAGTTCTCTCGGACTCAGTCGATCCTCGTTCAACGCCAGCTCCCCCCGAAGCGATGTCCCCGGTCACGACGATTGTATTGGCTGCCCGATCAGGCGGCACTACAGCACATGCTGTAGGTCAAATACAGCACGTGGCCGATACCCGTGCAAGCGCATGTGGTTTAGCCTCCTTACTGGATTAAGGACGCAAACAGATCAACCAACCGATGGAGGAGCGAACAATGACGATATCCAAGACTGCGAGAGAATTCTTTGAAGCCTGTGAAACCGGCAAGGGGTGGGATGTCTGCAAGGCCTGGTGCCATGACGATGCGACCTTCTCCTGTCAGGCCGACGCGCTTGCCGACGTGACCAGCCTCGCTGGATACGCCGGCTGGATGCAAGGTCTGTTGGGCCCTATCCCCGACGGCCACTATGAACTGAAGGCCTTCGCGGCCGACGAGGATCAAGGCGCGGTTGTCGCGTCCGCCGTGTTCCACGGCACCAACAGCGGCGATGGCGGGCCGGTTCCGCCCACCGGCAAGACCGTTGCGACAGACTACGTCTATGTCATGGATTTCGATGGCTCCAAAATCCGCCACATGACCAAGATCTGGAATGATGTCCCGGCCCTGCGCGCTCTGGGTTGGGCGTGACCGCAACGCCGGACGGTCGTTGCACCGACAAACTGCGGCGCATCGGCACCTGAAATGAGATGGCGGGTCATTGCGATGTTATTCGCCGTGCGCATCGGCCTCGGCTTTCAATTCCAGACCGTGGGGTCTGTAAGCAATGATCTCGTCAGCGCGTTCGGGCTCGGCTACGCGGACATCGGGACGCTCGTGGGCATGTTTATGGTGCCGGGACTGATTCTTGCAATCCCGGCCGGCTTCTCCGGCCGCTACGTCTCCGACCGTACGTTGTGCGGTCTGGGGATGCTGGCGCTGGCGCTCGGCGGTTTGGCCTCCGGACTGGCGGGGGATCCGTGGATGATCGGCCTCGGCCGGTTGGTGAGCGGTGCGGGCTTCCTGCTTTCCTCGCTCTATTTCACCAAGATGACAGCGGACTGGTTCTCGGGCAGGGAGATAGCAACCGCCATGGCGCTGCTTGTCATGAGCTGGCCGCTCGGCATCGCCCTTGGACAGGTCGGTCACGAGTGGATCGCCGAAACCTTCGGTTGGCAATGGACATTCTTTGCCGCATCGATCTATTGCGCAGCAGGCGCCGTGGCCGTGTTCGGTTATTATCGGACACCGCCTGATCTGGCCGGCGCCCGCGAAACCTCGGTGTCGAGGCTGAGCCGGCGGGAACTGCATCTGACGCTCATCGCGGCCTTGGTCTGGGGCACGTTCAACGCCGGCTATGTGGTTTATTTGAACTTTGGCCCGCTCATGCTGGAAGCGGACGGTTTTGGAGCGGTCGAGGCCGCCGCCGTGATCAGCATCGGAAGCTGGCTCATGATCTTGTCCGGCGCGGCTTGCGGCCAGGTCTCGGATCGGACCAAAAGGCCAAACCTGATCCTCACGGTCTGCATGATCGCCGCAATGGTTTCGCTCGCTTTGTTGGCGGTGAGTGGCGCCGGCGTGGCGGTGAGCCTCGCGTTCGGCCTGATCGGCATGGCTCCGGCAGGTGTGATCATGGCGCTGACCGGCGAGGCCATGCGCCCCGAGCGGCGTGCCTTCGGCATGGGGGTGTTTCTTTCAGTCTACTTTCTGATCAACGCCGTAGCGCCCCCGATCGCCGGTTGGATTTACGACTCCACGAGCGATCCCTTCAATCCCGTCATCTTTGGCATCGTGCTCTTCGGGCTGGTGATCCTCTCCAACGCATGGTTCCGAATGGCACAGCGAAAAGACGCGCCGTCTTTCCCCTGAGCCATGGCGGGCGACTTGCGCTTTCGCGGTCATGCAATCCGGCTCTTCTCCTCGCCGCCCAAGCCATGTCGACCGCGTGGTTGAAGGTCTGGTGGCCCGCTGACCGACGCATGACAATCGCAAGCGGATGCCGGCGTGCGGACGAATAATGTCGTGATTCCAAGGCATTGCCGTTACATGAAATTCCCTGTACGGAATGCCAGGAATGCGGACACATCATCATGCGTTGCCACAGCGGTTACGCGGCAAGCAAGGAATCCATATGACACGATCGCTTATGACCATCGCTCTTCTGCTGTTCTGCATCGGAGCCGCGCACGCGACCGAACCGGTGACGATAACCCCCGCCGGGGCAAAGGTGTGGCTTGCTTCTGACTTCGAAACGGAAATGCAGAAACGCAGGCAACGCATGAACGAGCTTCAAAATCTGCCCAAGACGAACAAACGGTTGACCGCCACAGAACGGGCCGCGCTCGAAGCGAAGAAGAGATGCATACAAGCCTGCGTCAACACGTATAACAGTTGCGTTGCCAATGCCCGGAGCGTCTATGCCAATTGCTTGCGGAACCGGCCTACCGTTCCCGCTGAAACATTCCAAAAATGTGTATCCAAGGCACGAGCCCTCGCGCAGAAGTGCCTGGCAGTGGGACAAAGTTGCGTTAAGGGTTGCAACTAAGTCTTGGAAATCCGGGACATTTACACATAATCACTTCGCAGCGGGCCGATTGCCGCCACCTTGTCTTAGCAAGTAGCGATCGGCCTGCGGCCCCTGATGCGGTCGAAGAACCGCTCAATCCGGTTACCTGCGCGTGAATACCATCGCGGATGCCTGGCTAAATATCCGAGGCCGGAGTTCTCACCGAACCGAAATTCAGCCTCCCCGGCCCGCTTGTACTCATTGTGCTCCCATAAGGTCGACCCAGCCGTCAATGCCTGCCCGAAGGCCCGCTTTCGCGGTCATGCAATCCAGCTCTTCTCCTCGCCGTCATAGAGCGGGCCGGGGTTGCCGTGGACGGTCGTGCGCCACATCACGCGGTCATGGCTTTCCACGTCGTACCAGGTGGCGCTGTGGATCAAAGAGCGGTTGTCGTAGATGACCAGATCGCCTTTATTCCAGTGATGCGCATAGGTGAATTCGGGCCCGGTGAAATGGTGCATCAGCCGGTAGAGTAGGTCCGCGCCCGCACCGTCGGGGCCGGGTTCGTAGCCGACGAAGGGGCCCTCGAGCCAGTCCATCTGGCCGGCTTCGCAGAGGTAGAGTGCGCGCTTGCCGGTCACCGGATGATGCCTGACCACCGGCTGGCGCTGCGGACGTTCGTGTGGTTTCAGGGGATCCGGCGTCTTGCCGGCGCGGACGTCTTGTTCGGCACGGCCGGCCCCCGGCATGACATGCAGGCCCTCCAGGTCCTCGACCACCGCCTTCAGATCTGCTGGCAGGGCTTCGTAGGCTGCCGTGCCGTCCGCAAAGAGCGTTTGTCCCTGGTCCCTCGGCGACGGCACGACCGCCAGAAACAGGGAGACGTCCGGCGGCGGGCGGCGAAAGGACTGGTCGGTGTGCCAGCCCCGGCGATGCGGGAACTGGACGGGGAGCGTCCCCTCTACCGTCAACGGCGGGTCGGGC
>JAJFHM010000117.1 GCA_021775625.1 Hyphomicrobiales bacterium | reverse complement strand
AATTTGGGAGGTTTTGTGTTCGGCATCCGTGCCACAAAAATTAAGAACGGATAGGTCAAATCTAGTTGCCGCGATACATGCTTTGGAATACTCGCGTCGACATTTGCGTGAAGACGAAGCGCAATCACTTGCGAATGCGTTTGCTGGGGTGCCGGAGGCATCTGATTTTGTGGAATTACATAAACTCACTCCAGAAGAGCGGGTTGGATTGTACGATAGTTGTGTTGATCGCTTGGCGGTTCTGGGAGACCGTGAAGTTACTAGGCGGCATGAGTTGGCATTTCTGGCGGGTTACATCGCAACCGTGGTCGCCGGAGGTGCACCAAGTCTCGGTATGGCTGAACAGTCATCTGTGGAGTTTCCAGAAATCACGGCTTGGGCTTATGTCATAGGTAGCATAGGCGAACGTGTGACTTGGACTTCGAGCTTTGATGGATTAGGACGGCTTGTTGCACGTGAACTTACGCGCACATTCAGGCTTGAAGACGCCCCAACTTGTGACTTTGCATTGGGAGAGGCCATCACTTTGATTGACCCCAAGCTTTCAGATCCGCTTGTGCATATGAGAGTGAAGCAACTGCGGTCTGTTTCAGTTGGTTTATATCCGGGCGTGAACATTACTGTGCCCCTCCCAGATACTGCTGATTCACGACAGCAATCCACCGTGGATTTCACGATGCCTTTGCAATCAGATGTTAGCGTGGTGTCGAAGGACTTCGTTGCGCAAATTGCTGATGCCCTGTGGCCTCAAATTGAGGCACGGGTGAAGCGTGTGGCAGAGAGTACGTTTTCTAATGTTAAGCCAAGTAAGAGCACCCGGAAGTCAACAAAAAGTAAGCGCGCATCCTCGCAAACCAAGTTACCTCTCGAAAAATGAATGAGGCAGTACTCTAACGGTGTCGGTTTTGTAGAGTCCTGCCGCCACCGTCAATTCGGAATCGCCATTCGATCCGGAAAACGAGCGGCTATGGGTTTAGCCACCCTCATCGGTCACCCGGTAGCCGATCTTGGTGTCGCGGTTCCAAGAGCCGTGCTGGCCGACCATGGCGGCGCCTTCAAGCGGTGTATCCGCCTGATGCTTGAGAAAATTGATGCTTAGCGGCGCCACATGGGCCTGGAAGTTATGCGCCGGCGCAATCGGGGTGAGTTCAGAGGCGCGGCGGTCATCGCCGTGATCTTCGTCGGGCACATTGTTGCCGTTGAAATAGGGCCAGCCGTAAAATCCGCCTTGTGAGATCCGGTTGAGTTCGTCTGGTGGGAAGTCGTCGCCAGACCAGTCGCGGCCATTGTCGACACCGTAGAGGTGACCGGTGCCGGGCTGCCAGTCGAACCCTACCGTGTTGCGCAATCCGGTGGCATAGAGTTCCGGCTCCGCCTCCCCCGGCCTGAAGCGGATCATGGCGGCGCGCCAGGGATTGTCTTCGATGCAGACATTGCAGCTTGAGCCGATGGTGACATAAAGCCATCCATCCGGCCCCTTCCTGATGCACTGGGCCGCCTTTCCTACACCACGTCCATCGCGTTCGGCCCGACCATCGGGAAGAACATCGCGCTTGGCTATCTGCCCTGGGACTACTGCCAGCAAGGCCGCGAATTGCTGGTCGATTATTTCGGCGAGCTCTACCCGGTGCAGGTCGCGGGCGTCGGCTACAAACCGCTCTAGATCGTTTCGCGTTCATACGGGAACGGTATTCACCGGAATCGCGCGCGGCCCGTGCGGATGGTTCTGGAGCAGGTCAGACGATCGCAGTGGGCGCCAGAATTGGCCGGCCTTTGACCAGTGCCGAAAGGCCTTTGCCCAAACGGTGGAGCCACCACAGCGGGATGCACGCGATGGCGGCGAAACCATAGGGCCAGGTGAGCGTACCCAGGAGCAGCGCCAGCATCGCCACCGGCGGTGTCAGCCAGAACGTGCGCACCAGCCACTGGCCGTGGGTTTCGACGAAAGTGCCAATTGCCGCGCGCCTTGTGGTCTCGCAGAGGATCTGCGCCAGTATGGTGGAGGCGAACACGGCGATGAAAGCGAAGGCTTGTATCCCGTAAAGACGCTCTTTTCGCGACAGGCTTTCGAGTTGGTCGAGTGCGCCCGCATCGACAAGAAACTGACTGAGATCATAGAAGTTTCGCGGGACGAACAGGCTCGTCACAATGCCGCTGAGCGCCAACATGTTGAGTGCGAACAGCCCGTAGGCGAGGCAAAGCCCGATCACCGCCGCAGGCGGGGCGGGCAGATGCGGGACCGGCTGAGTGCGGGAGCCGAAGATCGTCCGCATCAGCTTCTTGACCAGGCCCGCCACGGACATTTGTGCTGCCGGTGTGCGTGTTCTGTTGGGGTACTTGATTTTCGGTGCGCGCGCGGTGGTGCGGCGGCGGAAGAACACGGTGAAGCCGCTCCGCGCCGGACCGGAGCGCGCCGCAGGTTTTCTGGGCCGCTGCGCCAACACCTGGGCACGGGCGCGTTTTTGTGCTTTTGCGACACGCTTTCGCTTTGCTGCATCCAGTGCACAAAGGCCGCAGCCCTTGGAGAAGTGGGCATGTTCGCCTGGATTGCGGGCGCATTTTTTGAGCAGTCCGTCTTCGATCAGGTCGCGCAGATGATCGCGCCATTCGTTTGCTGAGGGCCGGTAACGGCTCTCGAAGGCGCGCCGGAAGAGCTCAAGGGTCTGGGGTTCGAAATGCCTGTGGATGCTGCCCGGCGAGGGGGCCTGACGGCGATCAGGCGATCGGCCGTATGGATAGTGGCCGGCATTGATCCGTTCCTGTTCGGTGCCCAGCGTATCGCCGGGCCGGTTGGGCACACCCTGGAACGGGTGGATGCCATTGTTCAGGAGCTGGAACAGCACGACGGCGAGTGCAAAAAGATCCTGTGGTTCGCCCAGACGATGAGGGTCGAGTTGCTTGGAGACGGTTTCGGGCGCGCGGTAGCCGTCGGTGAACTGTCCGGCGGGAAACCGGACACCGTCGCCGCCATTGATCGACAGGCCGTCGCAGTCGACCACGGCGACGTACATGGAGCGTTTGTATATCGAAAGGTTCTGCGGTTTGAGATCGATGATGTGATGGCCGAGGCGGTGCAATTCGGCGACCGCCGTGGCGACGTTCTGGGCGGCATACAGGCGGTAGGCGTAGTTTTCGGGCAGACGATGATGCCGTCTCAGCGCCTTGACCAGCAGGGTTTCCAGCGGCGCGGCCTCGCCCAGATCGATGAACGGCATGACAAAGCCGCGGAACGCACCGCGTCCATCTTCGACAATCGCTTCCGGCCACGCCAGTTGAACATACCGGCGCGGGCCGTCCTCGATCGGCGGCAGCGCCGGCGGGCGTTCCAGCATGGCCGCGATTTTGGCCTCATAGGGCGCGGCAATGGCTGTGTCATGGTAAAGCTTGACCACGCTTGAGGGATTGCCGGAAATCGCAACGATGCGGCCGGCTCCGCCGCCTTTGTGAATGACTTTGCCGAGCGCCAGCGGCTTGCGCGCGCCGTTCACGGAACGGGCGGTAAAGCGCTCTTTCATGCTGCGGTCTCGTGCCTGATCCAGACCAGTGTCTTGTCGTCGC
>JAJFHM010000116.1 GCA_021775625.1 Hyphomicrobiales bacterium | reverse complement strand
AGAAACCCTGTCGCAGATTGTCGATTTGATCAGGCCGGGCGGTCAGATTGGCATCTTCATGTTACAGGGTCCGCCGGGCGACGCTCCGCCGGGAGCTGAAGCCGCCAGCGCCAGTGAACTGGGCCGCACGCTCACCAAGCTCAATCTTACGTTTACGGCCCGCGACTACACGTCTCAAAACGCAGAATTTCATCGCCGCAATTGGCAAGCGGCGGTCGACTTGCGCGAGGACTTCGAGGCGGAAGGCAACGGTTTTATCGCCGCCAGCCTGATCAGGGAAGCCGAGGAGGAGTTTCTTCCAGCGATCGAAGCGGGGAAAATGACAAGATATCTCTATCATGTAACTCTATAGAGCATCACCTCCGCTTGTACTGCGTCTCTCCGAAGATCGCGTCCCAGCTGTCCGGCGAGAAGCCGTCGACGACGTCTGCAGACATTTCCATGTCGCGGATCACCGCCGGGCGTTGTGCGATCTGTTCGTACCAGCGTGCGACATTGGGAAAGTCCGCCAGGTCCTGTTCCTGACGCTCGTGCAGCCGGCACCAGGGAAAGATCGCCATGTCGGCGATGCTGTAGTCACCGCCGGCCACATATTCATGATCCTTGAGCTGCGTATCGAGCACGCCGTAAAGCCGCGCTGCTTCGTTGCGGTAGCGCGCTTGCGCATAGGGCAGGACCACCGCCCCGTCGGGGCGCATCGGCGCGTAGGCGAGAAAATGGTGCGCCTGACCGAGCATTGGGCCAAAGCCGCCCATCTGCCAGAACAGCCACTGCATGACGTCAACCCGCTGCGCCGGATCGGCGGGCAGAAAGCGTCCGGTCTTCTCCGCCAGATACATCAGGATCGCGCCGGATTCAAACACCGGCAGCGGTTTTCCGCCCGGGCCGTCATGGTCGACGATCGCCGGCACCTTGTTGTTCGGGCTGATTTTGAGAAAATCCGGTGTGAACTGCTCACCTTTGTTGATGTTGATCCAGATCACTTTGTGTGGAAGCCCGACTTCTTCCAGCATGATGTGGACCTTCTGGCCATTCGGCGTGTGGGCAAAATACAGATCGATCATGCGTGGTCTCCTTAGTCGTGGCGTGCGGGTACTGCGGTGTCCGATGCACCATACTTCTGTCCCACGCCAGGGTGAACCCACCGTCGAAAAAGTAAAACCCCCGATGCCTTTCAGCATCGGGGGTTCTTGAGTATTAAAGCCTATTCTGCGGGCTGTGCTTGTGTTTGAGCGACACCGCTCTTGTCACGCAGGCCGTCGCGGAACAGCGCTTTGGCGAGTGACACGCACATCAAGACCATGATTATCGTAAATGGCAGGGCGCCGATGATCATCGCGTTCTTGAGAGCTTCGAACGGGTCCGCTCCCGCGCCGGTATTGCCGGCAATGATCAATGCCCCGATCACCAGGGTGAGGATGACCCCCCAGATGATGCGGTGTTTGATGCCGGTTTCCTGCGAGCCGCCGGACATGATGGTGTTCATCACCAGGATGCCTGAGTCAGCCGACGTGACCAGGAAGGTCATGATCAGGACAACGCACATGACGGTGATGCCGGACAGCAGGCCGCCGGACATCATCTGCGCGAGTGTGGCAAACAGCTTGGCGGTGGTTGAGGCCCCGATGATGGCGCCGTTTGCGCCGCCGGTGAGCTCCAGATCAATCGCCGTGGCGCCGAGGATCGTCATCCATGCAAAGCACACCAGTGCCGGTGCGATAACACAGCCGAGAATGAACTCGCGGATGCTGCGGCCCCTGGAAATGCGCGCCAGGAACAAGCCGACGAATGGTGAAAACGCAATCCACCAGGCCCAGTAAAACGTGGTCCAGCCGGACTGCCAGCCAAACTGACGGCCCTGATTGCCGGTCTCATAGAGCGCCGCGATCACTGTGTCTGAATTTGCCAGAGCCGTGACGGATTCCGGCATCGCCTTGGTAAAGGCGGCAAGCGAGCCCCAGGCGTTGGTGCCTGAGTTGTAGATCGCCGTGATGTCTGCGGCGGGCAGACCTTTCGCTGCTTCCGGCATGGCGGCTTTGAACGCGTCCAGAGACTGCGGCCAATAAGCGCCAAACGACAGCGATACGAAGTGGATGATGTAGTCGACCATGGCCGTTGCATAAGTGGTCATGGCGAACAGGAACGAGCCGAAGAACACAAACGTCAGCAGCAGGATCAACGACAGGACCAGGTTCAGGTTCGAGAGGTATTTAATCCCCCTGCCAACGCCGGAAACGGCCGAGATGATCGACAGCCCCATGATGACAAACAAGGCGGCGAGAAGCCCGACCGTGCTGGGCTTCGGCTTGTCATCCACCACATTCATCAGCCATTCCATGCCGGAAATCGAGTAGACGCCGTCGACGAACTGGCTGACACCGAATCCGATGGTAACCGACACGCCGAGGATCGTTGCGACAACGCCGAGAACGTCGACCAGATGGCCGATCATGCCATTGGCAAAGCGGCCGAGGATTGGCGTCAGCGCGGAGCGGATGGTCAATGGCATGTTGCGCGTATAGGCGTAATAGGACAGCGACAGGCCGGTCACCACATAGATCGCCCAGGCGTGGAAGCCGTAATGCAAAAATGTATAACGGTAGGCGGATTCAACCGCAGACTCGGTTGAGGCTACAACATTGCCGGCCAGGACTTCCGGGTTCGACCCCCAAAGCCCCAGCGGTTCAGCTGTCGCGTAGACCATCAGGCCAACGCCAAGGCCGGCGCCGAACATCATGGAGAACCAGGAAAAGTTTGAGAACTCCGGCTTTTCGCCCGGAACCCCCAAAATGCGCCTGCCGGTGGATGGTATGATTGCAACTGCAAAGCAGAAGAAGGCAAAGGCCCCGACCGCGATGATGTAGAAGCTGTTGAAGCCCTGCAGCAGGGCGCTGTTGATACTGGACAGCATGCCGTTTGCATTGAGCGGCCACACCAAAGCCCAGATAACGAGCAATGCCATGCTGATCTTGCTGATCAGTGCAATCGGAAGGCTGTAGCCTTCGTAAAAGCCGGATGGAGCTTTGTTGATCTCCAGTGCGGTGAATGGTGGCTTAAGTGCCATGCGATTTCCTCCTTTAGGTTGTCGTTCGTTGTTCTTGGTTTCTGAGTGTTCTGCCGCACTCCTGAGAACAAACTTATTGACTGGCTATTCGGCGGCGACCGCTTCGCCGCTGGTGGTGCCCGCTTGTGCCGGGCCGAAACTGCGTTCGAAAAACCTCATCCAGTTTTCCCCCATCACCGCCGCAACCTCGCCAGCACTGAGGCCCACCGCATGGAGGCCGGCTTCGATGTTTCCAAAGTCGCGGTTGTCCTTGAACCAGTCGGGCATTTCGGGGAAGCCGGCGGCCGCGGCCGAGCCCTCGCCATAGTCGATGTCCTTGCTCCAGCGCCCGACTCGCATCCATTCGACGATGCTGTCCGGCTGGTCCTGGCAAAGATCCGTGCCGATGCCGATATGTTCAGGACCCATGAGTTCCGCCGTGCGGGCGATCATCTGGCAAAAGCTGTCCAGCGTGCAGGCTGACTTGTCTTTGAGGTGATGCGGATAGACCGAAAACCCGAGCATTCCGCCGGACTGTGACAGGGCACGCAGCACATCGTCCGACTTGTTGCGCAATGCCGGGTGCCAGAACGCCGGATTGGCGTGGGTGATGGCAATCGGGCGTTGTGAAATCTCGATGGCGTCCAGGGTCGAGCGCTCGGATGAATGGCTCATGTCGACCACCAGGCCGACCCGGTTCATCTCCTTGATGACCTGACGGCCCATCCGGGTGATGCCGGGATCTTCCGCCTCATAGCACCCGGTCGCCAGGAGGGACTGGTTGTTGTAGCTGAGCTGCATGAAGCGTGCGCCGAGCGTATGCAGGATCTCGACCAGCCCGATATCGTCTTCCATCGGGGAGGGGTTCTGGAAACCGAAGAAGATCGCGGTGCGGCCGCTGTCCCGTGCACGCCTCACGTCGGCCGCCGTGTGGCCCTGGAAGATCAGCTGCGGATACTGCTCGAACCAGCGGTTCCACTGCTCCATGTTGAGCACCGTTTCGCGGAACGTCTCGTGATAGGCGATGGTCACATGCACCGCATCGACGCCGCCTTCGCGCATCTGCCGGAAAATCTTATCCGACCAGTTGGCGTATTGCAGGCAATCGATCCGGTAGGGACGTGGCGCCGTCGTCATGACGGCTGGCCCGAGGCGATATAGGCGGTCTTGACCGTGGTGTAGAACTCGGCTGCATAAGCGCCCTGCTCACGTGGTCCGTAGGAGCTGTCGCCACGGCCACCGAACGGCACGTGATAATCGGTGCCCGCGGTTGGCAGGTTGACCATCACACAGCCGGTGCGGGCGTTGCGGCGGAAGTGGCTGGCGCGGGCCAGATCGCGGGTCACAATGCCGGAGGTGAGACCGAAGTTGGTATCGTTGACGGTCGCCAGGGCCTCGTCATAGGAGCCGACCTTGATGACGCAGGCGATCGGGGCAAACATCTCGTCCCGGTTCACCTGCATGGCATTGGCGGTGCCGGCGAAGACCGCGGGCGTCATGTAGTGGCCTTCGGTCGGCTGGTCCAGCCGCTCCCCGCCGCACAGCAGCTCGGCGCCTTCGGCCTTGCCGATGGCGATATAATCGAGGTTGCTCTGAAGCTGATCATCGCTCACCACCGGACCGAGTTGCGTGCCTTCGGCAAGCGCATGGCCAATCTTGAACGCCCGCACGCCGGCGACCAGTTTGTCGACGAATTCGTCATGGATGCGCTCGTGCACCACGAGACGGGAAGAGGCGGTGCATTTTTGTCCACAGCTTCCAAATGCACCTCCCAGTGCGACCGCAACGGCGATGTCGATGTCCCCGTCATCCATGATGGCGAGAGCATTCTTGGAGCCCATCTCCATCTGCACCTTGGTCAGGTTGTTGATCGCCGCAGCAGCGATGCCCTTGCCGACCGGCACCGAACCGGTGAAGGAGATCGCATCGACTTTCGGGCTTTCCACCAGCCGCTGGCCAATCGAGCGGCCCGCTCCCATGACCAGGCTGAACAGCCCTTTGGGCAGATCCTGTTTGGAGATGATCTCGGTCAGCGCCACCGCCGATGCGGGCGTGATGTTGGCGGGCTTCCAGATCACCGCGTTGCCGAATGCCAGCGCCGGTGCAATCTTCCAGCTCGCAGTGGCCGTGGGAAAGTTCCACGGAGAGATGACCGCCACGACGCCCACCGGCTCGCGCCGCACATCGATCTCGATCCCGTCGCGCACCGAATCCGCCGTGTCGCCGATCTGGCGGAGCGTCTCCGCCGCATAATAGGTAAAGAACTGTCCGGCGCGGTAAACTTCGCCCTTGCCTTCGGCCAGCGGCTTGCCTTCTTCGCGCGACAGCAGTTCGCCCAGCTCGGCGGAACGGGCCATCAGCTCGTTGCCGATCGCCATGAGCGCTGTATAGCGGCGTTCGATGCCGGTATTCTTCCACTCGGCCTGCGCCGTCCTTGCTGCGTCCAGCGTGGCGTCCAGGTGGTCGGTGCTTGCCTGCGCATAAAGCCCGATCACATCGGAGAGATCCGACGGGTTGCGATTTTCGATTTCGCTTTCGCCCTCGCGCCATTCTCCGGCGATGTAGTTGAACTTCCGATCCGTCATGCCATCTCCCCTCGGCGCGTGCCCACGGTCGGGCGCAGAAATCCCCTCTGGTGTGGAGTATGGACTTCGCTCCATACTTCAGTCAAAATCAAACAATTGAAGGAAATTTCAGAAAAATTGAAGTCATGATCAAAGTTGAAATGCTCCGTTGTTTCGTCATCGTGGCGCGAAGCGGCAATTTGGCGGCTGCTGGAGACAGACTCGGGAGAACGCCGTCTGCAGTCTCCATGACGCTCAAGCAGCTTGAAACGCATCTCGGAGGTGCACTATTTGAATCCGAGCGGAAGAGCCGGCTGTCGGCGCTTGGGGCCTTCGTCTTTGACCAGTCGGTGCTTGAACTGGATCATTTTGACCGGACTATTGCCACCATCGAAAGCTTTGCCCGCTCTGAATCCGGATTTGTGCGGGTCGCGGCGGTTCCCTCTTTTGCCGAAGCGGTTCTGCCGCGGGCCGTGCAGGCTTTCCGGCAGCAACATCCAGGCGTGCGCATAGACATCCAGGACATGGACTCCGCCGCGGTGGTCCGCGAGCTCGAGCGCGACAGGGTTGATCTCGGCATTGCCACCGATTCCGGCACCGGTGCGGACATAATCCGCGATGCTCTGTTCTCGGACGCGTTCGGCGTGGTGTGCCGCGCCGATCATCCGCTTGCCGCAACCGGTGGACCGCTTGAATGGGCCTCTCTTGGGGCGTGGCCGTTCATTGCCAATGGCGCATGCGGGCATATCGAGGATGCAGAATTTCAGCGGGTTTTTACGGGCTCCAATCTGATGGTGCGCAACACTACGTCGCTCCTGGCCATGGTGCGGGCCGGCGTCGGGGTGACGGTCCTGCCGCGGCTTGTTGTGGGGCGGGAAGAGCGTGAACTTTCATTCCTTCCCGTCGCAGACCCGACTGCACGGCGTAAGATCGATCTCCTCAAAAGTGCGCACAACGCGCCGTCGCCGGCGACGCAAAGTTTCGAACGGGCGCTGCGCCGTACAGTCAGTGAAGCGATCTGAGCCTCAGCGCTCAGGCGTGACACCGCCGATAAGCTCGGTGATCTCGCCCGCCGCGCGGCGCACCCTGGGGCCCAGCTCGCCAAGCCTGTCGTCTTCCAGGCGTGCCGTCGGGCCGGAGATCGAAACGCCGGCGACCGGTTCGCTGAACTCATTGAAGATGGGTGAGGCTAGGCAGCGCATGCCGAGATTGTTTTCCTCATCATCAAGCGACCAGCGCCGCGCGCGGATCGCCGCCAGGTCAGCCATGAGGGCATCGGCTGAGGTCAGCGTCTTCGGCGTAAATGCCGGCAGGCCCTTTTTCTGCAGGATTTTTTCCACGTCCGTCCGTGCAAACTCGGCCATCAATGCCTTGCCAATGCCAGAGGCATGCATATGCGCACGTGTGCCCGGCCGGAAGAATGCGCGGATCGGATTGCTCGTTTCGACCTGCGAGATGAACACCACATCGCCCTGATCCGAGATGCCCATATTCGCGGTCTCGCCGGTGTCTTCCATCAGGTCCCGCATCACATTGCGCCCGACCTCGGCGATCTTGATGCGCCGGACAAACGAACTGCCGATGCGAAAGGCCTCGACACCCACCATCCAGTTCTGGGTGGCTTCCTCGAACTCCACGACCCCGTGTTGCTGCAGCGTTGTAAGCAGCCGGTGTGCCGTGGAGGGCGACATGCCGACCCGCAGTGACAGCTCGGTGAGGGTGACCTTGTCGTCGGCTGCAAGGGCATTCAAAAGCACCATGGCGCGGTCCAGCGCCTGCACGGTGGCTGCCGGTTTGTCTTTCCATACCGACTTGGGCCGGCCACGGGATCGTTTTTGGGGGATGTGTTCAGCCATTGCGGCAGTCCTGACCTGATTTCGGCTCGTTCACGCGTAAAATTACAATGGAAAAATTTTCCATTCAACTTCTATAAGCAAAATTGGGAAATTCTTTTCTCCATAAAATCAATGGTATAACAATTAAACAGATAAAATGGAAAAATATTTCAAAAAAATTGCAAACCGCATAGGACGGCGTATGGTGTCAGCAAGTGAGATGCAAGGAGTGTTAAGACAATGACTGGTCAGAACCCGGTTTTTATCCCTGGGCCCACCAATATCCCTGACAGATTGCGGGCCGCGATGAATGTTCAAACCACGGACCATCGCGCTCCCGATGTGGCCGGACTGGTTCAGCCCCTTTTGCGCGACCTGAAAAAGGTGCTCAAGACCGAGACCGGCGAAGTCCTGCTTTACCCGGCCAGCGGCACCGGCGGCTGGGAAGCATCCATAACCAACACCCTGTCGCCAGGCGACAAGGTGCTGATCGCCCGCTACGGCATGTTCTCCCATCGCTGGATCGACCTGTGCCAGAAGCACAATCTCGACGTCGAGGTCATCGAATGCCCCTGGGGACAGGGAGCGCCGGCGCAAGAATTCGGCAAACGCCTGACAGCCGACACTGGCCATGACATCAAGGCGGTTCTCGTCACCCACAATGAAACTGCAACCGGTGTGCTCAGCGATATCGGCGCGGTGCGCAAGGCCATGGACGCTGCCGGACATCCCGCCATGCTCTATGTCGATGGTGTCAGCTCGATTGCCTCGATGGATTTTCGCATGGACGAATGGGGCGTCGACCTCGCCATCACCGGCTCCCAGAAAGGCTTCATGCTGGCCACTGGCCTGGCAATCATCGGCATCAGCCAGAAGGCTCTCGCTGCAACCAAAACCGCGACCAGCCCGCGCTGTTATTTCGATTTCAACGACATGCTGGGCGCCAACCGCACCGGCGGCTTCCCCTATACCCCGCCGCTGCCCCTGATTCACGGCCTGCGTGAGAGCGTCGACATGTTGCTCGAAGAGGGCCTGGAGAACGTGTTTGCCCGCCATCGCCGGATCGCCGAAGGGGTGCGCCGTGCAGTGGACGCCTGGGGCCTTAAGCTCTGCGCCGAAAGTGCGGGTCTCTATTCCGATACGGTGAGCGCGATCTACGTGCCCCCGGGCTACGACAGCGGTGCGCTTGTCGCTCACGCCTATGATACCTATCGTGTCTCCTTCGGCATCGGACTTGGCGAGGTTGCCGGCAAGGTGTTCCGTATCGGGCACCTCGGAAGCCTGACCGAGGTCATGGCGCTTTCCGGTATCGCGACCGTCGAAATGGCGATGAAGGACCTCGGCTATCCGATCACGCTGGGCTCAGGTGTCGCCGCGGCCCAGGACTTTTACCGCGGTGCGCACAGTATCGGAAATTCCCACGCTGCCTGAGTGCGGGTTTGAGGGAGAAATCATGGACATTCCCACATTCGATGACGTGAAGGCCGCACGCGAACGGATTGCGCCTTACGTGCACAGGACACCGGTGCTGACCTCAAGCTATTTCAATGCGCTCTCAGGTGCCGAACTGTTCTTCAAGTGCGAGAACTTTCAAAAGGCCGGCGCCTTCAAGGTGCGAGGCGCCTGCAATGCGGTGTTTGGCCTCTCCGATGAGATGGTTAAAAAAGGCGTCGCCACCCATTCCTCCGGCAACCACGCATTGTCGCTTTCCTACGCCGCAGGCCGGCGTGGCATCCCGGTCACCGTGGTGATGCCGCACTCTGCGCCCGAGGCCAAGAAAGCGGCGGTGCGTGGTTACGGCGGAACCATCGTCGAATGCGAGCCCTCGACCTCGTCGCGCGAGGCCACTTTCGCTGATGTGGTGGCGGAGACCGGAGCGGAGTTCGTGCACCCCTATAATGACCCGCGGGTTATCGCTGGACAGGGCACCTGCTCGTGGGAGTTGACCGAACAGAGCGACGGCCTCGATGCGGTGATCGCCCCGATCGGTGGCGGCGGCATGGTGTCCGGCACCTGTCTTACGCTTTCCAACATCGCACCGAAGATCGAGATCTATGCGGCCGAGCCGAAAAATGCCGATGACGCCTGCCGCTCCTTCAAGGCCGGGCACATCATCGCCGACGACGCGCCGGAAACCGTTGCCGACGGTTTGAAAGTGCCTCTGAAGGAGCTTACCTGGCATTTCGTTTCTAACCACGTGACGGACATCCTGACCGCGACGGAAGAAGAAATCGTCGATGCCATGAAGCTCACCTGGGAGCGCATGAAGATCGTCATGGAGCCGTCCTCGGCGGTGCCGCTGGCGACCATTCTGAAAAACCGTGAGATTTTTGCAGGCAGGAAGGTCGGTGTTATCATCACCGGCGGGAATGTCGATCTGAAGAAACTGCCTTGGATGCAGATCTAGAGCGGATTTTGTTTATGTTGGATCATTTGATGGAGCCAATTCAGTCCACCGGTCAGGCGCGGCGCGTGGCACGATGTGGCTCATCGGGAAAGCGCCGCAACGCAGCCGGTGGGCTGAATTGGCCCACCGTAGGCCGGGTTTTCGCGCCCGCTGGACGGCGTTACGGCCCACTTGTGGTCACCCAGACCACGGCGTGGACCGTGCCTTGCCAGCAGACGCGGAAACCCGGTCAAATGATCCAACATAAACAAAGCCCGCTCTAGTACCAAAGGAACCGACTATTAACCCGAACGGAGAAGTGTCATGAACGCGATCACAAAATTCGCCCAGCCTGTCGTCGGTTTGAACGTGCCGGCCGAAGTGGGCATGGCCCTTGAAGATGTTTCGACGCCGTCGCTCATCGTCGATCTCGACGCATTCGAGCGCAATGTCGCCCTGATGGGCGACTTCATCAAGCAGAAGGGCATCCGTCACCGCGCCCATGCCAAGACCCACAAATCCGCCGACATCGCGCTCTACCAGATAGAGCATGGCGGCGCCTGCGGCGTGTGCTGTCAGAAGGTCGCCGAAGCCGAAGCTCTGGTGGCCGGCGGCGTCAAGGACGTGCTGGTCTCCAATCAGGTGGTCGACCCGAAAAAGATCGACCGGCTGGCCCAGATGGCCAGGAATGCCCGCGTTCTCGTGTGCGTTGATGATCTCGGCAATGTCGACGATCTCTCCGCCGCTGCCTCAAAACACGGTGTCACCATCGAATGCCTTGTGGAAATCGACTGCGGTGCCGGGCGCTGCGGCGTGCAATGGGGCGAACCCGTTGTGGAGATCGCCAAAAAGATTGCCGCCAGCGAAGGCCTCACCTTTTCCGGCATCCAGGCCTATCAGGGTGCAGCCCAGCATGTGCACGACTTCGAAGAGCGCAAGGCCAAGATTGACGCCGCCGTTGACCAGGTCGGCAAGACCGTGGACATGCTGAAAGCGCAAGGCCTTGAGTGCGACATCGTCGGCGGCGCCGGCACCGGCAGCTATTATTTCGAAGGCGGCTCCGGCGTTTACAACGAGATGCAGTGCGGCTCCTACATCTTCATGGACGCGGATTATCAGCGCGTGCTGGATGACAAGGGCGCGTTCATCTCGGAATTTGAAAACTCGCTCTTCATCTGGACCTCCGTCATGTCCCACACCAAGGCAGACAAGGCGATCTGCGATGCCGGCCTCAAGGCGCAAAGCGTCGATAGTGGCCTGCCGGTGATCTTCGGCCGCGACGATGTGGAATACATCAAGTGCTCCGACGAGCACGGCGTCATCGCTGACCCCAACAATGCGCTCAAGCTCAACGACAAGCTCAAGCTCATTCCCGGCCACTGCGATCCGACCTGCAATGTCTATGACTGGTATGTCGGCATCCGCAACGGCAAGGTCGAATGCCTGTGGCCGGTGACAGCCCGCGGAATGGCCTTTTAGGTAGTGGCTTCGCCGGCCCGCTCTCTTTGTCTATGGAGTCCTGGCCGGCCCCCACCCCCCGCCCCACCCCCCCCAAGGTTTAAAGCAAAGGTGGGTGGGGCGGGGGGGGGGGGCCGCCAAGACCCAAACCAAAAAACCCAAACACCGGGAGTCAACCG
>JAJFHM010000115.1 GCA_021775625.1 Hyphomicrobiales bacterium | reverse complement strand
CGCATTTGCCAGGTCGTGCTTTGAAGCCGGCGTGCCGGCGTTCGGCTCGTGTTGGGCAGCACAGATTGCGGTTGTGGCGGCGGGCGGTGCCTGCGCCGAACACCCCAGGGGCCGCGAAATGTTCCTGGCGCGCAAGATCTCACTGACCCCGGAAGGCCGTGCACACCCACTTTATACGGACAAGAAATCCACCTTCGATGCGTGGATCAGCCACGACGATGAAATCACCCACTTGCCGCCAGGCGCCGTGATGCTGTCATCGAACGACTTTACCCGGGTGCAGTCGGTTGCCGTGACTCACAAGAAAGGCACGTTCTGGGCGTTGCAGTATCACCCGGAATACGATGTCCACGAAATGGCCCGGCTGTGTTATTGCCGCAAACAGAAGCTCGTCGATCGTGGTTTCTTCCTCGATCTCGATGCGGCCCAGCGTTTTGTCGATATGCTCGAGGCACTGCACCAGGATCCGGCGCGCAAGGACATCGCCTGGCTTATGGGCATTGATGACGACGTCACCAACGAGGACGTTCGCCTGGCGGAAGTGCGCAACTGGATCGATCGTCTGGTGATCCCGAGCATGGCACGGTAAACGGCTCTAAGGGCGGCCAACCCTGAACTCGACCTCGACTTTACCGGCTTTTTCAAAGATCAGGGTCACGGGGAGAAAGTCGCCTTTCTTCAAGGCGCGTTTAAGCCCGAACATCATCAGGTGGAAGCCGCCCGGTGCAAATTTTACCTCCGCACCGCCGGGCACGTCGACCTTGTCAACACGCCGCATCCGCATCACGCCTTCATCCATAATGTGGGTGTGAATCTCAACCCGTTCCACAAGCGCGGACGTGCCGGAGACGACGCGGTCCAGCTGGTCTCCCCGATTGTAAATGACCATATAGCCGGCCGCCGGGCGGCTGGGGATCGTGACGCGGGCCCAGGCATCCTCGATTTTTATCGATCCCTCTGCATGCGCGTCCGGGATGAACGGTGCAAACGCAATCAGCAAACAAAGGGTCAGCGCGCCTGCGACAAGCAGTGCGAACGATGGCATTCTTGATGATAAGATCATGGCCGCAATCTGCCATGGCTGAGAAGCAATCCTATGCGGCATGAGGGCGCAGAATGACGCCGCAAACTATGTCGGCAGGCACCTGAACAGTATTGGTCTCTGGCGTCCCATATTCGGCTAAAGTTCCAACAAATCGGCGATAATCCTCGCGGTTTCAGCATGGTCGGCGAGGACCATCGTCGCGCCGTTGTCCTGCAGCACCTGGCGTTGCTGAGCTTTGGTTGAAACTCCGATGAAATGAACGCCGTTCTCGCGCGCCGCCGCGAGATCACCCAGCTGATCGCCCAGAAAGACCACCTTGTCCGCCGTAACAGGATCGCCGTTCCCGTCGCGCAGCCCGGCGATGGCCGCGCCCAGTATCTCGATCTTGGGGCCCCCGGATTCGGCATAACCACAGGCGGTGAAACAGCCCCACAGGCCGGCGTGTTTCAGGCGTGTCACGGCCGTACCCTCAATGTTTGCGGTGGCCAGTCCGAGGTGAAGTCTCGTGTCACTGGAAAGGCCGTTGAGAAGCTCCTGCGATCCAGGGATCACTTCGGTTCGCAGCACCCCGCCTTTCAGCCCGACCGCAATCGTTCCGATATAGTGGTCCAGAACCGCCCACACTTCGCCGTCGGTGGGTGGACGTTGCAGGTGCCGCTCAAGCAACTCGCCGGCAATCGCCACATCATTGCGCACCTGGTAGCTGTTCCAGTCTGGATCAATATGGTGTTCCGGAATTTCCGCAATCTGGCGAAACGCATCGAAGAATGCGGTTTCCTCCTGCCGCGTCAGGTGAAGGAGAACGCCGTCGATGTCGAATATGACAGCATGGGAGCGGGGCATGGGCAGTCCTTGTTTGGGCAAGAATCGGCAAGGCAGTCGAGCGTAATGGTCCATGTCCGGCAAATCCATCGTGCGCAATCGTTGAATTCTTGAGGAGTTTCGCGGGTTTTGACGAAAATATGTGCAAATTTTCGGTTTGTGTGACTCAAATCACAAGTGTGGCAGGACTTACCTCCAATATGTAGTTCATGACGAGGACTTCGGTGCAATGACACCGTGGTCATGCATGAAGCCATTGATGATGAGGTGAACCAGAATGAGCACTGCAACCCGTACGTTAAAATCCGTCGTGAAACCCGTTGCCGCCCTTGTGGTGTGCCTTGGTCTTGCGACCCAGTTGGCCCCGACGTCCGCGAAAGCCGGAACGAAAGAGGCATTCTTTATCGGCGCCGGCATTGTCACGGCAATCGCCATCAACGAAGCGATCAAACACAACAACCGCCCCGGCCCGCGGCCCTACACAGGCCCCCGTCGCCGCAACCCGCCGCCGGCGCGCGTTCGCACCACAGTCAGGCGTCAGCAGTACAATCGCGCCGAAGCCATGCGCATCCAGGTGGCATTGAACACCCTTGGCTACGACGCCGGCGTTGTGGACGGAATTATCGGCAGCGGCACGAAGGCTGCAATCCGGACCTTCCAGATTGAGGTTGACGACGATCCGACCGGCCTTTTGACCGCGACGCAGAAGATTGTTCTTTATGATCGCGCAACACGGATCGAAGCTGCCGCCGACACCGACCAGGTGAGCGACGCGGGCACCGGTGTTGATGACGTCGATTATGTTGCCGAACTCGAAGACGAGGATTTCGAAGACGAAGATGACTTCGAAGACGAAGACGACGACGTCTGATCAAACAGACCAACGAGACATTACAAAGCGGTCCTTCGGGGCCGCTTTTCCTTTGGGTGCCCCACTTACGCGAGTTGCGCCGCAATGGCGTCGAAACACGCCATCTGCAGCGTTTCACACTCGAAATCCAGCGGTGTTGGGAGTGATGAGTGTTTTGCAATAACAGTCTGGCTCGCCGGATGCACGAAGAGCGACTGGCCGAAAATTCCAAGGCCGCTTACCGCGTGTGCCACGGCACCGTGTTTGTACCATTTCGAGCGGTACCATGTGTCGGGCATGTCGTCGGCAAAGTTCCCAGCGTCCCAGGCATCACGATCGCCGGCCTCAAAAATATCCTTGATCCAGGCTGACGGAACCACCTGCCTGCCGTCCACCCGGCCATCCTCCAGAACCATTTGCCCGATCCGCGCCAGATCGCGCGTGGTGACGCACAATCCGCCTGCGGTGCGGGCAGCGCCATAATCATCGACCCCGATATAGGCATCGTTCTGCGCGCCCAGGGGCGCCCACAAGGCCTCGGACAACAGTTCCGCGACCGGCTTTCCCGTGGCGCGCTCGAGGATCCAGCCGAGCAGGTCGGTGTTGGGAGAACAGTATTTGAACGCCCGGCCGTGTTCGCCATCCGGTGGAAGGGTGCACAGATACCGCCGCAAACCGACGGAATTGCCGTCTCCACCCACGTTCCACCCCGTCGCCTCACGGTAGCGCACCATATCACCCTGTGTGGCTTCGTAGTCCTCGTCAAAGGCGACGCCGACGGTCATATCGAGAACATGGCGCACGGTGGCGTCGCCATAGCCCGAGCCTGCGGTCTCGGGGAGGTAGTGTGAAACTGCTGTCTCAGGATCAAGCTGGCCGCGCTCCACGACGATGCCTGCCACCAGCCCGACAACGGATTTGGTGACGGAAAACAAAATGTGGGGCACGTGCGCACGAAGGCTGCCGGAGTAGCTCTCATGCACCACGCGTCCGCGATTGAGAACGACCAGTCCATCTGTCGTCGTGCGCTGCAGCATCTGTGCGACGCTGACGGTCTCACCTGCATGTGAGAAGGTGATTTCAGAGATATCCTGCGCAGCAACCGGCCAGTCTGTGCCTGAGGCATCGCCGCGCCACACCATGGCGACGGGGACAATCTGGCTCACATGACAAAACGCCCAGCGGTTGAACGGCGCATTACGCCAGTTGGCCAGTGTGACCTGCGCGTTTTCGGGGGGAGGGAACCCCTCCATGACTTTGCTGGTCGTTTGCACTGTGGTTTTCCCTTCCGCTGCAGGACAGCTCCGGTTGCGCGATGATGGAGCTGAATTTTACGTCGATACTCTCAAATTTACCGCTCTGCGCCAAGACGACGGCACGACGAAATACAATTGAAACGTTTTTGGCGCCCGGCGGACACCGAACTGAAACAGCCGGTCCCCACATCACCATCATCGCATTGACCTTGATGGAGTTGAGAGCATGACCACGACCACCACCTTCACTGAAACCTACACGATCATGCAGCGGATTACCGATGCTTATGCGGCGTGGCTGGGAATGCGCGAACAACGCAAGGCCGTGCGCGAGTTGCAGTCCGTGTGTCAGCGGACCCTGAAGGACATTGGCATCGACCGCTCCGAGGCCATGTCCGTAGTCTATGGTGCTCCGAATGGGCGCAGGCGCAGCTTCAGAGCTACGACAAACAGCTGAGTCTGAAGACATATCCATGCAGCCCCGTCCCACAAGCCCTGCTGAAAAAGCAACCGCGGTCCTGCCGTTCGGCGGCGTTGCGCGTTGCAGCGTTCGTCAATTGCTGCCGGAAGATTTCGATTTGCAGCGCAGGTTCTTTTGCGCGCTGTCGAAAGACGCTTTGTTTTGGCGCTTCATGGGTCCGAAAAGCGAGGTCCAGGACGCCCTGCTGCGTTATCTGACCGCCACGGACGGCAAGAACCATGTCTGCTTTCTCGTGGAAACCGTCAAGGACGGAGAGCCGACCATGATCGCGGAGGCCAGGTATGTGGTCGATGCAAACGATACTGCAGTCTGCGAGTTTGCCATTGCGGTTGCCGATGAGTGGCACGGCCGTGGTCTCGCACGCATGCTGCTGGACAAGATCGAACAGCACGCATTCAGGGCCGGAAAATTGCTCATGACTGCGGACACCCTGAACACCAACGCCGCCATGATCAGCCTCGCCAGGACGGCCGGTTACAGGGTTTCCCTGAACCGCCAGGACCCCCGCACCATACGGCTCGCAAAACCCCTCGCACCGGCGCACCATGCTGCCAATGACGCCGCCCCGGTAGAGCTTACCACTGCGGCGTAACGGGCGCGCCGATTTGCACAATTTCTGCACAAACATCCTGAAAATCTAAGCACTGCGGGCCCATTCTGGGCGCGGTCATTAGCGATTGTTGCGCTTATGGACAGACACCCGTTGCTGCACTCACCCCTAAGCAGGTTCCCCGACCGGGTTGTCAATGATGGCTGGTGGTTGTGTCTCCCCCTCCCGCAACCACCGGCCATCGTCCTTCAGTTCCCGCGGACCACCGTTCACGGATTATCGCATCAAACACCCGCCGGAGGCCGCACGACAGATGACCCACTCCCGCGCGATCACGGCGCTTGTGCCGTTCAAAACCGGAAGTCTTGAGCGCCAGCCTGTTGCCGTTCTGGCGATTACGTTCCTCGCCGACTGGTTGTTCTTCAATCACGGGTTGGGCATTTCCTGCGCAATCTTCGCAGCCGCGGTCTGTCTCGCCGCAGCAACAACCAACAAACAGGCCGGACAGACGCAAGTATGGCTTGCCTGCGCCATCGCGGTTGCAGGCCTTGTGCCTGTGGTTGAACAGGTGGGCATACTGTCTTTGTTGATCTGCGCTTTATCGGTGATTGCCTTCGCCCTCATTGCCACCGGCCATCAAGGTGAGAGCCTGACACAGGCCCTGTCGAATGCCGGCAGGCTGATGTTTGCCGGGCCGTTCCGGTTGCTGCCCGATCTGTTCCTGTCGAAGCGGCTAATGCGGCGAAGCCGCCGCGGGACAGACCGGCAGGGGCTGGCCGCTGGCTGGCTGGTTCCCGTGTTTTTCGGGGCTGTGTTTTTGCTGTTGTTCACAGCCGCCAATCCGCTGATCGAACAGGTGATCACGTCTTTTGAGTTTCTGCCCGAGACTGATGGCATCGGGTTTTACAGGGTGGTGTTCTGGCTGATCGTGAGTTCCGTCACCTGGCCCTACATCCGGGTTCGTTTCAGCAAACGCAAAAGGATTGAGTACAGTGCCCCGGTGGCCGAGGCGGGACCACACGAAGCCACGCCCGTGCCGGCTGCCAAACGCCGAGCCGAGAGCGAACGCCTGTTCAACACTGCATCGGTTCGCCGATCGCTTCTCCTGTTCAACGCACTGTTCGCCGTGCAGACGGCTCTCGATATCGTCTTCCTGTGGGGCGGAGCCGATCTGCCCGCCGGGACCACTTATGCTGAATATGCGCATCGCGGTGCCTATCCCCTCATTGCGACAGCGCTTCTCGCGGCGGTTTTCGTTCTCATTGCCATGCGTCCGGCAAGCGCCACCGAAAGTGCTCAGGCGATTCGTACCCTGGTTTATCTCTGGGTCGGCCAGAACATCCTGCTGGTGATCTCGGCGATCCACCGGTTGGAGCTTTACGTGGATATCTACGCGCTCACGGAATTGCGTGTGGCCGCCTTTATCTGGATGGGGCTGGTCGCCGCCGGGTTGGCTCTGATCGTCGCGCGGATCGTGTTTCAGCGATCCAATGAATGGCTGGTGGCGGCCAATCTGGCGACATTGATGACGGTGCTCTATGCGTCTTCATTCGTTAATTTCACCCACCTGATTGCAGGTTACAATGTGGATCACAGTTTTGAAGTGGCTGGCAAGGGTGTCAGCCTCGACACCAAATACCTGGTCCAGTTGGGGGCAATGTCGCTTCCAGCGCTCGATCGTTTCATCGCACATCAACGCAGCCGCAGCGAGAAGGTTGCGCCTTATCTGCTTGGAAGCCGTGACCGTCTGTCCTATGAGCATCGGCGAAGGTCGGCATCGAACTGGCGTCACTGGACATTTCGGGACTGGCGGCTCGTCCAATATCTGCGCCGACCGCGTAGCGTCGCGCAAATTTCCCCCTGATGTACCCACCATCGCTCTGTGCGAGAGCGCTTCACGTTCATATGGAACCGTTTGATGGTCCAAATCGGTTCGCTCGGCAAGGCGCGGTGCGTGAGCCACGATGCGGTACATCGGGCAAGCGCCGCAACGTGGCCAACGGGCCTATTTGGACCATCAAACGGTTCCGTGTAAACATGAAGCGCTCTGATGATGCAGAGCCTGAAATTCGGGAAAGATACAGCATGGCTCGGCGTATTCTGGTCGTGGACGACGACCCGCATATCCGCGAGGTGATTTGCTTTGCGTTGGAAAAAGCGGAGTTCGCACCGGTCATCGCCCGCGATGGCGCAGAGGCGCTTGAACGCTTTGCCACCGACCCGCCGCAATTGGTCGTCCTCGATGTCGGGATGCCCGAGATGGACGGTTTGGAGGTTTGCCGCGAAATTCGCAAAACGTCGGATGTGCCGATCCTTTTTCTCTCCGCGCGCGACGATGAGATCGACCGGGTTCTGGGGCTTGAAATCGGCGGTGACGACTACGTCACCAAACCGTTCAGCCCGCGGGAACTTATCGCTCGGGTCAATGTCATTTTGAAGCGTACGGCACCGCGAAGCGCCGAACCCGAACAGCACGATGAGCCGGTCCAACATGGTCATCTGGTGCTCGATGCCGCCCGCCATCTCGCTGCATTCAACGGTGAGGACCTGGCCTTAACGTCGATTGAGTTCGCCATCCTGAAAACCATGATCTCAAGACCCGGTATTGTCTTCGACCGCGACAAGATCATGGCGGCTGCCTACGGATCGAACATCCACGTGTCAAACCGCACAATCGACAGCCACATCCGCAACGTGCGCGCCAAGTTGCAGGACGCGGGCTGTGCGACCGGCATCGAAACTGTGCATGGCGTGGGCTTCCGGCTTGGAGCCTGCGAGGCCGGGTGATGGCCGTACACGCGGTCAAATCCAAGTGGCGGCCGACCTTGAGCATGATTGTGTTCACGGTGCTGATCGGGGTTCTCGCTTTGCCGCTGGTGGGTCTGGTGTTTTTCCGGCTTTACGAGAACCAGCTCGTGCGCCAGACCGAAATGGAACTGATCACCCAAAGTGCCGTGCTCGGCACCATGCTGGCGCGAGAGGTGAGCGCGCGGCTGCCTGACGATGTCACGCTTGGTGAGGCCGAACCGGAAGACCTGCGCGAGCGGGACAAGATGCCGATCGCACCAGTTCTGCCGCGCCTCGACCTCGCGGTTGACAAGATCCTTGAACGGCGGCCAAACGCACGTTTGGCCGTAGAGGCGCTTGAGCCCGCCTATCTTGAGATTGGTGCGGGGCTCACCGAACTCACCAGCCAGGCCCGGCGGATTACGCTTGCAGGGTTTATTGTGCTTGATCCGCGCGGCAATGTGATCAGCGGTCTGGGAGAAGTCGGTCTGTCACTCGCCCATGTCCCGGAGGTGAAAGCAGCACTGGCGGGGCGGTACACAAGCGTTTTGCGGAAGCGCAAGATTGACCGGCCGAGGCCGCCGATCTACTCCATCAGCCGCGGCACGGACATCCGTGTGTTTTCCGCCTTCCCCGTGTTCGTGGACCAGAAGGTCGCGGGCGTCATCTACACCTCGCGCACCCCCAGCAATATTCTCAAACATCTCTATGAGGAACGCCGCAAGGTGGTACTCGCGGCGATCACCATTCTCGGGTTCACGTTGCTGATCGGCCTGGTGTTCCTGCGGGTCATTACCCAGCCGATCCACGGGCTTATCCACTACATACGCCAGATTGGCCGGGGCGAGCGCGAAGGGGCTCTGCCGCCGGCCCATCACGGCAGCCGCGAGATCGCCACGCTCTCTCAAAGCTTCATCGACATGGCGCAACGGCTGAGCGAACGCTCCGATTATGTCGCTAATTTTGCCGCCCACGTTTCGCATGAGCTGAAGACGCCGCTGACCTCCATCCAGGGGGCTGCGGAGTTAATGCGTGATTCCGGCGACGCCATGACCGAGCAGGAACGCAAGCGCTTTCTGGGCAATGTTATTCAGGATACCGCGCGGCTCACAGCCCTGCTGGAGCGGTTGCGCGACCTGGCCCGTGCGGACAATCCGCAGGAGAGGGGGCCGGTCCTCCTGAGCACGGTCATATCCGATGTGCAGGCCGCTCACTCACGCTTTCCCATTGATGCAGATGGCGACACCGACCGCCTCATAGCCATGTCGCGCGAGAATGCGGGCATCATCTTTTCGCACCTTGCCGATAATGCCGCACGGCACGGGGCGACGGCCCTGATCCTCGATGTAGATGGGCGCATTGACACGATCCGCGTTATTGCAAGCGACAACGGCGAGGGCATCTCTGCCAACAACCGCGAACAGATCTTCGATCCCTTCTTTACCACCAGGCGCGAAAGCGGTGGCACAGGGATGGGTCTCGGCATTGTCCGCTCCATGCTTGTGGCGCATGGCGGCACAATCCGCCTTCTGCCATCGGAGCGCGGCACTGTCTTTGAACTCACATTGCCGGGTGGTGGCGGTGGTTAAACTCCAACCTCGGTTATGAATTTGGTGCGCAGGAAGGCATCGAGGCCCTCGATGCCGCCTTCGGAGCCGTATCCGGATTCGTTGACGCCGCCAAACGGCGTTTCCGGCGTCGCCACGCCTGGGTGATTGACGCCGACCAGTCCCGCGTCGAGTGCATCTTCGATCTTTGCAGCCTTGCCGCCATCGCTGGTGAACACGTAGGAGGCGAGACCGAAGGGCAGGGAGTTCGCCCGTTCCACCACTTCGTCGAACGAATTGAAATGAGTGATTGGCGCCAGGGGCCCGAACGGTTCGTCGACCATGATCCTGGCATCGTCCGGCACGTCGGAGAGCACGGTGGGAGAATAGAAATAGCCCTGGTTTCCCATACGCTCGCCACCGGTGGTGATAGAGGCGCCGTGATCTTTCGCATCGGCGACGAATTCATCCATGACATCGAGGCGGCGATCGGCAATCAGCGGGCCCATCTCAATGCCATCGTCCATGCCGTTTCCGACCTTTACCGCCTTCGCCCGCTCGGTGAACCCTTCGACGAACGCCTTGTAGCTCTTGTCCTGGACATAAAATCGCGTCGGCGAAATGCAGACCTGACCGGCATTGCGGAATTTGAAGACGGCCAGGGTGTTCAGCGTTTTCTCGATATCCGCATCATCGAACACCACCACCGGGGCGTGGCCGCCCAGTTCCATGGTGCAGCGCTTGAGGGTGTCGGCCGAAAGCTTCAACAGGTGCTTGCCCACCGGGATCGAGCCGGTGAAGGAAACCTTGCGGGGGATAGAGGAGGCAAGAATGTGGCTCGAGACCTCGCCTGGCACACCGAACACCACATTCAACGTCCCCGGCGGCAGACCGGCATCCTGGAAGCAGCGCGCGATGGCGACGGCGGTGCCAGGGGTTTCTTCGCTCGGTTTGATGATGATCGAGCAGCCGGCCCCCAGGGCGCCTGCAATTTTGCGGATGACGTTGGTGCCGGGAAAGTTCCAGGCGACAAACGCGCAGGCCGGCCCCACCGGCTCCTTGACCACCATCTGCCGGGCGCCGGGAAAGCGAGACGGCACCAACCGCCCATAGGCGCGTTTGCCTTCTTCGCCATACCAGCGCGCCACATCTATCACGAAGCCGATTTCCACCTTCGACTCACCAAACGGCTTGCCCATTTCCATGGTCAGTGTTCTGGCGATGTCGTCGATCCGCTCCTGCATCAATGAGGCGGCCTTTTCGATCACCGCCTGACGCTGCAATGGCGAGGTGGCGCGCCAGACCTTGAAGCCCTCGGCGCTGGCCTGCAGCGCGCGGTCGAGGTCGGACACCGATGCGTGCGGCACTTCGGCCAGTACTTCTTCGGTCGCCGGGTTGATGACGGGCTCGGATTTACCCTCGCTGCCCTGACACCATTCGCCATTGATCAAGAGTTCCAGTTTTTCGGGATACATGGGAGCCACCATTGCTGTGATTTGGGGAAAAAGTCACTGGCGGCATAACCGAGGTGCGGGAAGTGCGCAAGCCCTAGAGCATGATCTTTCCACGCGCACTAGAATCCATGGAGTTTAGTCTTCCAGGAATGACCGGGCAAAGCTGTCGGTAATTGGTCCGAGGAAATACTGCAACGCCGTGCGGGCGCGGGTTTCCACATAGACCTCCACCGGCATTCCGGGGGTGATCTCAATGTTGGCAAACTCCTCCGGGAGGTCTGACGCAATTTTGACCCGCGCTTCATAATAGTTGGAGTTTGTGGCCGGGTCGGTAAAGCGGTCGGCTGATACGTAGGTCACTTCGCCCGGCAGCGTCGGTGTAATGCGCTGCCGCAGCGACGTAAAGCGAAGCTTGGCTGGCCGGCCGGCATGGACCACGTCGATATCTTCCGGCCGAACACGGGCCTCTATCAGCAGCGTAGCATCGCCGGGAAGCAGCTCGAGGATCGGTTCCCCCGGCGCCACCACACCGCCATGCGTGTTGTGATGCATCTTGACGACAACACCATTGATCGGTGCGCGAACTTCAATCCGCCGGACGACTTCTTCCGCCGCCTGCATCTGTTGTTGTACATCGCTGAGCCGTGACTGAACATCCCTGAGTTCCGAGATTGACGTACGCCGCCGCTCCTTCTTGAGTTGAACAATTTCCTGTTCGGTCTCGGCAATGTTCTGCTTGGCGCGTGCAATCCGTGCCGAAAGCTGGGCCTGGTTGCCGGTGAGCTCGGAGGATTTGCGTTGCAGCGCCAGATATTTGGATTTGGGTGTCAGCCCCTGATCGAGAAGCGTTTTGGTCGCTTCCATCTCTTCCTGGATCAGCCCGAACTGATCGGATTGCGATGAGCGCTGCGCCTTGAGGCCGGCAATCTCTTCATCATAGGCTGCCCGGCGCTTTTCAAATATGGAAATCTCGCTTTGCAGTTCTTCCCGCATTGCGCCGAATTCCGATTTTTGGGTTTCGATGATTTCAGCCACTTCCGGATCGGAATCCTTGTCGAGCAAATCCTGTGGAAACGTGATCTCCGCATCGCCATCCAGCTGCGCGCGATACCGGGCGCGCAGGGCGCGGTAGGTATCGTGCTGAGTTTTGTAACGTTGCAGGTTTGCCGTTGCCGTCGAGCGGCTCAGTCGGATCAGGATCTGTCCCTTCTTTACCTTCTGGCCTTCCTTGACAAGAATATCTTCGATGATACCGCCTTCTAGATGCTGGATGGTCTGGTTCTGACCGGTCGCGACCACTGTACCAGTGGCCAGCGCTGCTCCGGCAAGTGGTGCCGTTGCAGCCCACAGTCCACCGCCGCCAAAGGCCACGATAAGCACAAGGAGACCGATTATGGAAAGCCGGCTGCTGCCCTTTGTGACGGTTGCGTGCCACGCGTTGAAGGCGGTCTCTGTGCGGGACTGTTCAACCAGGCCGGATGCCTTCTGGCTCATGACTTTCCTCGCTTAGGGGGTTTTGCGTTCTGGGCTGCGTCGGGCTTGGACCCGGCGATTGCGCGCTGCCGCATATTGGTGATTTTCGCCAGAACGTCCGTGCGCGGGCCATAGAGTTCGATTGCGCCATCGCGCAGAACCATGACACGGTCAACCACTTCTATGACGGAGGGGCGATGGGCGATGATGATTGTCGTTACGCCGGTTTTTTTCGCCGCCACGAGGGTTTGCATGAGGGCATGTTCCCCCTCGTTGTCGAGATTGGCGTTCGGCTCATCCAGCACGACAAATTGCGGTGAGCCGTAAAAGGCGCGGGCAAGGCCAATACGCTGGCGTTGTCCTCCCGACAGCTCGAAGCCCGACGGGTCGATAAGCGTGTCGTATCCTTCCGGCAGGCGCACGATCAGGTCGTGCACATTGGCAAGCGTTGCCGCTGCGACCACGGCGTCGGATGGGGCGTCAGGGTCGAGCCGAGCGATATTTTCCGCAATGGTTCCGGGAAACAGCTCAACGTCCTGCGGCAGATAGCCGATATACTGGCCGAGCTGGTCGCGGTCCCAATTGGCAAGGTCCGCACCGTCAAGGCGCACGGCACCGGCCGTCGGCGGCAGTGCTCCGACCAGCAACCGGGCCAATGTCGATTTTCCAGCCCCTGTCGGCCCCACAATGGCGACCGCGTCACCGGGCAAGACCTTGAACGATATGCCCTTGAGGACAGGCTTGGCGCCGGGCTTGGGAACGTAGGCGAGTTTATCACCGATAATCTCGCCTTTGGGATCAGGCAGGGCGGTGCGCGGCGAGAAATCGCCCGATGTTGCAAGCGTGGTCCGCACTCGGCCGTAAGCCGCGCGCGCCTGCGTGAAGCTCTGCCAGCCGGTGATGGCGCCTTCCACCGGTGCCAGTGCCCGCGCACCGACCAGCGTGGCGGCGAAGATCATGCCCGCGGTCAGATCCTGCTGCAGGACCAGCCAGGCACCATATCCAAGCAGCATAACCTGCAGGTAGAGACGGAACACCTTCGAGAACGATTGCATGAAGGCGCCCCGCGTGGTGGCCACAATCATTGCCTGCAGCGAACGTGCGTTTTGCTTTCCCCAAGCGTTCACGCTTTGAGGAAACATGCTCATCGCCTGGATCACTTCCGCATTTCGCACATGCGACTGGGCGGTGGCCAGAGCCTCCATTGTGTGGCGGTTCTGCGCGGCGAGTGGTTTTCTGCTGATCAGCTGATTGGCGATGGCGAGCAGAAACAAAACGGTCGCACCGGCCAGCATGATCCACCCAAGGCTTGGATGAATGAGGAAAACCACCAGCACGTAAAACGGCATGATCGGCACGTCGAACATGGTGACGACGACCGGGCCCGACAGGAAGGAACGCAGCATTGCGAGATCCCGCATTCCCTGAGCTTCGGAGCGGTCGCCTTTGGTGCGGTTGACGATGGAGGCTGCCAGCAGAGGACCGCCAAGCGCGGACTCGAGTTTCGCGCCGGTTCGCGCCAGTACCATATTGCGCAGCATGTCGAACGTGCCGAACATCAGGAGCGCGCCGAGTGCCACCACGGTCAGCATCACCAGCGTGTCGACACTTCCGCTCGAGAGGACCCGGTCGAACACCTGAATCATATAGAGGGGTACGGTCAGCATGAGCATGTTTACGGCCAGCGAGAACAGTCCAACCGCAATGAGCGATTTTCCGCAGGCCCGCCAGGCTGTGATCAATGGGTTCACGTCTGTTCCTCACTCTCCTGGCGGGTGCGCCAGGATCCGTAGCCGTCACTCAATCTCCACGAAACACCGATAATCGAATCGTGCGTCGCAGGAAGCATAGGCGTTCGGCGGTAAACTGCGCAAGCGGGCCAGAGCCTGTTGAGTATCATAGTTGCAGCGCCGGTTTGACCAGATTGGCGATGATTGGATAATGTGCATGTTGAATTTCTTGTTTGTGAAGGAAGTACACCAGAATGCCCGCAGTCCCGCAACCGCAGACCGGGCCGTTCCGCCTGTTTTACCATCCCGCCAGCAGCGCATCCATGCGCGTCACACTATATTTGCGATATCGCGGCATTCCAACATCCATGGTGGAACTGGTCAGCACCGGCCTCGAGACCGACCATCGCGGCATCCTCGTGTTCACCATGCCTGAGGGTGACGCTGAGACGGAGCGTGTTGGGACAACCGATCTGACCGCCTTCAGCCCTGAAGGACGGGTGCCGATTTTGCTGCTGTCAGATGGCCGAAAAGTTACGCAGACCGGTCCGATCATCGAATATCTTGAAGATTGCGTCGCACCGGACGACACCGGACCAATGCTGCCGGAAGATCCCTGGCTGCGGGCCCAGGCGCGGCGCATCATGTGGATCATCGCCTCGGACACACAGCCCTATCAGAACATTCCGTTCATCATTCAGGCCATGGGCGAGTGGGGCATGGTGAAGGCGACACCCACCGAGCATCCCCTGCGCCTTCACTTCATCCGCCGCGAGTTCGGCGCCATCGAAGGCATTATGGAGGCGTGTGCCGGTCGTTATGCCATCGGCGATGATGTCAGCCTGGCCGACTGCTTTCTTGTGCCGCAGATCCGCAATGCCCTTTTGGCCGGCATCGATCTGGCGGCGGAATTTCCGACCATGTCACGCTGCTTTGACAATGTTCTCGCCCTGCCGGAGTTCGAGGCCGTGGTTGAGGAGGCAGGTGGCATGGTGCAGCCGCTGGTGTTCGACGAGGGCAAGTTCGAAGTCTACGCGGGCACTGCGGAGCAATCCGGATAGCGGCGGCGATATCTTCAAGATGTGCCGCTGCGCGTCTTTTGAAACAGCTCTGCTTGTACTGAGCGGATGTTCTCCCTCAGCTTGAGCCACAGATCGCGCGCAACCGAGGTCTTCCCGCGGCTATCGGCGCGTCCGAGTTCTGCTGCTGTGGCGTCATCGATCTCGTAAACAGTTGCCCTGACCGGGCCGATGTCAGCGATCTGTTCGTCCACGTGATATGTAATGTGCTCGCCCGAAAGTCTAATGTTTTGGGCAGCGGCATCGGTCACCATGACGTATCTGTGACCATCGACACCGTTCTTCATGAGCCGGTGCAGCACAATGACATCGGTTCCGAAATGGTCCACTGAACCGCGAAACTTGAACCGGGCCGCGCGCCCTCGGTGCACGAATATTTTCAAGTCCAGCAGTTCAATGCTCGTGCAGGCTTTGCACGCGCAGATGTTTGAGGCGAGCAGCCGATTGCGCTCCTGGAAAAATGCACGGAAGATGTCCATGACGGTTTGCCCGATTGCTGCATCCGAATGTTTCTGGCTGTCAGCAAAAAACAATGCTGCGTCCCCTTCCAGCTTGGAGAGCTCGACAGTTTTCGTCGCAGCGTCAATCATGGCATTGATGAGCGAGAAAATGATGTGCTGCGCATGGCCGAACGCGAACCGGTTTCCAGTCATGAAGCGGGTGTAGTTGCTGATGTCGGGGAGAATGAAAACCGTGTCGTGAGCAGCCTTGCCGGTTCCGGCCGGATCAAGTTCGGGTCTCGTGAACGGCAGCCCCTTCAATCGTTTGCCGAAGCCCAGCTCCGATACACGGATCGCACCTGTCGATGCCGAGCGCAGCATAAAGATCGCGATTACGGTGCCCGCGAACACAAGCAACAAGGCAACGGCCCAGACAAAGAGCATGTGTGATGACATGCCGTGCATCATCTGTTTGTGGTCTCCGTGCCGGTGGGTTTCTGTTCTGCGGCAGGGGGAGAGGCAGGCCATCCATGTGATGGCATCTGCCCTCCCTGCGCAGGATTATTCCTTGATACTCTTGATCGTGAAGCGGCCGTTTTCCTTCACGAAATAGAACTCGTGCTCTTCACCGGTTTTCAGTTTTGCGAGCAGGGCGGCGTCTTCAACCCGGAACACCATTTTCATGGCAGGCATGTCCAGGTTGGTGATCTCTTCGTGTTTCACCGTGACCTTGCCCTGATCGGGTTTGACCTTTGTAATTTTGCCTTTCGTCCACACGGGTTCTTCCGCGAACGCCCCGGTTCCCGCTGCGAGCGCTCCCACAAGAACGAATACAGCCGTCAGAGTTGCAATCAAAATACGCATAGTCTTACTCCTTGTTCACGCCGTTCGGGCGCTTCTCAATGTTCAACAACAATTGTGCCTCTCATGCCGGCGTCATAGTGGCCGGGAATGAGGCAGCCGAATTCAAACGAACCGGTCTTGGAAAATTTCCAGACGATCTCGCCATCTTTGCCCGGGTCGACATGGGCCATGTAGGGTTCTTCATGCTCCATCTCAGGAAACTGAACCATCATTTTGGCGTGTTTCTTGAGGTCTTCGGTTCGGCCGATCACCATTTCATGCAGCTCTTCACCACCGTTCTTGACGACAAATTTGATGGTTTCACCAGCCTTCACCGTGAAGGCATTGGGCGTGAACGTCATTTCGTCGCTCATGATCAATGTGACGGTTTTGCTGACCGTTTCGGGGTTGCCGGTTTCTCCGAAATCGGTACTCACCATTTCGGGCGCTTCCGCTTTCGCTTCGTCGTGCTTTTTCTTGCCATGTGCGAATGCGGCGCCCGTCATCACGCTGAAGGCGAGGCCCGCTACCAAGAGTCGTTTCATCTGCGGTCTCCTTGATTGTTAATTCTGCTAGCTGGTGTACTTGTATGCAACCGTTCCTTCCGGGTAGTCGTACCAGCCCGGATCTGTAAAATCGCGATGCGGCTGATTTTCGCGCACCTTCACAACGGAAAACATTCCGCCCATTTCAATTGGGCCGAACTGCCCCCAGCCGGTCATCATCGGCAGGGTGTTGCGCGGCAGCTCCATCTCCATTTCGCCCATATCGGCCATGCCACGTTCGCCCATGACCATATAGTCCGGCGACAGCTGTACGATCCGTTTGGCGATGCCGCGATGGTCGACACCGATCATCGTCGGCACGTCATGGCCCATCGGGTTCATGGTGTGATGTGACTTGTGGCAGTGAATGGCCCAGTCGCCGGGCGCATTGGCGTCAAATTCGAACGCCCGCATCTGCCCGATGGCACAGTCAACCGTGACCTCCGGCCACCTCGCACCCTCCGGCACCCAGCCGCCATCCGTGCAGGTGACTTCGAAGTCATATCCATGCATGTGGATCGGGTGATTGGTCATGGTGAGATTGCCGAAGCGAACGCGCACCCGGTCTCCCTGCCTGATCACCAAGTGGTCGATACCCGGAAAGACGCGGCTGTTCCATGTCCACAGGTTGAAATCGGACATGGTGTTGATCTTCGGCGTATAGGCGCCCGGATCGATATCGTAGGCGCTCATCAGGAAGACAAAGTCGCGGTCCACCTTGTGCTGTTCCACGTCCTTCGGGTGCACCACAAAGAAGCCCATCATACCCATCGCCATTTGCACCATCTCATCGGCATGCGGGTGATACATGAAGGTGCCGGACTTCTTCATCTCGAACTCGTAGACGAAGGTTTCACCGGGCTTGATCTGGGGTTGGTTCAATCCGCCGACACCATCCATGCCCGCAGGCAGCAATATGCCGTGCCAGTGGATGGTTGTGTGTTCCGGCAGTTTGTTGGTGACGAATATGCGCACCATGTCGCCTTCGACACATTCAATGGTCGGTCCCGGACACTGCCCGTTATAGCCCCACAGGAAGCCGGTCATGCCGGGTGCAATTTCCCGCTCAACCGGTTCCGCGATCAAGTGGAATTCCTTCCAGCCGTTTTTGATGCGCCACGGCGCCGACCAGCCATTGAGGGTTGCCACGGGCATGTATGGCCGTCCTTCACTGGGAAGGTCCGACACCACCATTGCCGCGCTCTTGGTTATTGCGGCTTCCGGCACGCTGGCCATCGAGGTGCGGGGCACCGCACCGGCGGCCAGCACAGCGGCAGCCGATGTCGCCATAAATTTGCGTCTGTCCATCTTAGAATGCTCCTTCACGTTCAATGTTCCTGATCGCCGCCGGCATTGGCCATTTCCATGCTGTCCATGCTGCCGGGCGCCGCGCCGGCTGAGCCGGTCAACAAGACGGCATCCATGTGCCCATCCGCCAGCCAGAAATCGCGTTTGGCGTCGAGAGCCGTCATTGAGGCTTCGGCATGCTGCCGGGCCGCCGTCAAAAGCTCGAACACGCTGGCCAGCATGCCGTTGTAGCGCAACAGTTCCTCCTCCGAGATCCTCGCCCGCAGCGGCACGATGGTGCGCTGATAGTGCTGCGCCAGTTCGAGTTTCGAGCGATAGCCGACATAGGCCTCGCGCACTTCCGAACGTGCCGTGATGGCGAGCGACTTCAGTTTCTCAACGGACTGCATATAGACCCACTTGGCACGGGACCGTTTGGCATCGCCCGGATCGAAGATCGGGATGGCGATCTCGAACTCGAAACCTTTCAGGTTGTTTTTGCGCGATTCGCCGTCATCCTTCTCACGCTCCGTGTCCCAGTTGAGCCCAAGCTCCAGCAAATTGAGGACCGAGGTGAAGCCGGTGAGCCCCCAGGTTTCCTTCAGGGCTTCGACATCCTTGCGGGCAGCTCTGATGTCGAGGCGCTTCGCGACCGCGGTGGCTTCCAGGTCACCGAACCGCTTCGCCCGGACTGGCAGCTGCGGAAGTTGCCAGGGAAGTTTGAATGCAACCTCCTTGCCCCACAGTCCCATGGCCCTGATCAGCCGCTCGCGCGCCATTTGTGCGCCGGCCCGCAATTGCCCGCGCTGCCCGGCGACTTCTGCATGGAAGGCCTCGATCTTGGCCCGATCGATCTCCGTCATGCTGCCCGCTTCGGCCAGGCGCATTGCCAGATCGCGGGCTGCTTTCGACGACGCAAAGATACGGTTCATGATGGCCACCCGTTCGCGTGCGCCAACAGCTTCGACCCATGCGGTGGTAACTTCATTTGCGGTGCCGGCAATATCAAGCGCCGCCAGGTAGCGGGTCTTTTCCGCATTGTTTTTGGCGATTTCACTGCGCCCGCCGATGGTGGCCAGTGAAAGGATACTGATGATTGCCTGACGGTTAATTTCCAGGATGCCATGGGTGGCGACCCGTTCTATCGAAATCACAGGATTTTCGATCCGCCCGGCCTGCGCCACGTCTGCTTCCGAAATACCGAGTGTCGCCAATGTCGCCTGAATGGCCGGGTTGCGCAAAAACGCAAGTTTTACAGCGCCGTTCTTGGACAATGGTTCGGCCAGCAGCCCACGCACTTCATAGTCGGCCGAGGCCCGTGATTCATCGGTGGTGTGCCAGACCACAGGTACTTTCGTTCGCGCCGTTACAAGCGCGTTCACATGCTGGAACGCAGCTTCCTCATTCGGCGTTGCGCAGGCCCCCAGAGCCAAAGCCGAGAACACAGCCAGGCTGGACTTCAATCGCGCACGTCGCTTCTCAAATATCATTGCACACTCCCCTATATTGAGTGAGTTGTCGCTATTTCTTCTTCTTTTGAATCGGTTCGGATAGATCCCGCAACTGGCCCAGCGGGCCGCCGATCTGCTCCATCCGATCGTTCAGTTCACGCCAGTTCCCGGGTTTCCCGCGGATCGGCTCGAACTGATAGCCCGACATCACAGAGTGATAGTGCGCACGGGAAACCGGCGCGTCGGGATTTGTCGGATCGCGCAAGGTGTCTGCCAAAGCAGGTGCCGCTTGCAGCAGCATTAAGGAGCCTGAAAACCAGGCCAGAGGGCGTCTTGAAGACATACTTATCCACTTTCTGAATAATCGGTTTGAGCGCGCGTTCTCAAAGTCGAACGCAGGTCGGCACGACTTGGTTCAGAGAGTGGTGTTCGGAGGGGGAGTAGGTTGGGCGGGTATTGCGCCAAGGCGCGCGTCCGCAAGGAGAGCGGTGAAAGGTGTCTTTAGCCGCGCGCGTTCGGGGTCGGAATGACCTAACGGCTCGACACCGACACTCCCCAGCGTGCAATCACTTGCGGTGAGGTCAAAGTCAAAATCCGGGGCAGGGGCCTGGTGTTCCGCGTGTGTATGGTGTGCGTCATCCGCAATGCCCGTAGCGTCGTGTGAATGCGCAGCCACCGAGAGACTTGCATGGGCATGCCCGGCAGCTGATTCCTGGCTCACACAATGTGCCGCCACCCCGAAAGTTTGGGTCACAAGCAACATGACACTGAGCAGCAGACTGGCAACTTTCCCGATCATGCGGTCTCTATACCAATCGTTCATGCTGTTGCCAATTCAAACGTTCTTGAGCGGCATTGGCAGCTGCGCAGAGCAGGGTCTGGCGCATTCGGACGGCGCAACTGGGGGTTATTTCCACAAGGCGCTGACGGTCTTGTCTGCGGTTGCGGCTTCACATACGATGCAATGGCTTGGATTTCCGCCAACCATTGGGAGGTACAGATATGAATACGTTCAAAAAACTTGTGATCGCCGCAACAGTGGCCGGATTCGTGGCAGCGCCGATCGCTGCCGTAGCAGCCGAAAAACCGAAAGATCCGGTCCGGACGATTGGCTGTGGCATCTGGACGATCGTCACCCTGCCGATTGCGATTCTCACCGGTAAACCGCAGAAGTGCGGCTGACATCGTTTGCGTGAAACCTGAGGTGTGGCACCGGGCATAAGGATCGGCCGTCGCTGACCCGGCCCGGATTGCCCGCCGTTTGGACGCATAGGTTCCGCGAAATCTGCTGAACGACCCCGACGCCTGATTTCCATCGCCGGAGCGTCGCGCATCTGTATCTGAAAATTGCATCATCTAGGCCGAACCCTCGCAAGCCATTTCAGTGACAGGCTTTGCCCAGCGCTTTGAGGCGCCAGTAATTGTAGGGCAGGGGGGTTACGAAACCAGCGGCCCACATGATCGGCAGCACCCATAAGGTGAGCCTTGCGCCACCGGTTGCAAGCACATCGACGATGTTCATCGCGGCTTCCATGGAAATCATCGAGATCAGCGACATGCCACACGCCACCTTGAAGGCGTTGAGCAACTGCATTTGTCGCGACAGGATGAAGGTCTCAAGCGCGATTGACGTCAACAGGCCATTGACGATGGCGAGCACCATGATGGCCAAAACCGGCCAGGCAATTCCGCTGAGCTGGAAGAACAGAATTGTGCCCATGTCGCCGATCGAGCAACCCACGAGGCACCACAAAGTATTTTTCGACGCCGCCCGCCATGTGTGACGGCAGCTCCAATCGAGATTTGTTACGGTTGCGGCAACAGCCATAAATGTTTGCCTTTTGCGATTCTGTTGTGGGGTATAAGGTTTCCAGCCACTGGAAGGTCAAGAAGGAAATCAGATGCTCAATATCGGCGATGCGGCGAATGCAACAGGGCTGCCAACCAAGACGGTGCGGTACTATGCGGATGTCGGTCTGGTGGTGCCGAATGGCAGGTCTGAAAACGGCTACCGGCTCTATGGCGATGTCGAGCTGCGGAAGCTGACCTTCGTGCGCCGCGCCCGTGCGCTCAGTTTCTCAATAGAAGAGTGCCGCGAGCTTTTGAGCCTTTATGAGGATCAGGATCGCTCCAGCGCCAATGTTAAAAGTCTCGCCCTCAAGCGTCTGGCGGAGATCGAGGATAAACTTCACGATCTGCGGAAACTGCGTGACGAACTGGCCCACCTGGCGGAGGCCTGTCACGGCGACGACAGGCCGGACTGTCCGATCCTGGATTCGTTTGCGGGGTCAGGTCCCCGTCACAACGGGTGACTTCACCGGGCACGCGCCAATGCGGCTTGTCGAATAATTTCAAACTCGGTCGAATTTACGCAAATCCCGGCAATTGCTCTGACAGATCATTCTGGATAGATCCGTCATCCTATTGCCAGAGGACAGCCATGACGCAGCATGTTGAGACAACCCGGTCGGGTCACGTTCTGGAAGTCAAGTTGAACAAGCCCAAAGTCAATGCCATAGACCACGCCATGAGCCGGGAACTGGGTGCGGCGTTCGCGATCCTGCGCGACGATGCGGATTTGCGGGTCGGTATTCTCACCGCTGAAGGCGACCGCATTTTCTCCGCCGGATGGGATCTCAAGTCCCTCAATGACGGTGAAACCAAACTCGACAACTGGTGGGAAGATGGCGATTATGGAGATGGTGGTTTTGCCGGACTGACCGAGAACTGGACCCTGAACAAGCCGGTGATCGCTGCCCTCAACGGCCTTGTCATCGGCGGCGGATTCGAGCTGGCCATGTCCTGCGACCTTTTGATTGCGGCCGAACATGTGGAGTTCGGTCTGCCGGAAATGCCCCTGGGCATGGTGCCTGATGCCGGCGCCATCCAGCGCCTGCCGCGCCGGTTGCCCTATAACATCGCCATGGAAATGTTTCTGCTCGGCCGCCGGATGACGGCGGAAGAAGCTGCCCGCTACGGTCTCATCAACAAAGTAGTGCCATATGCCGATTTGATGAGCGCGGCGCGCGAATGGGCAGACCAGCTGGCGGAAGCCGCACCGCTGGCGCTGCAAACCGTCAAGGAGGTGCTCCGCTCCATCGAGTGCGTGCCGCTGCAAAATGCCTTCGACACCATGCGCACCGGCAACCTGCCGACCTACCGGGCGATGCTGAAATCCGAAGACGCGGAGGAAGGCGTCCGCGCCTTTGTCGAAAAACGCGCACCCGTGTTCAAGGGGCAATAGGGAAAGACATGAGCAGACCTGCCCCGACAGATGTAAAGCGTGTCGCGAGCATCGGCGCGGGACCGATCGGCGCCGGCTGGACGGCCCACTTTCTGGCTCAGGGCTATGACGTTGCAGCCTATTTGCACGATCCGGACGAGGAGCGCGCTTTCCGACAGATCGTCGATACGGCGTGGATCAGTCTCACTTCGCTGGGATTGGTGCCGGGGGCCTCGCTCGATCGCCTGACGATCACTTCTGATTTACAGGAGGCCGTCGGTGATGCCGGGTTTGTGCAGGAAAGTGCGCCGGAAATCCTTGCGGTCAAGCAGGCGCTTTACGAGCGGCTGGGCGATCTGGTGCCGGACGATGTGGTGATTTCGTCGAGCACGTCCGGTCTCACCATGACGGATATTCAAGCGCGCTGCGCCTCACCGGAGCGCACCGTGGTCGGCCATCCCTTCAATCCGCCTTATCTGTTGCCACTGGTTGAGATCGTCGGCGGTGACGGCACTGATCCTGCGACCGTTGAATGGGCGCATGATTTCTACAAGGCCGCGGGGAAAGCGCCGCTGGTGATGAAAAAGGAGATCCCCGGTTTCATTGCGACCCGGCTCCAGGAAGCGCTGTGGCGCGAAGCCCTGCACATGGTGGCCAACGGTGAGGCAACGCCGCAGGACATCGACACCGCGCTGATCAACGGGCCGGGCCCCAGAATGGCAATGATGGGGCAGTGCATGGCGTTTCATGTGGCCTGCGGGGCAGGCGGTATGGCCACCAACCTCGACCAGTTCGGCCCAGCCCTGCTCCTGCCGTGGTCCCGTCTCGAAGCCCCACCGCTCACCCAGGAGTTACGTGACCGTATGGTCGATGGATGCAATGAGATGGCGGGCGAACGCCGCTTCGAGGAAATGGCCGCGGCGCGTGACCGGGCGATCGTCGGCATCCTCAAGGCAATCCGCGAAAGTGATACGGGTTTTTGAGGGCCCTTTCGGGCGTTCATCAGCGGTCCGGCAATCAGGTCTTGGACGATGGCAGGCGGTCTTTGGCCGCCTCGAGCAGTTCGCCGACCACCTGACCCATCAAGTCGATGCCGACGCCGCATTTGCAACCGGCACAGCCGACGCAGGCATCGAGCCCAAGATCGATTGCGTTGTCGACGGCTGCTTGCCGGCCCGCATCCGTGGTCAAGGGGTCGATGCGGATGCGCTGCAGCTTGAGCAGCGAGAATGGATTGCCCCAGCGGTAGCCCTTGGAGGCATCGGGCAGGTCTTCCGCGTTCTGCACATCGCCCGGCAGGCCGCCGTCGAAATTGCGCGCGTGCATCGGACATTTGTCGAGACAGGCATAGCATTCGATGCAGGCGGTGAGGTCGTGATAGGCCTCTGGCGCCTCAACGTTGAGGTTGTTGCCCTGACCGCCGCTGGAAAGGCGTCCGCGCATCTGGCGCGCAATGCCGTCGCGCCGCACGACCAGGTCGCTGAGCACCGGCAACGTCGCTACCGGGCTGATCGTGTCGCCTTCGCGCGCCCGCGCGCGGCAGGCAATGCGCGGTTTGCCATTGATATCGACGGTGCAGACGCCACAATTGCGGGCACGGCAGCCATAGCGGAAGGCAAGATCCGGCATCGTGCGCGCCTGGGCTTGCAGGAGGACGTCAAGAACCATTGGCCTTTCGGCCTCAAATCGCTTCTCGTACTCGAATCCGACGGTGGCTTCTTTGCCGTCGCGGTGGGTGACAATCTCAACCTTCACGCCTTTGTCGCCTCCCCAATGGCCGCGTCAACACCTCCGGGTGTAACCTCCGGCGCTGCGCCGCTCGCCCCCATGATGGCCTGATAGCGTTTCTCGAGGTTTTTGTCCTGCATGCCGGATGGCATCATCAACAAGAGTTTGATCTGAAATTTGCGCCAGTTTTCCTGCAGCTTGTACGACACAAGACGCTTCAAAGGCTGGCGCGGGCGGGCGACCCGGCGCACCAGATAACCGCCGTCCGGTACTCTGTTCACGACAGTCGAGTAGGGTGTCGAGAACGCTGAAATATTGCCGCGGTCGAGGCGCACGTGTCCGCCTACGCTGCCGTCCCGGTTCTGTGCCGCCGCTGCCACTGCTTCTGCCGTTTCGAGCATATTGCGCAGCTCTTCGAATTCCATGAACGCCTGGTTCCACACCGTGTGAGCCGGTATCGATACGCGTTCAAGCCGCTCACGCCAGTCCTGCAGCAGTGCCGCCAGTTTTTCCAAGCGATCGGCGGTGCGCACCGGTCCGATACAGGTCCAGCTTTCGCGCTGCAGTTCAAGCTTGAGGGCGGATGCAGCCACATCGCCCTTTTGCCCGAACCGGCTGGCGGTTTCAGCGATAAACGGTGCGAAAGCGTCGTCGTTTGCAGTATGGCTGGTGGTTCTTGCGGTTTCGGCAGCGGCGCGGCCGGACCGGGCGCCAAACACCGCGTTCTCGGTCAACGCGGTGGAGCCGAGGCGATTGGCGCCAAATACGCCGCCCATCGCCTGGCCGGCCGCGAACAATCCGGCAATGCCGTGGGCCGTCTCTCCGGCTCCATCACCGCCCGCCGACGCGCCATGCTCATTGGTCCGGATCCCACCCATTTGATAGTGCGCTCCGGGCCGGACTTCCCATTCGACTTCGCATTTGCCTGCGGCCTTGCCCAGTGCCTGCCGGGCAGTGTTGTAGGCTGACGGCAGGCAGGTCTGCAAAAACCGCATGAAGTACGGGCCCGAGCGGGGGAGTTTTTTGTTGGCGGTCATATCGAGATAGGCGCCACCATTGGGGCTGCCATTGCCCGCCTCGACCGTGCGCATGATTGCAGACGAACATTCTGCACGGGTTCTGAGATAAACCCCGTCCAGAATGACTTTGCCGTTCTTGTCGCGTAGCACGCCAAGAAAGCTCGCTGTGACCGGCTCGCCGGCGCACAAACCTTCATAGGACGGCGGCGAAGCGAGGCAGAACGGGAGAAACTGCACCTGCTCCATGTCCACCAGTTCCGCGCCGGCCCGTGCGGCAACTGCATAGGAATCTCCGGTGTTGCCGCGCATGGTATCGGTTTTCGGGAAAAAGATGGTCGAAAGGCCGCCTGCCGCAATCACCACCGCGGGAGCGCGAACCGCAATAAGACAGCCTTTCGAGGCGTCATAGATGAGACCGCCGATAACGCGTTTGGCTGGTGCATCCTTGCCGGCACCGGTCTCCTCGGTCACCAGATCGAGAAACCACGCGTCTTCCAGATAGTCGATGCGGCTGCCTTCGATAACGGCATTCCAGCTGGCATGTCCGAAGGCGATGCCGCTGTTCCTATGACCAACCGAGCGCCGTTTGGTGTGGCCGCCCAAGGGCAGCGGGAGCGGCTTTGGGGTGTTGCGTTCGGCGTCGATGGGAGGCCGCAGACCATGTGATCTTAACCTGTCATACCCGGCCTGACTGTCCTGGGCGAAAGCATCGGTAATCGCCTCGACGTTCAGGTCGCCACCGCCCATGCGCAAGTTTTCCGAAAGGCCGGCTGCGCTGTCGTCGTCGCTCCCGGACGCCCGAACTGTGGCGATGCCTTCGGATATCTTGGTGTCGGAACAACCGATCGGATCCTTCGAGACAACAAGGACGCGCGCACCTTCTTCAGCCGCCACGCTCGCCGCCTGCCCGCCAGCGCCGCCGGAGCCCACAACAATTACGTCATAGTCCAGCCATTCGGTCTTTATCGTCATCGCCGGATCCTCCCAAATCAATGCGGCGCAAAATAATGGTGCACAGACATAACATTGTCCATGGAGTGACAACCGGTCAGGGTGAGGCTGGCAATATATTACTTATCCATAAGCCCGGCCCACCGGGCATCCGGCGTCCACGAATCATCAGCCGTCGAGCCGGGCGCCGTCTCCATTCAGGAGTTCCCGAATGTGCTCACCCTGCAGGTTGCGGATTGACGTGCCGCTGGTGATCGCTTCCGCTGCCGCAATGCCGGCGGCATGGCCATAGCCGAAACACTGCGCGGTCACCCGGCACGACGCCAACGCTTCATGTTCGGCGCTCAGGCAGCGGCCGGCGATGATGAGGTTCTCGCCCACCTCCGGAATGAGGGCGCCATAGGGCACTTCGTAATAGTCATCGTCGAGCCACTCCAGCTTCGGTTTCTCGCCGGAGTGCAATTCGATCGGCCATGGCGAGCGCACGATGCCGTCGGGCCGCTTGCGCCGTCCGACCACGTCGTCATTTGTCAGCCGGTCAATCCCAACGATCGACCGGCTCTGCCGGATGCCGGCCTGTACGCCGGTGTCGTTGACGAAGCTTTGTTCGCACCCGGGGATCTTGTCGCGCAGGAACCGGGCATATTCGCGCACCTGATGGCGCCCCACGAGTTCCGCTTCCGTAAGGTCTTCCGGGTCGGCTGGATAGAGCTCGCGGCCATCGCGCCCAACCAGGCGCGTGGCATTCACCAGCAGTTGCCCCGGACGCGGTGTCGGGAAGATCCAGATCTTGGCTCTCGGCAGATCATAGGACCCGCTTGCATTCGCATCGATGATCGCCTGGGTGACTTCCGCGGAGCAGATGGTGTCGGATCCCCAGTTGGCCAGGAACCGGTCAAGATCGACATCGGACAGGCGGAATATCATGGTCGGATTCTGTACCGTTCCATCCTGTCCGCTTGTGTAGTCCATGCCGGCGCGAAAGGCCACGTCGGCATCTCCGCTGGCATCGACGATGATTTTGCCCAGCGCCACGGCGCGGCCCGCCTTGGAATCAATAACCACGCCGCGCACAATGTCATCTTCCATCACCACACCCTGGACCATGCAGTGATAAAGCACCTTGATCGCGTCCAGGCTGAGAAAGCGGTCGGCGGCCTCGCGCCACGCCAGCGGGTCGTGGCAATGGGTCCAGGTGCGGCCATAGCGTTGCGCAGTGGTGATGCCGCCTGCCGCCTGCATGACTTCCCGGAACCGCTCGGCAAAGCCGAATACCGCCTGCTCAGGCCGGTTGGAGTGCCGTTCGCTCGACATGTACATGCCGCAGATCGTGCCAGACAGACCGGCAACAGCATTGCCGCCTGAAAACCCATAGCGCTCCACGATCAGGACGGAATGCCCTTTGCGGGCGAGGGTTTCCGCCGCCGCCACACCGGCAGCCCCGGATCCCACCACCACCGCATCGAACTCGCCAAGCACTGGAAGCCCGTGATCCGGCGGGACCAAATTTTGCTGTTGCCACTGAATTTTGCCTGCTCCCGTCTCTGTCGTCATTTCGAAGTCGGAGATAATGCGGCAGGCGCATTTGATTGTCTATCTGCTGCAATGCCGGGTGCAAATTGGCGTTCGTCCGTGGCGCTTCGTCTGGATTGTGCCAACGAATTGCTTATCATGGAGGTGAGGTCTGCAGAAAGTTCAGGAGTTTCCAGATGGACGCGACCCGAATGCTTCGCCTTGGCCTGGCCATGATAGGGTTCGCCCTGTGCCTGATTCCCGGTACCGGTGCCCGAGGCGAAGCCGACCCACCGCTAGAACAGGGATACACATCCAAGGCCCCGCCGGAACGCGGTATCGTGCTCTCCCTGCACGGTTGCGCAGTATTTCCGGCGGTCGACTGGAACGAGTATTTCGAGCGTAACGGTTACAAGCTCTTCGTGCCGGACAGCTTTGCTGAGACCAGACCCACGGCGGCCTGTGCCTACCCGTACGCCGACCTCGAGCAGATAATCGAACTCAGGCTCCGTCAGGCGGTCCGGTCACTGCGAATACTGAAGCAACGTTACCCGGATGAGCCGATTATCCTGTGGGGACATGGGGAAGGCGGCAGTGTCGCCCTGTCCCTGGATGTGCCGGTGAGCAGTGTGATCATCACAGGTCACCACTGTGATCTCGAAGACGATAAACCGGTTCGGACAAGCCCGGACATTCCAATGCTCGTGATGCAGGGCGACCAGATTTCAGACATTGATCAGACCTTCAACATCTCCTTGTTCTCCACGCCGGAAGAAAGGTGTGAGAAAGCTCTCACATCTCCTTTGTGGCGCTACGTAATCATCTCCGGAGAAGGTCAGCCCCCGCGGCTCATCCGGGCCGACGCCAAGAAAGCGCTCCAGCGGTTCCTGGAGTTAAATTCTCTGGAAAACCGCAGCACGACAGTTGACTGAGCGGGATTGCGTTTAACCCCGAATCGGTTGCCCCGTTTTTAACGCAATGATTCCTTCAAATTGACCGGTTTCGAAGCCACTCCGGACACGAAACTCCGGAATTCTCTGTGCAATGAAAATCAAACGGGCCGGCAAGGTCTGGGGAGACAGGATTGTTTCAGCAGGGAGATCGAAGAATGTTTACGCGTCCGCTTATTGCGACTGCAACCGTGTTCGCGCTCATGGTGTTGTTGTTCATGACCGTGTCGGCATCAGCATTTCATTGCCCGGTCGATATGGGAAAAATTGATGCAGCCCTTCCGACTGCGGAACTCAGTGCCTCCGATCGGACGAAAGTGGAGGCTCTGCGCAGGCAGGGAGAGGAACTGCACACAAGCGGCAATCACGGCGAAGCCGTAAAGGCCCTGGCAGAAGCTATGGGTCTGCTCGGCCTGAACTAGCTTGGCGGGCTTTTTCTCACGGTGAGTGGTGAGTAGAGGGGTGCGGCTGCATTGCCCAGCGGGGAAGCGGTGGCAGTCGGGTGTCCTGAAGTATCCACCCCCAGTATCAGCTATCGGACGATCTGAATCAGGGACGCACTCCATTAGGGGTCATGGGCGAATAACGTATGCAATTTCAGATTATGAAAATGGCCGTGGCCGGCGCCATCATCGCGCTGGTGTCGGGCACCGGGGCAAGTGCGGATACAAATCCGAAAAAAATTGAAGGGCCTGACGAATGTGCGGAATGTCACCGGGACGAGGCGACAGTGTGGAGAAGCACGCACCACTTCACGACCTTCCGCAAAATGCCGCGCAGCAAACAGGCCAAAAAGATCTCCAGGAAAATGAAGATCAAGCGCATCAAGTCGGAGAGCCTGTGCCTGAACTGCCATTTCACAAATCAGACGAAGGGCAAGAAGACCGAACCGATTGCGGGGATTTCCTGCGAGCTGTGTCATTCGGAAGGCAAGGACTGGATCAAAGTTCACGCGGAATTTAGCGGCAACAAGAAGAAGGAGCTTGAATCTAAAGCCCAGGCCAGGGCGCGCTGGCAGAAGTCCGAGAAGCTCGGATTGATCAGGCCCAGTGCCTTGTACAAGCTGGCGAAGAATTGTTACAGCTGCCACGTTGTGCCGCAGGAAAAGCTGGTCAACGTGGGCGGACATCCCGCCGGCAGCAAGTTTGAGCTGGTGTCCTGGTCACAGGGCGAAGTGCGCCACAATGTCTGGTACACGAAGGGCGAAGAGAACAAGAAGGCAACCCCTGCGCGCAAGCGGATGATGTTCCTTGTGGGCGCAATTGTTGAATACGAAACCGCCATTCGGGCCGTCGGCAAGGCAACCAAGAAAAAGAAATACGCGGTCAAGATGGCAAAGCGGGCAGCGAAGGCGCGCAAGAAGCTCAGGGCGATCGCGAAGGCGCTTCCGAAGGTCGAAGAGCTCAAGAAAATTGTGGCTTTGTCGAAGAAGGCAAAGCTCAAGCTCAACAACGACAAGGTGCTGACAAGGGTGGCCGACAAGATCGCCGTTGAGGCGGTGGCGCTGGTCACACGGTATGACGGGAAACGCTTCGCGAAACTCGACGCGATGATCCCGAAACCAAACAAATACAAAGGTAAGCCGGCGAAGTGATGCTTTCGGCGCAGGCGCCATACAGAGGCTAATAACTTGGAGGCAGGTTGGTGAGGGTCCAGCAGACGGAAAGACCAAGGAAGTGGGCGATACCATTCGGGGGAACGCCGGTGCCGACGCAGGATGTGAAGGCCATGCTTTCCATTCCGCTGTTTGAAGATGTCGATGCCGACGCATTCCCGGACGCAAGCCCGCTGTCCGAGATCATTGCCAACGACACCCGCGTTGTCCGCTATTCAAAAGGCGACATGGTTTATCGCGCCGGTGAGTACGGCACCTCTGTATTCGTCGTTCTCAGGGGCAACGTAAAGAGCCTGATGCCGGTGCGGAGCAGTGAAGGATCCAAACCGGCAGCCCGGATCGGATCGCTGCTTCGCGCACTCACGGGTCTGCGGCAAACGGCGCGCAGGAACCAAGGGTTGGACCCCGATCCATCGCTCAAGCCCGGCGTCTGCAGCCCTCCGGTGCTGTCCCTTGGCCGTTATGATCTGTTCGGTGTTCTGGGTGCATTTTCGAGATCTCCGCGAACCGCCTCGGTCATGGTTGAAGACGACGATACACTGCTCCTAGAGCTGCGGTGGCCGGCACTACGGGAGCTCATGCGCTGGTCGGATCCGTTCCGCGAGAGAATGCAGGATCAGTATCGTCAGTGGGGCTTGTGGAACTGCCTTCAGGGAAGCTCGTTGTTTGCGAATGTCGATGACCGGACACTGCTTCAGATTGCCGAGAACGCAACGTTCGAGCGCTATGGCGATGTTGACTGGACACACCGGTTCCAAAAATCCGCTTCCAGCGCAAACGGTCATGTCCCGGCCATCGAGCGGGAACCCATTATTGCCGAGCAGGATCATTATCTCGATGGTCTGTTGCTGGTCCACTCAGGAACCATCCGTGTCACCGAACGGCTCGGACATGAGGAACGGACGACGGGGTACATCACGAAAAATGGCATCATCGGCCTGCCGCAAATTCTGGGCACCGCTGAAGGGCAGGGCGAGCTCAAGTTCCCGAACGGTTTTCGTGCGGTCGGCTATGCCGATCTGGTGCGGATCCCGACACAGATCGTTGCGGCGCACGTGCTGTCCGATCTGCCGGAGAGGTACGCCCGCAAGGCCAGGGCGACGCTCGGTTCGGCAAAACCATCCGCCAAGGCGAACCTGCCGCGGTCCTACACGGAGTTTTTTGTCGACAACCGCTACACCAACGGGGCCATGGCGATGGCGATAAACACCGAACGCTGCGTCAACTGCGACGACTGCGTCCGCGCCTGCGCCGCGGCACATGACGGTGTTGCGCGTTTTGCCCGAAAAGGCCCCACACATCACAACCTGATGGTTGCCCAGGCCTGCATGCATTGTTTCGATCCGGTTTGCCTGGTCGACTGTCCCACCGGTGCCATTCACCGTGACAAAGTGAGCGGTACCGTGGTGATCGATGAGGCAACCTGCATCGGCTGTGCGGCCTGCGCCAAGGCGTGCCCCTATGACAATATTCAAATGGCTGACGTGCGCGATCCCGGTGGAGCGTTTCTGGTCGACGAGGATGGCGTTCAAATTCAGCGGGCGGAAAAATGCGACCTGTGTGCCGGCCGCAAGGGCGGCCCGGCCTGTGAGCGCGCCTGTCCGCACGACGCGCTTGTGCGGGTCGATCTGCGCGACACCAATGGCCTTTCGGAGTGGCTATGCGCGATCTCATACGACACAGCCTGCTGACCGCTCTCGCCGTTGCGGCGATGTTCTGGCTGGTCGGCGTTTACGACGCTTCGCTGCGCGATGCGCGCTTTCTGGATGGTTGGATTCTGCTCCTGGGGTGTGGGGTTCAAGTGCTGTTCAGCCTGCGCCGGAAGTTCCCGCTGCTGCCCCTGGGCAATGTGTCGTCGTGGATGCGGGCGCACATCTATGCAGGTTTCTTCCTGCTGGCCGCGTTTGCGTTGCACACTCAATATGCCTGGCCGACCGGTATATTCGAAACCGCACTGTGGGCACTGTTCGTGATCCTGGCTGTGAGCGGCGTATTCGGCGCCTACCTGACACGCAGCGTTCCGTCAAAGTTGGAACAGAACCGGGGCGGAACTGCCTTTGATGATTTTCCGGCAGCGCAAACTGAATTGCTGCAGCGTGCCGACGACTTGGTGCTGGGGGTGGGAGGCGTTGCCGCATCGCCGAGCATCACCGACTTCTACGCCAACACGTTATCCGGATTTCTCAATGGCCCAAGCAGCACCGTTGGGCTTTTTCGGCGTTCGCCTTCCACGTTCAGGCGCCTGTGCGAGGAGATGGACAGCCTTGAAAAACGTCTCGACGATGGCGGCAAGCAAACCATGCAGGCTATGCGGGAGGTGCTTACAGAGAAGAACACACTGAACAACCGATATGCATATGAGCTGCTGCTGCGGCTCTGGTTGTTCGTCCATATCCCTGCGACCTACGGAATGATCGTGCTTGCCGTGCTCCACGTCGCCGTCATTTACGCCTACACCGCGGGAGTGCCTTAAGCCTTGACGTTCTCCTTTGGCTCAATCACCGGCGGTGGTTTGTTCGGCAGATCCGACGACAAGTGGATTTGCGGCAGGTCGGCTGCGGGCCGCGCCTGTCCCATGGGCCCCGATCACCGCGGCGGATGCCAGGCGACATTCGAGTGCGTGCCGGCAATGGCAGCCGAGCGCTGGCGGTGTCGCCGCCCGGCATCAAGGGGAGGGCCGTGTCCCGAGGGGCCGGGTGAGGACGGCATGTGTGCCCATGCCATACTTCCGTGCCGACCGATCCGGAGCCTGCGGTCAGTGCGCACTGCCGTGACACGCTGGACTGCGGCGCTGATTTTCGCAGTATTCGTGCTGGCATTGACCTATGCCGGCGACGCCATGATCATCGTGCCTGGTCCGATGCACGCCGGGCACAGCCCGATTGCAGAGTGCGGCACCTGTCATTCAAACATCACTGAAGGAGGGTTTGCCTGGCTCCATGCCATTGTGAAGCCGTCGTCAGAACGCCAAGACAGCAAGGCCTGCCTGTCCTGCCATCAGCTCAGTACAGACGCTCTGCAACCACACGGCCAGCCTCTGGACAAGCTGAAAGCGCTGACCGACCGGAACCGTTCCGGGCAAACCGCCACAGGCACCCCCTGGTCGCGTTGGGTCGGCAACGCGGTATTCCCAACTGCGAGAGCGGTGGGGGATGGTATTTTCTGCGCCTCCTGTCACAAGGAACACCGTGGCGTGGCTGCCGATCTTTCGGCGGTTTCAGCAGATCGGTGTCAGGGCTGCCATGCAGCGCAGTTCACAAGCTTTGAGGATGGGCACCCCGGTTTTCGCAAGTACCCTTTTGCCCGCCGCACCCGGACGAACTTCGATCATGCCTCTCACTTCGGAGAGCATTTCGAGAAGACCCGCGCCAGGAAGGATCAATCTCAGCAGGTTCCCGAGGCCTGCGCAGATTGCCACACGCTCGCCGCCGACAAGAAGAACATGAACGTCAAACCGTTCGAGACGGTCTGTTCTTCCTGTCACCTGCACCAGATTGCCGGCACTGAACGGCTTTCAGGGCCGCAGGGTATTGAGTTTCTCACACTTCCCGGTCTCGACGTCCAAACCCTCGCGGACAGGAACATTGACGTTGGAAAATGGCCGGAAGCCTCCGAAGCGAACGTAACGCCGTTTGCGACCATGCTGCTCGGCTGGAACGAAGATCGCAGGGCCTTGCTGGCCTTGGTGAACGAACTGGATCTTTTGAACCTGAACGGGGCGTCGGAGAGCGAGCTTCGCGCGGTCGAGTGGTTTGCCTGGGAAATAAAGACCCTGATCTACGCGCTTTCGGCGGTCAGACCGAGCATGGTGCTCAAGCGCTTTGATAACGCCGGAAATATGGCCCCGGACACCCTCACCAGGCTGACCGCAAGTCTGCCCCGTGACGTGGTCGCAGGCGCCATCCGCGACTGGTTGCCCGATGTTGAAGCGGAATTGATGGCGCATCGCCCTATTGATGCGGGTGATCTTGCCCGCGCGGTGGACTCGACCGACGCTTTGTTCAGAACCGAATTGTCGGGTCTTGGCGAACCCACCGCGGGACAGGACCCCGATAGTGCCGCAACCGCGGATGATGACAGTACCGATACAGACGATGACGCCGATATCCTGTCCGAAGACGACGGCGACGATCTGGAGGAGGCCGCTTCAGACGACACGGCGAGCGGCGAGGAGGTTTCATCTGAGGAGGACGACGTCGAGGAGGAACCCGCAGCCTCTCCTCTGAATGTCGACGCCCAGACCTGGGCCGAGTTCGGCGGTTGGTACCGCCAGGAATATTCCGTTCTCTACAAGCCGGTGGGTCATGCCGACACTTTCTTTAAAGCGTGGTTCGACCTGTCCGCAGGGCGTTCATCGCCTGCCGCAACTGCCGTGTTTTCGGTGTTGACCGACAAGAATGCTCAAGGCCAGTGCACGAAGTGCCACAGTATTGATGCAGACAACGCCGACGCCCGGCAGGTGAATTGGGGGACGGCGACATCGGCCGCCAAATTGGGCCGCTTCACGCGGTTCATGCATGAACCGCATTTCGGCTTTCCCGATAAAAAAGGTTGTTTGAGCTGCCATCAGCTGGATCAGACCGCAGCCTATCAAAAGGGTTTCGAAGATTACGATCCCTTGACCTTCGCGTCCAATTTCAAACCCGTGGGCAAAGACGTCTGCACGGCCTGTCACACGGCGGACGCCGCAAATGATGGCTGCCTGACGTGTCATGACTACCATGTAGACGGGGTGACGGCTCCGATCATGAACACCAAAGTTCCCAGGTAACGGGACTACAGCGCCGCGGCACGTATTTCACAGATCGAGCACGAGGTCTGATTTCGGCCGCGCGATGCAGGGCAGGCAGGAGCCGTCTTCATGTTCCTTGCTCGGCGGGTGAACATAATCGACGGTTCCCTGGGTGAGCCTCGTGAGACACGTACCACAGTTCCCGGAACGGCAGCTGCAGGGCATCTTGATACCGTTGGATTCGGCAAGTTCGAGCAATGTGTCGACGCCTTTGTTCCAGCGCAGGATGCGGCCTGAGCGGGAGAACTTTACTTCAAATGCCCCTGGCTCCTCGTCAGTCTCGATCGTCCCGTCGGCCACGGATGTCTGTTTTGAAGGCGCGGGTGCCTGAAAGGCTTCCGAGCGGATATCGTCTGCCGGCACGCCCCACTCCGTCAGGCCAGACCGGATTGAATTCATCATGGCCGCTGGGCCGCAAAGGTAAAATTCGTACTGATCGCCACCCAGCACAGATTGTATGAGATCGACTGTTATGTGCCCGTGGACATTGTAGTCAACGCGTGGCCGGCAGTTTGGCGTCGGCTGCGAGTAGGAGATGTACATGTTGACGTTCGGGCATTCTTTTCGCACCCGCTTCAGGTGGTCATACATAATGTGGTCGGACCTGTTCCGCACCCCATAGAACAGCCAGATCTCGCGCTCGGATCGAGTGTCGATGAGCCAGTTCAGCATGCTCAAAAGAGGTGTCAGGCCAACGCCTCCCGCGATCAGGACAACCGGACGGTTCGAGCCTTGATCGAGACAGAACTGGCCCGTGGGAGCAAACGTTTCGACGATGTCGCCCTCAAGGGCAACATCGTGAAAAAAACCGGATGACAAGCCTGGCGGGGTGTTTTCAGGCGCGTTTGCCGGAGCCGGCAACCGCTTGACCGAGATACGGTAATATTCATCCACCGTCGGGCTTTCCGAGAGAGAGTAGCATCGCATCGCGGGATGCTCTTGCTCATGAACCGGCAACTCGAAGGTCAGGAATTGTCCCGGGCGAAAGCCGGGCAAGGCCCGTTCGTCCAGCGGCACCAGATAGTAAGAACAGATGTCCTGAGATTCGTTTTCATACATCCGCCTGGCAATGCGGAACTTTCTTTTCCCCATCCACAGAACGGTTTCAACACTGTTCGACGTTGTGGCGGTCTCCGGCCGTCCGGCTGGTTCTACGCTAAACTCTGTGATCGCAGACCCATGCCGGCCGCGCTCGGAGGCGCGTGCCCGCATGGCCCTGAGGCCCATCAGCAATTGAAGGGTGACGGCTGCGATAATCATCAGTCCGCCAATTTCCGCGATTGTGGATGTCGTCATGTCTTTGTCTTTCTGTATCGCTTTTCGTCAATGTGACCGGGTTTGGTTTGCTCAGTACACGACCTGTACTTCCGCGCGGGCGCCTGCGCCGTCGCCGCGGTCTTCGTTGAGGGCATAGAAGGCCTCGAACGTTAGCTGCACGTGCCGGCCAACCGCCTGCTGCAACTGCAGCCCGAAGCCGAGCGTGTCGAAGCCCTGACCGGAATAGCTGTGCTTGCCGGCGATCTCGAGGATCAGGTTGCGGCGGTTGTTGTCCCAGAATGCCTGGTAGCCGAAGGCGGCGCCGACGTCGTCATCGGTAAACGGATTGAGTTCGGCCCCGTAGTTTGCCAGCGCGGGCGAGGCGAACAGTATGCCGGTGTTGGCCAGCGGGCCGCCGACCACCGGCTCGCGTCCGGCCTGGGTGAAATTGCCGATGGCGAGGAACGGATTGAAGTAAACGATGTCGTCTGAACCATGCGGATGTTTGGAGAATTCCGCCGTCAGCAGAACACCGTCACCAACAGTATTGCCGGGGTTTCCCGCGATTTCGTCTTCCAGTGCGAAGGAGGCATTGACCCGGAATGCGGTGCTCATTCCATCGAGGGCGGCGATGCGCTGGATAGCGGATGCGCCGACGTAAAAGCCATCTCCATTGCCATCGTCGCGAACGTAAATCATATCCAGATTGTAGGTGCTGACGTGGCCGTCCGCGGCGGCGAACAGCGCGAACATGTCTTCATCCGAGTTGCGGGCGATGTCGTTGCGGTCGAGGCGGTTCCACGCCCACATGCCAGAGACGCGGAAATTGGAAAACCCTGGAACCGGGATATTGTTGCGGATAAGGCCGAACGCATCGACTGTGTCGTTGATCAGGATGCCTTCCTGAAAGGTGATCGGCTGGCGCCCGACCGTGAAGCCGAAGTCGAGCGGGATTACACCGCGCCGGTCGAACACCGGAAACAGGCTGCCCAGATCGCCTTCGAAGAACAGAGTTTCGGGAATGTAGTTGAACTCATCGTTGAAGCCTTCATTGATCCCGGAGAAGGTGTATCTGGTGAACTGGTTCGGCCGATTGTTGTCAAACGGCCGGAGCCCGAGCACGACCTTTTCTGTGCCGGTCAGCTGCAGATTGACGAACAGGTCAAGACGATGCGCCCACTCGGTCTCACGTTCGACGCCAGGGGCGCCATTGTCGAAGGACTGGATCGCCGTCCGATAAATGAAGTAGGACCACAGCCTTGGCTGCCAGACAGCGCCCAGGACGGGAACCTCAAAGCCCGCATCCAGCTGACCGGTATCGAGGAACCCGTCGCCTATTTCCGCGAACAGTGTCGGTCTCGGCGGCAGGTTGCGCGTGGACGTATCCAGAGGTTTGAAGTCTTCCTTGAGCCGGTCTTGATCTCCGCCTTGCGAGAACAAGGTTGAGTACCAGGTGCTCTCCGCCGTGATGGTGGTTTCGCCGTCCTCGGTTTGTGTGGGCGTGGAGCCGCGTTCAGTCCGGAACGGAACATATTCGTCCTTGAGTTCCTCGACTTCCTGCTTTTCACCGAGCGGCCAGAACCAGCTGTACCATGGTTCGGTTTCGCTTTCGGATGCGCCGGCGGTCGCGATGCCGGAAATACACAGCACCATGCCCGCTGTAGCCAATACAATTGAGGTGTGATGCACAAAGCTTCGGCCGTTCTTTCTTTTCATGGCTCTGCGATATCCTTCTGGATCTGGGCCCACCAAACTGGCGGGAAAATCTGTGACGCGGCCGCCCCGTCGGACAGCCTGAATGCTGTCCGTTGGGGTTGGATGCGCGTGGTTACTTGAGTTCGATTTCGCTTTTTTTGGCGCGGTGGGTCGGGATGATGCTGATCGGGCCATCCGGCTTGGCATCGAACGTGGTTGCTGCGACCGGAGTGAGCGAAGACGCAACATCGAACGTCAGCTCCTTCGTCCACAACGTCTGTGTCCCGGCAACCAGTTCTCTGCCAAGTTGGGCTGGCGTCATGCCGAAGTCGAAGCCGACATTCTGCATCGCGATCAGCAGGTTGACCGGTACCGCCTGCGCCCGCAGTTTCACGGTCGCCTTGTACGGCCCTTTCCCGGTCAGCTGGTTGCGGCTGACCTTGTAAGAGGCCCAGCGTTCGCCCAGGGGTTCGATGCCCTTCTTGTGATTGCGCTCGGTCGCCGGCTCACCAGTGAAGATAAGCGAATTGGGAGATGGCAGAACCCGCGGCAATGCAAAGGACGGGTAGGGGATCGGGATAACCTGTTCGAGTTCACCGCCACGTCCGTTCTGCACCACAAAGGTCGACTGCAAAGAGAACAGATACTTGTCGCGTTTGACCTTGCCGGCATGGACATATGACGAGTGCCCGTCTTTCAGGTCGCCATTCTTGTCACGGTCGCCGGACCGGAAAACAACGCTGTCTTCGGCATCAGTTACGGTGACGTCGAGCCAGATGACGCGTTCTCCGGTGAAGCCGGTGGGGACGTTGTGGCCATTGGTCCCGTTTTTGACCTGAACCCGGAACGAGAGGCCGTTCTCGCTGGCGCGTTCGGGAACCACATCGCCCAGAAGGAAGCCGATGCGGAGGATTTCCAACCGCTTCTTGCGGGCCAGCTCCAGCTTCTCAAACTGCTTGTTGAGAATCTCGCGGGCATCGTAGCGGTCGTCGATCGAAGTCCAGGTTTCCGGGAATTTGTAATTGTCCGGCGCTGAATTCTCAAACTTGTCCGTGCCCCAGCCTTCCTTGTGCTTGAATTGCAACCATTCGCGCAGCGTCTTGAACTCTGCGGCTTCCGCGTTGTGCGGAAAAATGCCCGGATGAATAAGAGAATAATCCGGCCCGGAGAACAGATGGCTGGTGATCTTGCGGATCTTGGTCGGGACATCGCCGACGATCGCTGCGGGGCCCTGCTCGTAACCCGACGGTTTGCCCTGCACCTTGCCCATATGGCAATCCTGGCAGGTGATGCCTTCGGCCGCTGCCGGCGACACGCGGTACTCGCTGAACGCCTCTTCAAGCCGGAATCCGTTGAACAATGTCACGTCGTGGCATGAGCCGCAGAACGTCGGCGTCGTGATGGGATCGAAAAGTTTCGCTTCGCCGTGAATCTGGCGTCCGGGTTCGTCGGGGTCGGTCACGACGCGGAAGGTTTCCGGTTTGGCCAGAACCTCCTGCAGCCCGTCATTGCCGGTCGGCCCGAACACCGGGTCGGTCAACCCGCCTTCGACGAGCGCAAGCCGGCCACTTGCCTTGTTGTATGCCTTGCTGATGCGGTGGCACACGACACAGGTAATGCCTTCGCGCGATGTCGGGTGCCGGTCCAGATTGGACATGAAGGAACTTTCGCCAAGATTGGCGCCGACCGGGCTGTGGCAGCGCAGGCAGAAGTCGCCATTCGAGCCGTTGGAGAGTTCGTTGATCCGGTTGTTCAAGGAAAGATAGACCGGGCTCATCTGCGCGTAGGCATGTTGCGACACCGACCATTCGTCATAGTGCTTGGGGTGACACACGCCGCATGTGTTGGCGGACGGGTAGCGGTTTTCCAGAAACAGGTTCAGATGTTCGGCGTCCGCGGTGACCGTCTTGTCTTTCTTGTCGTCCTCAACGTCGGCCTTTTCGGTGTTTGTGTCCTCCTCGGTGTCGTCCTCGTCGTCAGGCAAGTCCGACAGTTCGGTGTCATCTTCAGTTGCTTCCGTTTCCGTATCGTCCGCGAGCAAGTCTTCGTCGCTATCTGTCTCTTCGGACACCGTATCGTCGGCGAGCAAACCCTCTTCGTCGTCGGCGTCTTCAGATGCTGTTTCATCGGCCGACGTATCTTCATCGGCCTCTTCACCAAGCAATGCCTCTTCGCTTTCCTCAGCATCGTCCTCAACCATGTCTTCTGGATCTACTGCCGCGTCCAACGCGTCGTCGTCCGTCTCGGTCTCGACCGCAGCAGGCGTGGAAGCAGCGTCATCTTCAGAGCTCTTGAGGTCGCCCTTCTTGGAGGTGCTTTCCTTTGTTTCGAGGAACGCACGGAGCCGTGCCGCGAGCGCATCCTCACCTGTGGGCTGAGGTTTGTCTTGTGCCGTGTTCGACATTTCTTCGCCGGCTTGAGCGTTATCAGTCGTCGGCATCAGATCGGCGGCGTAAAGACACACCGCTCCTCCAAGCGAAAGACACGCTATGACTGAAGCTTTGATTGGGCGCATTTGACCGTTATCTCCCCTAACTGCATCCCTGCCTCAGTGCTAGCGCCCAAGTTGGGCGCGCGGTTGCACGGCTTGTGGTGATTTCACGGATGGTAAAAGGCGATTTGGTGGCGCTGGTTAAGATCGTCCCGCAAATGGAGTTTTCCGGCGGAAATCAGTCAGAAAGTGCTTGCCAAACAGGAACGATGCGGGGCCGGAGCCGTGCGGGTCGATTCGGCGCCGGCAGGCTCAGCCGGCGCTTGATTCGGAGGTAATTTTGGTGTTCGCGGTGAAAGAGAACACGGTCCCCGGCCAGGCCGGCGCGAGCTCATCGTCAGGCCATGCCAAACGATACTCGCTCGGCCTCTTGCCGAAGCATTGAACGAAGCTCTGCGAGAAATACGACATGGAGTTGAATCCGCTGGCCGCTGACACTTCCCGGATCGACATGCGGGTGCTGGTGAGGAGGACCCGGGCATACTGCAATCTTATGAGCCTGGCGAACTGAACCGTCGAACATCCCATATGGCGGCGGAAGACCCGTTCAAGCTGGCGCTGCGAAATTCCAAGTTCTGCTGCGATCTCTGGAACCGACAAGGGTTCTTCGATGTTGGCTTCAATCAGGTCGATCGCCGCCTTGACGTCCGGGTGGACATCTTCCGTGGCTCCGCCGAGCGTGTGGCGTTGCAGCGTATCGGCCTGCCGGATCGGATAATGAACAGCCTGGTCGGCGACTTCCGAGGCCAGTTGATCGCCATGCTGACGGGCAATCAGGTGCAGCATCAGATCAACGCCGGCAGTGCCGCCTGCGCAGGTGATCAGATTTCCGTCTTCCGTGAAGAGTTGCTCGCTGACCGAGATCTTCGGGAACTGCTCGGCGAAGCCGGCGATGCACGACCAGTGTGTGGTCGCCCGCCGGCCGGACATCAGGCCGGCCCGGGCAAGCAGATAAACCCCCTGTTCCAGGGCGCCCAGTATAACCCCTTTGCGCCCCTGCCGGCGCAACCAGTTAAACAGCACCGGGCTCTCGTAGTGTTCGCAACCCCAGCTGCCGCAGGCAAATATCACGCTGGCTGAGACCACTCTTTTTGCTACCGGAATGGTGTCGAGCGCCATGCCGTTGCTTGCCTCTACGCCACCACCTTCAGCGGATAGATAGTGCCACTCATAGAGCCTTTCCGGTGCGAGGTAATTCGCGATGCGCATTGGTTCGATGGTCGCCGTCAGCGCCATCATGTTGAACCGCGGCACGAGAACGAAGTCGACGAGCGTTGGCGATCCGCTTGAGGAGCTGAATGTTTTCATGTTGAACCGATTTGACCGGGTTTTGGGTCGCGTTGAAAAATACAACGGTTGTCGAAAAATCCAAAGTGATGGCGAGAAAATTACAACAAAATTGATCGCCGCGAAACAAAATCCGGTGAAACATGGGAGATGGATCATGAACTACGATGTCGTGGTGACCTGCGCGGTCACAGGTGCCGGTGATACGGTCGGCAAACACCCAGGCGTTCCCGTGACGCCGGAACAGATTGCCGATGCGGCCATAGAAGCGGCGAAAGCCGGCGCGGCGATCGCACATATTCACGTCCGCGACCCTGAAACCGGAAAAGGTTCACGTGACCCTGCACTCTTCAGGGAAGTGGTCGACCGGGTGCGCTCGAGCGACACCGATGTGGTGATCAACCTGACCGCCGGCATGGGCGGCGATTGGACACCGAGCGACGATGACCCGGCAATGCCCGGACCCGGCACCGACATGATCGGCCCGCTTGAGAGATTGGTCCATGTGAAAGACTGCATGCCCGAGATCTGCAGCCTCGACTGCGGCACCTTGAACTTCGGCAATGGCAACGAGATTTACATCTCAACCCCGCCTTATCTCCGCAAGATGGCCGAGCTCACCAGGGAGTGGGGCGTCAAACCGGAGCTCGAAGTCTTTGAGTTGGGCCATATCCGCTTCGCCAAACAAATGCTTTCAGAAGGCCTCATCGCCGAGCCACCGATGTTCCAGATCTGCCTTGGCATCCCGTGGGGTGCCGACCAGAGCGTCGACATGATGAAGGTCATGAAGGACGAGGTCCCGGCCGGCGCCAATTGGGCGAGCTTCGGCATTTCACGCATGCAAATGCCAATGGCAGCCGCTGCCGTCGCCATGGGCGGCAATGTCCGGGTTGGTCTTGAGGACAACATCTATCTCGACCGCGGCGTGCTGGCATCGAACGGACAGCTTGTAGAGCGCGCCATCGAAATCATCGAGCGCATGGGCGCCCGGGCCGTGACCCCGGCAGAAGCGCGCAAGAAACTCGGCTTGCGGGGAGCGTAACTTCGTCATGGAAATGCATCTCGATCACGAGCAGAAAATGCTGCTCGACACGGTGAAACGCTTCATGGAGGAAGAGCTTTATCCGCATGAGGAAGAAGTCGACAGGACAGGACGGGTGCCGCTGGAACTCGGCCGTCAGATCGAGAAGCGGGCCATTGATGCAGGGCTTTATTCGGCAAACCTGCCGGAGGACGTGGGTGGCGGCGGTCTTGGATACCGCAGTCTCGCTCTCATGGAGCGGGAATATGGCAAGACAAGCCATGCGCTTCATTCCTGGATTGGGCGTCCGACCGAAATCCTGCTGGCCTGTGAGGGCGACCAGATCGAGGAGTACCTTCTGCCTTGTGTCCGCGCCGAGAAGCGCGAGCTCTTTGCCCTGACGGAACCGGAAGCCGGGTCTGACATCATGTCCATGAAGACCACCGCCCGGCGCGATGGCGATGACTGGATATTGAACGGATCGAAGCATTTCATTTCAGGCCCCGTGATGCCGGACTTTGCGATCGTTTTCGCAGCAACAGGCGTCGACGAAACACCGCGCGGCGAACGCAAGCGGATCACGGCCTTCCTCGTCGATGTCGGAACCGATGGTTTCGACATCTCCGAAGGCACCCATTGTGTGAGTTATCGTGGATATCACACGTTCGAGATGAGTTTTTCCGACGTCCGTCTCGGCGCGCGACATATTCTTGGAGAAGAGGGGCGGGGCCTGGAGCTGTCCGGAAAGTGGCTCGGCATGGGGCGTGTCTGGGTCGGGGCAACCTGTTGCGGCAAGGCTGAACGGCTCTTCGGCATGGCCGCCGAATGGGCCGCCAACCGCAAGCAGTTCGGCAAGCCGATCGGGCAGTTTCAGGCGACCGGGTTCAAGCTCGCCGACATGGCAATCGAGATGAAAGCCGCCGATCTCATGGTGATGAATGCGGTTGAGAATGCCGAAAAGGGCACCATGAGCGATGCCGATGCGGCCATGGTGAAGGTCTATTGCTCGGAAATGCTGAACCGGGTGGCCGACAACACGGTTCAGATCTATGGCGGCATGGGACTGATGGAAGAGCTGCCGGTGCAGCGCCTGTGGCGTGACTCGCGGCTGGAGCGGATCTGGGATGGAACATCCGAAATCCAGCGCCATATCATCACCCGCTCGATCCTGCGGCCACTCGGTGCATGACCCCGAACCGGCGTGACAAACTGCAGCGCCTGTTGCGCCCGCGCCATATCGCACTGATCGGTGGCAGCGACGCCGTGACCGTTGCCGGCGAGTGCGCCCGGATCGGATTTGAAGGCCCGGTCTGGCCGGTCAATCCGAAGCGTGACGAAATCGGCGGTCATCCGTGTTTTGCGAGCATCGGGGACCTGCCGGAGCCACCCGATGCCGTTTTCCTTGCGGTCAACCGGGATGCAGCGCTCGATGCGATTGCACGTCTCGCTGCAATCGGTGCCGGTGGCGTCGTCTGCTATACGGCAGGATTTGCAGAAATTGGCGGTGAAGGTGCGGAGGCTGAAGCACAGCTCATCGAAGCCGCGGGTGATCTCGCCCTGATCGGGCCCAACTGTTACGGCCTCCTGAACTACATCGACAAAGTGGCACTCTGGCCGTTTGCGCATGGTGGCTATTGCCCGGGCTATGGGGCCGCCATCATCACCCAGAGCGGCATGCTGTCGTCGGACCTCACCATGAGCCAGCGTTCGGTGCCCTTCGCTTACATGATTTCGGCCGGCAACCAGTCCGTGCTGCGCCTGGATGACTTTATAGATGTGATGGCGGAACGCCCTGAGGTGCGCGCCATCGGGCTTCACATTGAAGGTCTGAGAGATGTCCCGGTCTTCGCCGAGGCGGCCCTGAAAGCGCTGCAGGCGGGCAAGCCGATCGTCGCCCTCAAGACCGGCACATCGCAGGTTGGCGCGCAGCTCACGGTGAGCCACACGGGCTCGCTTTCCGGCACCGACGATCTCTATGATGCCCTGTTCGAAAGGGTCGGCATAATTCGGGTCCACAGCCCGGCGCAACTGCTTGAAACACTGAAGTTTCTGTGTGTTGCAGGCGTGCCCGCGGGGCGCCGGATTTCCGGCTTCACCTGCTCCGGTGGCGGCGCCACCATGCTGGCCGACCATGGTGAAAGGATCGGGCTTGAGTTTCCGCAGCCCTCGGCGCTCACGGAAAACGCGTTGAAGCAGCTCTTGCCGCACACTGCCACTGTGTCCAATCCGCTCGACTACACCACACCCATCTGGGGCATCCGGGAGAAAACCGAACCGGTATTTCATGCCATGCTGGGCGATGAGTATGACGCTTCGGTCATCGTCCAGGATTACCCGGCTCCGGGGCTCGACGAGAGCAAACAGCACTATCTCAACGATGCTGAGAGTTTCATTGCCGCAACACGGGGAGCCGGGCTTCCGGCGGCCGTGTGCAGCACGCTGCCTGAAAACATCGATGCCGAAACCCGCGAGATGTTGATCGCTAACGGCGTTGCTCCCATGCAGGGGATCACCGAGACGCTGGATGCGATCCGGGCGGCCTGCTGGTTTGGCGAGCGGCGCGAGGCAATTCTTGAGGTGCCACCTGAACCTTTGCCCCTGTTGCCCGGGCCATCGGGCAAATCTGGCTTGCTCGACGAAGCCGAAGGAAAGGCGCGCCTGGCGGCGGCCGGCATCCCCGTCCCAAGCGGCGTGGTGGCGTGCGCCGGGGAGGCGGTTTCAGCAGCTGAAGGGCTCGGCTTCCCGGTTGCGGTCAAGATGATAAGTGTAAACCTGCCGCACAAAACCGAAGCCGGTGCAGTGGCGCTGGGTCTGCAAAGCGGCGAACAGCTCGAAGCGGCGGTTGCGCAGATGAAACGTGACGTCGACGCCTACGATCGTGATGCGGGAACCGATAGATATCTTGTCGAACGGATGGTCGATAAACCGGTCGCGGAACTTCTCGTCAGCGTCAGAACAGATCCGCAGTTCGGCCAGGCCATGACCATTGCCTCTGGCGGTGTGTTGGTGGAATTGATCGATGACGCGGTAACCGTTCTCCTGCCCGCGCGCGAGGTGGAAATCGAAGCTGCTCTTGATCGTCTCAAGGTTTCGCGCCTGATTGACGGGTTCCGGCAAAAGGCAGGCGGCAATCGCGAGCAGGTTGTCGGTGTGTTGCACCGACTGGCCGCCTATGCCGTCGCCAATTCTGCGGCGCTCGAAGAAATAGAGATCAACCCGCTGCTCGTTCTGCCAAATGACGTCTGCGCGGTTGACGTCCTGATGCGAGCCGCAAGCGCCTAATTCGGCAAGTACCTCGGCAGGATCCGCCAGCCGTGATGCGCGGTGCCACTGTCAACCAGGCCATCAATTTCATCCGCCGAATGCCCGGCCTCTGCCAGCACTTCGATCGTATGCGCGCCGGGCAGGGGTGCGCCCTGCAGGTGGCGCACTTCGGAGCTTTCCGGCCTGATCCATGTGGGCATGGGCAGCGTGGTGGTGTGGCCGGATGGATGCGGTCCCCGGAACAGGCGGAAGGAGCCGCTGCTCATCCAGTTGGACATCCGCTCTGTACCTTCCACGGTGCGGTCTTCCCGGATCTCCGCCAGAGATTTTACCGGTGCGGCACCGGCGCCTGGCACATCTGCGAGACGTCGCTCGACATCTGTCATCCGCAACGGCTTCACCGCCGCGGCAATCGCCTCCACAGTGGCTTGCTTCGCGCCGAGCGCCCTGGCCAGTTGTGCGCCGTCCCCATGGCGGCAGCCAATGAACGTCCAGCCGTCGACCAGTTCGTAAAGATGCTGTTCGGCGCTCTCGCCGCGGGCGCCCTGGCCGGCAGGTTCCTTGCCGGGCCCTGCACCCTTGAACGATACCATGTGCGGGAACTGCACCAGTTGCGCGGCCATGGCGAGAGACGTCTTCACGTAAGCGCCCCCCTTGCCCTGCGCGCGGGCCATCAGCGCCTGCGTGATGCCGAGGGCCGCGGAGTACCCGGTGATGTAATCGACGCATGAGGCAATGGCGTGCATGACGGGCCGTTTTTCACTGCCACCGTAACGCGCCATGATGCCGGTTGCGGACTGCAACACCGGATCGAACGACGGATCGTTGTCATAGGCGCCCTTGGCGGAACCCGCCCAGGCGCTGATCTGGCACGAGATGATCTCCGGATTGATGGCCTTGAGCTGATCGTGGGAAATGCCGAGCAAGATCGCCGACCGGTCAAGAAAGTTATGCAGCACCACGTCGGATTGTTTGACCAGGCGCTCCAGGGTTGCCTTGCCGTTTTCTGACTTGAGGTCGAGCACAATGGCGCGTTTGCCCTGATTGACATCCACCCCGAACCACATGGTGGCGAAAGGGCCGGCCTGCGGAGCGGGCGGGTCGATGCGGACCACATCGGCGCCATGTTCAGCAAGCGTGCGGCCTGCCGCCGGGCCGGCCACGATGTTTGAAAAATCCAGCACCTTGATGCCGTCCAGCAAGCCACCCGAAAGGGCAGACTGCGCGGATGGCCGTTTCAGTGCCGGCGCCTTCCACTCGACGGTTCCGCTGACCGTCTCGCCGGCCTTGAGATCCGGCGAGGTGACGCCGTCGCCGAGGATCGAAAGATAGCGCCCGCTCTGCCTGACCGTGCCCCGTTCGGGGTCTTCGATGTCGGTGGTCACACCGGCCTCGAAATGCACCGGGTCGGCCAGCCATTCGGTCGTGGTCTGCACCATGGAGGCGGGCACATTGGCATCCCGCATCAACGCTTCCCACTCCTTTGCGGGTTTGGTCAGGGCCGCCGCCGAGATCAGTTCGATAAGCCGCTTGCGCCAGGCAGGCGTCAGGGTTGCACCCTTGTTGACATTGTTGCCGGCGTCACTTTCCTTATAGGGCGTCTCCGACACCATGCCTTCCGCGATCACCCTGTCATAGACCCCCAGCACCTGAAGAAAGGCGCGGTTCTGGTAAACGTGATCCGGTGCACACACGAACAGCACGCGTCCATCGGCGCAGTCGTAGAAATTGATCGTCGGGTTGGCATGGCCGCGCACGAATTCGGCAATCTGCGCCACATGGTCATCGTTCATGTGGCCGCGCAGGTCCCGCAATGTCGGCATGACCAGGTCGAGCACCGCATTGTCGATGGTGGGGAAATTGTAGCGCGAGGGCTGCCCCTCGATCTTGCAGATGAGCAGCGCCATGGCCGACATCACCGCGTCGGCAAGCGGCACCTCAAAACTCTGTCCGCGCCCGGTTTGCTGGCGTCCATAGAGCCCGAGAGATGCGGCCAGGGCGGCCAGAACCCCGCCATAGGCAGACGCCATGGGAATGGCTGAATAGACCGGGTCGCCGCCCAACAGGGGTCCCAGCGGTGAAATGTTGGTGTAAACCCCGGTTGAAGCATCGATCACACCTTCCCAGGCGGCCGTGTCGCGCCGGGGGTCGCCTTCTGCGAAACCCGGCATTGAGACATAGACCAGTCCGTGGTGGGCACCATCGAGGGAGCCGTAGTCCAGCCCAAGGGCAGCGGCCGCACCGGGACGCATGTTCTCAAGCACGATGTCGGCCCCGATGGCCATGTTGCGGCACTGCTGCAGGGCGTCGTCGTCCTTGAGGTCGGCTTCCCACAGGCGCTTGCCGCGGTCGAGAAGGGGGTCGACCGTGTGTTTCTCGCGCCCGGGACGGACAATTTCAACCACGTCGGCGCCCTGGTCGGCCAGCATCATGGCGGCAAGCCTGCCCGGCCATTGTGTCCCGAGATTAAGCACACGAATGTTCGCCATCGGCGTCGATGCGTCTTTCGCACGGCTGTTCATTTTCATCCCCTCCCGTTCACGGCCGCTCCTTGACGCGACTGCGATTTGCCCGGTCCTTCATTTCCATTGCTGCGAACTATAGTCAGACCGGCCCCACATGAAAACACAGCGATGGTTCGGTGAAGTATCTTGCGGACAGGACGATGCGACTGGCGTGGCGTCGCGAAAGCCTCCCGTTAACGAATTTCCGCTAGCTTTTGCACCAGAATATTGATGGGCGCGGGCTAAGGATCATGCAAAAGACGCTCGATGCAGACAAGATCATTGCGACCGTCGATGCCCTGGCGCGGCGGATCTGCGAGCGGTTTCCCGGCAGCGGCCTCTGCGAAGTTGCCGAGGAGTTCACCAAGGTAGCGCGCGAAGCCCGAACCGACGCGGTCGACCTTGGACGCCCGAACCTGCGGGTCCGGCTGGTCACCATGGCAATTCTGGTGGCAGGC
>JAJFHM010000114.1 GCA_021775625.1 Hyphomicrobiales bacterium | reverse complement strand
CCGGTTTGACCTTGCACGAATGGATCACCCGATCCTGGCGTGGCCTCACACTCGACGTCCCGAGGGTATGCGATGTATGCTAAAATTGAGTTAATCGACCCTTTCGACCTGCAACACATCCAGCCGCATTCTTGGTGCTGCAACGCAATCGTGCCTCTCGCGCTTCGGCTGAAAAAATCAGCGCTGTCGCAGCGTCCGGGCCTGCTTTGGATGCAAAATAATTGTGGTGCCGTGGGTCTGAAGGGAAGCTCAGATAAGCGCTGGAATTTGTGTGAGTTCCAACCGTTGAACCCGCAGCCAATAGCAATGTCTAGAGGGAGCTACTGATGATGCCGCGTCACACCAAGGCACTACTCATCACAACTTTTCTTGTGTTGATTTCTGCAGCGCCAATCACGCGAGCAGCGACAATTGCGACTAATATTGGGACCGTGCATTTCGGTAACGTCGGGGTTGGATCGCCCCCTGTTCCCTCGTTTTTTGATCTCGCAACAATGGTGGAAGCCGGTGAGTCAGTTGTATCCGCCAGCTTCGATTTTAGTGGTGACTTGGCTCATTTCATCTATTCCCAGACACTATTTGCCTGTGAGTCTCCCGGGGGCGGTGTTTGCGACTTCGAAATAGATTTTGACCCTTTGTCGGTCGGTTTTAAACAATTGACCCTCACGTACGTGATCAATTTTGTCATACCGATCGAAACCGGTAAGACCTTCTCCGACTCGATCAACTTCCAAGGAGTGGGGACCCAGCTGAATGCAGTACCGCTCCCGGCTGCCCTCCCGCTTTTTGCAGGGGGCCTTGGCCTGCTGGGTCTGATCGGCTGGCGCAGGAAGCGGATGGCAGCGGCGTAGCCTTCTTCAAGTAAGACCAGGAGAGCGGTCCTTCAGGGCCGCCTTGCGTTTTGCCGGAGAGTCTGCTTGGGTTCATGAATCGCCTTGCCCTTGCCAGCTCAACCGGTCATTGCAACACGAGCAAAATCCCAGATCACTCCGGGCGGCGGAACAGCATTGCGTAGTCGTCATCCCGCCAATCTTCGAAACGGCGCGCAAGCTCGAAGTTGTTCTCAGTCATTTCCTCAATCAGTTGATCCACGGGTGTTCCGTGGCCGCCGCGCTTCTCCGGAACGCCAGGTAGGGTGCGCGCAGAGCTACCAAGCGTTCCAGGTGCGAAATCGATGACCAGGACCAAGCCCCCCGGACGCAACGCCGCGAACATGCTTCGGCCCATTGCATTCGGATCCGTATAGTGGTGGTAGACGCGCCGAAGCAAGATTGCATCACAGCACTGCTCCGGCAAGTTGGCGCTGGTGGCGGTGCCTTCGATCACCGTGACGTTCTCCAGTTCAGCATCGGCAACAGCCCGCGCAATGTCTCTAAGGCGTTGCGGATCAACTTCGCTGGAATAGACCCGGCCCGTCACGCCGACGCGTCGCGCCAAGTCAACCGACCACTGCCCCTTTCCTGCCCCAACGTCAGCAACGACCGCTCCTTCTCTGATCTCCAGAACCTCGGCAATTCTGTCGCGTTCGGCCGCTTCGATGCAAGGAACTATAGCGAGACAGAAATACGCCGACAGTAGCAATGTCTTAACCAGGAGATTGGTCATAGCCGCAGTCAGAGACCCTCAGAATTATACGCCATTCCACGGATGGGCGTCCGTTCTGAAGATCAGATTAGTAATTTGGGCTCTCGATGGCAATATGGGGTCTGAACAGGACGAGTGAACGAAGGTTGACACTGGGGCAGATAACGGAACACGATTACCATCCAGCCATTGGTCCGTTAGCGGGTGCCAACAGTGGAAGTTCGCCGAAGGCCGAAGCTGCCCCCGAATGTCCGCAGTGGGCCATGAATTGCCTTGTCCGGCTTGTCAAATCGACGGTGAAAGTACCACCGTAACCGGGCATCTCATGACCATTCAATCAATGCCGGCCACGTGGATTAAGGCATCGCGTCCCGGCTACCGCGCGTCCCCGCTGCGCCGCGCCCGCAGCTTCTTCAGGATCACCGGAATGATGGCCACCACACCCAATGCTGCGAAGGCGATCAGGAGCTCTTTCGTCAACAAGGATCCGGGGTCGATGGAGAAGGCGCAGCCGCCGTCGGCGCCCTTGGCATTGAGGCAGGCCTGATAGACCTCGCGCTGCTTGTCGATGATGCTGTCGAGACCGGCGCCAAGGAAGGCGAAGGCGATGGTGCCGGGGATGATGCCGATGAAGGTGGCGATAACGAACGTGGTCAGGGGCACATTGAGCAGCGCCGGCGCCAGGTTGACCAGCCAGAACGGGAAGGCCGGCACCAGGCGCAGGAACAAAAGATAGTTCATGGCATCGTTCTGGAAGCCTTCGGAAAGCTTTGCCATCCAGGGCCCGGCCCTGGCGGCAAGGGTTTCGCCGAGCGAGGTCTTGGCAATGAGAAACAGGACAGTGGCGCCGATGGTGGCGCCGATGACGGTGGAGATGCCGCCCACAAGCCAGCCGAACAGGAAGCCGCCGGTGATGGTCAACAACGCCCCGCCCGGCAGCGAGAGGGCGACGATGACGATGTAGACCCCCATATAGGCCAAAATGGCGAGGGCGTAGTTTGCGGTGACGAAGCTTTGCAGGGCTTCGCGGTTTTCAGCGATCTGGGACAGGGAAAGATATTTGTGCCAGCCCATGGCGAAGACCAGGGCGATGACCGCGCCGAGGACCGCCAGGGGCAGAAACTTTTTCAGAGGCGATGAGGTCTGGCCGGTGTCGTTCTGGTCGGTGTCGGTCATCTTCCCCTCTTTTCGGTCTTGATCAGGCCACTGTTCAACATCGCGCAATGTCTTAGCGCGGGGCGTTCAGCGTCCAGTCATAGTCATAATCGTAAATTTCGGTCCTGCCCTCGAGTTTTGCGCGCAGGCCGGGCTTGGCGTATTTTTTCAGATGCGCGATCAGGTCGGCCTCGGATCCGAAGTCATCGTCATACCATTTGAACAATTTGGAGGCGACGATGCGGCCGTCATCGATGCGCACGCCGCGCGGGCTGTTGATGTAATCGGCAGCCCCCTGCTCCAGCTGGGCTTGCGCGTTCTTGCCGGTATAGGCGCGCGGCGCCAGGTTGGGGCAGCCGATGGAGGCGCAGTTGACGCCGTAATGGATCAGCCTGGTCTGCCAGATCGGGCGCAGGATTTCGTGTTCGATGTCGTCGAGAGAGAGTTCATGGCCATCGACCGTGACCTGTTCCTTGCTCCACGGGCCGGAGGAAAACACACCCGACTTGATCTCGCGGATCGATGTGACCGGATAGTTGTCCAGGACCACGTCAATCGTCACCGCGTTGTAGAGATTGATCCAGTAGGCCAGTTGCTCAGGCCGGGCGAGGCTCGATACCTTCACGCCCTCAAGCGCTGAAATGTAGGATTTCAGGGCGGTTTTATCCTGCGCGCTCACAGCACCATAGGTAAACAGGTTCACATCGTCCGGACCCGGACGGATATAGGCTGCCAGCAACCGGTCCCAGGGCGTATGATCCACGGTTTTCGTCGATAAGGGGTCGGCCTTTGAAAAGATCTCGTCCAGCGCTGCCGCATGGGCTGCGGGCGCCAGGAGAAAAAGCCCGAATACTGCCGTTAAAACCATCAGAACACATTTCCGCCACGCGGCCTTCGGGGGCCTGAGCGGGATGACGTCCATCTGATGTGCTGCGCGAGCCATACGCGGTGCGCGCTCCTTGTTTGCGATACTCAACAGGCCCTACACCATTATGGCGATGCGGCGTACCCGGAACATCCCATATCAAGTGAAATTGATCGCCTGTCAGACAGCGTGACACGATTGTGAAATGCGGCCAAACTTCATTTGCAAAAATGGCGCGGTTTCGTTGACTTGTAGCGCGGTTGATCCTATAAGCCCGCACGACTTATATGGACCGCCGCATCAGCTTGGGATTTGCTGGTCGGCGCATGGGTCGGCCGGATGGCTGAAAAGCACCGTTCGAACCGTCCGAAAACGCATTGAACCCGGAGACGACAGTGAAACGGACATTTCAACCGAGCAATCTTGTGCGCAAGCGCCGGCACGGATTTCGGGCACGTAAAGCCACCAAGGGCGGCCTGCGTGTGCTGGCTCGACGCCGGGCGCGCGGGCGCAAGCGCCTTTCCGCCTGAGTGCCTGACGCATTCTCCCTTCAGCGACTGACGGGTGTTCGCCATGGAGCGCCTCAAAAAGCGATCGGAATTCTTGAAGGCGGCCAGGGCCGCGAAGTGGGCCGCCAGGGGACTGGTGCTGCAGGCGCGGTCGCGTGGCGACGATGACGCGCCGCGGGTTGGCTTCACGGTGACCAAGCGCATCGGCAATGCGCCGGAGCGCAACAGAGTGAAACGCCGGCTGCGCGAGGCGGTGCGTTTGAACATGGAAGCCTGCGCACGGGCCGGTTATGACTATGTGGTGATCGGGCGGCGCGCGACGCTGGACCGGGCATTTCGCGCGCTGGAAGAGGATCTCATGACCGCATTGACAAAAGTTCACAAGGCACAGGGCGGGATCTGAGGCATGGGCGGCGGCGAGAATCGGGAGTTTATGCTGGCCATTGCGCTGTGTGCGGTGGTGCTGGTTATGTGGCAGGTGTTTGTCGGGCTGCCAACGGTCGAGAAGGAACAAGCGCGGCAGCAGACGGTTGAGCAGCAAACCCAGACCAATCCCGACGGCACCAGCATTCCACAACCCAAGGGAAACCCCTCGTCGGTGCCGGGCGTTGCCGATGCGGCAGTGCCGACGGTTGGAAACCGCGACACGGTGCTGGCGGCAAGCTCGCGGGTGCCGATCAGGACGCCGAAGCTTTCAGGCTCGGTCAACCTCACCGGCGCGCGCATCGATGATCTCCTGTTGATCGGCTACCGCGAGACCGTCGATCCGGACAGCCCGCTGATCACCTTGCTGTCGCCGTCCGGCAGCCGCAATGCGTTTTATGCCTCCTTCGGCTGGGTTGCGGCGAAAGGGGCAAAGACCGCCGTGCCCGGCAGCAAGACCGTGTGGTCGGCGCGGGCCGGGGCGGAGCTGACGCCCGATGCGCCGTTGACGCTGACCTGGGACAATGGCGGTGGCCTGATCTTCAAGCGCACCATTTCGGTGGACGACAATTACCTCTTCACCGTCGATGATGCGGTCGAGAACAGGACCTCCGGTACGGTGCTGCTGCACTCCTTCGGCCTGGTCTCGCGGCACGGCAAACCGGACATCGCCGGGTTCTACATCCTGCATGAAGGCCTGATCGGGGTGCTCGGCGAGGAAGGTCTGCTCGAGGTCGATTACGATGACCTCGAAGACGAAGACAAGATCCAGTCGCATGAGACGCCCAACGGATGGCTGGGCATAACCGATAAATATTGGGCAGTGACCCTGATCCCTAATCAGTCATCGCCGTTTCTTGGCCGTTTCGGCAACCACGGCAGCAACGAGCAGCCCGTCTATCAGACCGATTTCCTGTCGCGCAACGCGGTTGAAATCGCGCCCGGCTCGATCACCAAGACCACCAACCGCCTGTTCGCCGGCACCAAGGTGGTGTCGACCATCGATGCCTATCAGGAAAAATTCGGCATCGCCAATTTCGAATTGCTGATCGACTGGGGCTGGTTTTACTTCATCACCAAACCGTTGTTCCAGGTGATCGACTTCTTCTACAAGCTGGTCGGCAATTTCGGCCTCGCCATCCTCGCCGTCACGGTGCTCATCAAGCTGATCTTCCTGCCGCTGGCGAACAAGTCCTACGCCTCGATGAGCAAGATGAAAAAGCTGCAGCCGGAAGTCACCAAGCTGCGCGAGCGCTATCCCGACGACCGCCAGAAGATGCAGCAGGAGATGATGGAGCTGTACAAGAAGGAGAAGGTCAACCCGATGTCGGGCTGCTGGCCGATCATGATCCAGATCCCGGTCTTCTTCGCGCTCTACAAGGTGTTGTTCGGCACCATCGAAATGCGCCACGCGCCATTCTTCGGCTGGATCCAGGATCTCTCGGCACCCGATCCCACATCGTTGTTCAACCTGTTCGGCCTGATCCCGTGGGCGCCGCCGTCATTCCTGATGATCGGCATCTGGCCGATCCTGATGGGCATCACCATGTTCATCCAGATGCGCCTCAACCCGCCGCCGCCGGACCCGACCCAGGCGATGATCTTCAACTGGATGCCGCTGTTCTTCACCTTCCTGCTCGCCACTTTCCCGGCCGGCCTGATCATTTACTGGGCGTGGAACAACTTCCTGTCGATCGTCCAGCAATACATCATCATGCGCCGCCACGGGGTGAAGGTGGAGCTGTGGGACAATATGAAGGCCATGTTCGCGTTCGTGAAAAAGCTGAGCAAGAAACCGAGCGGGACTTAA
>JAJFHM010000113.1 GCA_021775625.1 Hyphomicrobiales bacterium | reverse complement strand
GGGCTCGCCGTTGATGAAGAACATCGGCGTCGACCGGACACCGAATTTCATCGAGGCGCGTTCTTTAACAGCATGTACGCCTTTGGCAATATCCTGATTTGACAGGCAGGCATTGAAGCTTTCTTCGGTAAAGCCCGCGAGGCGGGAAATCTTGAACAATTCCTTTGCCGGCTGGTCGCTCTGCGCCCACGCGGCCTGCTGTTCGAACAACACGTCGATCATCGGGAAATACTTTCCCTCGCCCGCACAGCGCGCCAGCATGAATGCGGCAAGCGCCCGGTCGTCAAAGGGGAACTCCCGGAAAATCAGACGCGCCTTGCCGGTGTCGAGATATTTTTCCTTCAACTTCGGATAGGTGTTGATGTGGAAGGAGGCGCAGTGCGGACAGGTCATCGAGGCATACTCAATGATGGTCACTGGGGCATCGGCCGAGCCGACGAACTTTTCGCCCAGCGGACCAGGCTGCATGAGTTCTTCCTGATCCACTCCAGCATGAGCCTGACCCGGCCAGCCGACGGCGCCTGCCGTCGCGGCAAGTCCGGCAACGGCGACTCCAAGGGAAAATGTGCGGCGATTTAGTTTCATTTCAATACCCTACCTACTAAATGTTGAGTGATTTGGACAAGACAGAAGTTGGTTTCGCTCAAAGGTGCCAACAGGTTTTTACACCCCACGATCTTTGCTCTTTTTGCTCAAGGCCCCGCGCCCCAGGCGCACCAAAGCGGCGCGGAGGTCATCGTTTTCTATGTGATCCACGGTGGCTTCGAGCTTCTGTTCTTTCTCCGGGCTGAGTGCAGGCCGTTCCGGGTCCTGCGGTTGCTGTCTGGGCAAGGGGCCCTGTATGATGTTCACCGCGGTGACGGCTTCGTAGCCGTAATAGGTGTTCACCCGGTCGATTATCCGGGACGTTTCATGTTGCAACTCAACGGCGCGCCCGTCTGTGACCCTGATCACCAGGGTGCCGCCCAGTTTGCGCCGGCTGTTTGCAGGATGCACAGCTTGCGTCCGCGGCCAGCGTATGCGTTCAGGTGCGCTGAAGGCCGCAAACTCGCTGCCGACAATTTCGCGCCAGCGCGACAATATCTCCGCATAGGCAAAGCCATAGCGCTCGAACGACTTGCGCGTGACGCTGCGAATGTGTTTATGCAGATGCGTTGCCATATGACCTTGCGAGCGTAAACGATTGTTTCTGAACCCGGCCTGAACCACCGTCCGGTTACCCAAGTTTCCACTATAAATGCCGAGCGATGCGGCTGCCATCAAAATGACTGCGCCCACTGAACCGCCAACCGGAACTGCAAGGCCCCGTGAAATGGCGGCGGCTTTGCTGGTCTGGTACGACGCGCATGCCAGGCACTTGCCCTGGCGCGCTCGCGGCGGTGAACCATCCGACCCCTACCGGGTCTGGCTCAGCGAAATCATGCTGCAGCAAACCACGGTTCAGGCGGTAAAACCATACTTTGCGAAGTTCACGGCACTGTGGCCGGCGGTGGCCGATCTTGCGGCATCGGATCTCGACGATGTCCTCAAGGCGTGGGCGGGGCTTGGCTATTATGCAAGGGCGCGCAACCTGCACAAATGTGCACAGGCCATTGCAGGCGACCACGGCGGCGTCTTCCCGGACACCAAAGCCGAGCTTATGACGTTGCCGGGGATCGGGCCCTATACGGCATCTGCCATCGCTGCCATCGCCTTTGGCGCCCGTGAGGCGGCGGTTGATGGCAATGTGGAACGGGTCGTCTCCCGCGTATACGCGCTCACAACGCCCTTGCCGGACGCCAAGCCGGAGATCGCAGAACGGGCTGTCCGGCTGGTGCCCAAGACCCGCTGCGGTGACTTTGCGCAGGCGATGATGGACCTGGGCGCCACCATTTGCGCGCCCCGCAAGGCCAACTGTCTGATCTGCCCGTGGATCGAAATGTGCAACGGCCGTGCGCAGGGCCTGCAGGATGTGCTTCCCTACAAGCGTCCCAAGGCCGCCAAACCGACGCGGTACGGCGTGGCCTTCTGGATTGAGCGCGGTGACGGCACCGTGCTGGTCCGCCGCCGCCCGGAAAGCGGCCTGTTGGGCGGGATGAGCGAGATCCCGTCAACCGAGTGGTCGGAGGCCGGTGTGCCCGAAAATCCCGCTGATGCCGCACCGGTGCGCGCCAGGTGGCGCAAGCTTGCCGGCACGGTGCGCCACACCTTCACGCATTTTCATCTGGAACTTGAGGTCTGGTCGACGGTTGCGCCCGCCACTGAGCCGGCCCCGGCCACTGCGAAATGGGTGGCGCGCGGCGCGCTGCATGAAGAAGCCCTGCCCAGCGTGATGAAGAAAGTCATCGGCCTGGCTCTTGCAGCGGAGGGCGAAAGCAGCGTCAGGCCCCGCTGAGCGCGTCCGCCCGCTGCAACACTCTTTTCGCCGTCGTGTAGGTCGGTGTCTCGATGAGCGAGCCGTCGAGCTCGACCCGGCCTTCGCCGCGTGCCTGTGCATCTTCGAATGTGGAAACGATCCTGCGTGCCTGCGCCACTTCGTCATCGGACGGAGTGAGTGCCCGGTTGATCACGCCCGCATGGGAGTGGGCAACGCAGCTCTTGGCTTTGTAGCCCAGCCGCCGTGCCCATCTGGTGTCGCGCTCAGCCCCTTCCCCATCGACCCAGGTATAGGGGCAGTCCACAGCCATCACACCGGCGGCCACGCATTCGACCAAAAAGCGCTGGCGTACATAGACCAGTTCGGCGCCATCGCTCGCGCGTTCTGCGCCAAGATCCGCCGCCATGTCCTCTGACGCCAGGCCGAACGCTTTGGCACGGCTGCTGACCCGCGCAATCTCGCCGGTCTGAACCAGGCCCCGCGCCAGTTCAATATTGGGCCACAACTCTGTGCTGCCCTCCGGGATGCCATATTCGCGTTCGAGCCTGGTCACTTCGTCTGCAAGCTTGCCCACATGCTCCGGCTCCGCGACCTTGGGCAGGGCGACGATGTCCGGCGCACCGCGCATGACGTCAACCAGATCGTCCATGCCGTCACCGTCCAGCGGGTTGACCCTGACACCGACCACAACGCCCGCTTCACGCCATGCACCAAAAACGTCCGCTGAGATTTCCCGCGCCTTCGGCCTCAGCGCTGGCGGCGTGAAGTCCTCCAGTTCCTGCAGCAATATGTCCGCCCCGCTTTGGGGTGCCGCAGCAAGGGCTGCTTCGTCGGCGCCGTTGACGAACAGCCAGGATCGGCAGAGCAGAGTAGGGCGGCGGCTGGACATGGACTGTCAGGCTTTCGCAACAGCTTCTTGATCGTTCACCGGTTTGACCAGGGCCAGGCCGGCCAGCATGACGATCAGGGCGCCCCAGATCCAGGGCGAATGTTCTTCGCCAAAAATAACAATACCCCATATCACGCCTGAAATGGTCACCGCATAGGCCATCTGGCTGGCGAAGACAGGGCCGGTCAAGGAAATCAGATGGATGAACATGCCATAGCAGAACACGTTGATGGCCGTCATGGCGATGATGCCGAGTTCCACCGTTCCAAGCAATGATGTGAAGGGAACGAAAGTCCCGGTTGCGGCAACAATGGGCGCCATCATGATCCCAGCCGCAACAAACATTCCACACAACAATGTAATGGGGTGCGTTTCGGGTGGAATCCTGATCGCGATGTAGTTGTTTTCGATGGCGTAGCTGAGCGAAGCCGCGACAACAAGCAGCAGCCACGGCACCAGACCGGGTTCCGGCAGACTGGTTTCAGGTGCAATCATCATCACGATAGCGGCCAGTCCCAGGGCAACCCCCAGCAATCTGAACGCGGAGATCCTGTCGATCCCCAGCGCTGCGGCGATCGCGAAAGACATCATCGGGATGATGGCAATCACGATCGCCATGACGCCTGCGGGCAAATGGTCCGCCGCATAGAAGAACAGGCTGCCGGGCAGAGCGGTGCCGAACAGGCCGCAGACGATGTAAAATTCAATATGCGCCCGGTCGAGTGGCGGCATGATTTTCCTGGCGAAGGTGTAGGCCAGAACGGTTGCGCCCCCGAGGATACCCTGCCACAGCGCAATACCCAGCGGATGCGCACCATCGGCGGTGACGATTTTTGCCAGCGCGATGGTGACTCCCCAGGCGACACCGCCGACGAAAATGATGAGCCAGCCTCTGGCGGCTACGGAAAGTCCGGATGTATTCATGTCGGTCAGATGATCCCTGGCGCCTGATTGAGCGCGGCAAAGCTATCTGACTTGCGGACCCCCCGCGAGCGAATTCTCGTGGGCAAGTTGCGCTATTGCATCTCGGAACGCACCTGCTGGCGCAAAAGGTCGATGGGGTGCAGCGATCCGCGCCGCTTGAAGTGCCAGAACGTCCAGCCATTGCAGGCATCAAGCCCCTGCACATGGGCGCCGATCTTGTGGATCGAGCCAGTCGCATCCTTGCAGACCAGCGTGCCGTCCGCCCGCACCCGGGCACTGTGCCGCTGTGCCGGATCGTAAAGCGTCGTGCCCGGTTCCAAAAGCCCGCGCTCCACGATGGTGCCGAACGGGACGCGGGGTTCCGCCCGCTTGCTCTTGGAGACTTCCAGTGTTTTCGGATCCGACGGGTCGATCATCTTGATGCGTTCGCGCGCCACCCGGATGTAGTCGTCCTCGCGCTCGATGCCGATCCAGTGACGCCCCAGCTTCTTGGCTACCGCGCCGGTTGTGCCGGTGCCGAAGAACGGGTCGAGCACCACGTCTCCCGGATTGGAGGACGCGAGCATCACCCGGTAAAGCAGGGACTCCGGCTTTTGCGTGGGATGCGCCTTTTCGCCCTTCTTGTTCTTGATCCGCTCGCCGCCGTTGCAGATCGGCAGCAGCCAGTCGGAACGCATCTGCAGGTCGTCATTCATCGCCTTGAGCGCATCATAGTTGAACGTATAGGTCTTCTGGTCCGCACTGCGCATGGCCCAGATCATGGTCTCATGGGCGTTGGTAAAGCGGCGGCCGCGGAAATTCGGCATCGGGTTGGTCTTGCGCCAC
>JAJFHM010000112.1 GCA_021775625.1 Hyphomicrobiales bacterium | reverse complement strand
TTGTACAACTCAGTTACCGAACACCCACAATACCACCGAGCGCAGAGTTCTGTACGACTACCACCCATGGGCAGGACGCGATGTTTGCATTGACCGTGTAGTCGAGAAGCTGGGCATTTCGGTCGCACGATGCATTCCGACTGGCGATGTGCCAATCCTTCCACTTGAGGTGCCGTTGTGGATGTTTGATCGAATGGCGTGTGCTTTGATCCGTCACCGGCCTTCTCCTGAAGTCGATTTAACGGCGTTATCTGCGCTGCAGTTATTGTTGGGCGAAGTGGCGAACTCAGGCACCTCGGACCACCATCTACCTTCGGCCGATCCTGATTTGAGCGCAGAGTTAGTGTCTTGCGATCAGAATCAAGGAGATGTCGATGCACCGCCGTCACACAAAACCGGATCAGTTCGAGCTGTTCGGTCCGCCGGAAAGAATGTGTCTGTTGCAGACCCCGCAATGGCAGAACCTGCCGTGCCAAACGCGCAACGCAGTGACCTCGCTCGTGGTGCAACTGCTGATGGAACACGGCCACGGGGAAAGGAACGAATCCGGCGGGGCAGTTGTCGATCCACTCCTGAGCAAGGAGAACGATGATGTCTGAGAAGATCGAACGCCATCATCTGGAGCGCAAGGCTATCGTGTATGTGCGCCAGTCATCCGTTCATCAGGTTTTGCACAATCGGGAGAGCAGCGCGCTGCAATATGCGATGCGGGATCGGCTGGATCAGTTGGGCTGGACGCAGATCGAGACAATTGATGACGATCTTGGCCGCTCGGCATCGGGCAGCGCGGAGCGTGCTGGGTTCGATCGCATGGTAGCCGAGGTCTGTCTCGGCAAAGTCGGCGCTGTGGCGGCACGAGAGGTATCCCGGTTCGCCCGCAACAGCCGTGACTGGCAGCAGCTGATCGAGATGTGCCGGGTGGTCGATACCGTGTTGGTGGATCAGGAGGCGGTCTATGCTCCGCGCCAAAGCAATGATCGCCTTCTGCTGGGACTGAAGGGATCGTTGAATGAATACGAACTCGATCTTCTGCGCCAGCGTTCGCTGGCTGCGCGTTACGAGAAGGCCAAACGCGGAGAACTGATAGTGTCTGCCCCCGTGGGGTATGTGAAGGCGGGCGACCGCTTGGAGAAGGACCCGGACCGCCGGGTGCAGGAGGCTATCACATTGGTCTTCGACAAGGTGCTGGAATTGGGCAGTGCCCGTCAGGCGCTGTTATGGTTCCTCGAACACGGGCTCGATCTGCCCGCAAAGCGCAAGGACGGCCAGACCGTTTGGCGCAGGCCGTATTACCAGACAATCCACCGGATGATTACCAATCCGGCCTACGGCGGCGCCTATGCCTATGGTAAAACGAGAGCCGTGACCGACTATGACGGCAACGGCATTCGGGTGAAGAATGAGCACAAACCGCGAAGCGAGTGGCTGGCACTCAAACCTGGAGCCCATGAGGGATATGTGGACTGGGAGCGCGCGGAGGCAATACGCAAAATGGTGAGCGATAACGTTCCCACAAGCAAACACCACGGCGCTCCCAAACACGGTAACGCTCTGCTGGCGGGCCTGGTGCGCTGTCGCCGCTGCGGACGTAAACTGTCGGCTCGTTACTCCGGCACGAAGCACAATATCCCGCGCTACTCCTGCTGCCGTGGCCAGCTTGATAATGGCGAGCCCAAGTGCATTGCTTTTGGCGGTCTGCGCGTCGATGACGCCATCGAAGAAGCGCTGCTGCAGGTCGTCGGTCCCGGTGCCGTCGAAGCGGCTGTACAGGCACAGGCCAAAGCAACCACCCGGCGTGACCAGGTTCGTGAGGCCTTGTCGCGCGATCTGGAGGCTGCCCGCTATGCCGTTGATCGAGCCTTCCGCCAATATGATGCCACCGACCCCGCCAACCGACTTGTGGCCGGGGAATTGGAAGCGCGATGGAATACAGCACTTTCCCGGCAGGCGGAGATCGAGAACAAAATTGCGACCCATGATGCAGACGTTGTTCCGAGCCAGAACACAACAGCAATATCCTTCGCCACGCTGGCTGAGAACCTTCAAACCGTCTGGAATGCGCCGACAACAGATGCGCGTCTCAAGAAGCGCATCGTGCGCACTCTCATTCACGAAGTGATCGCAGACATTGATGCCACAGCCGCCGATGGTTCCGGTGAGATCGTTCTGGTCATTCACTGGATCGGCGGCGTCCATACCGACCTGCGCCTGCCACGCAAACGGCGCGGGCAACGCAACAGCACACCTGTTGAAACAGTCGAGGCCATCCGCCAGCTCACGCTGATCGCAAATGACGATCTGATTGCCGGCATTCTCAACCGCAACGGTTTGCGCACCGGCAATGGTAATCGCTGGACCCGGGAACGGGTTTGCTCCCTGCGATCGCATCGAAAAATTCCGGCATATTGCCCAGCTCCCAACGGTATCGAATCCTGGTTAAACCTTACCAAGGCATCTGCACTGCTCGACATCACCCCAAAGACGCTTAGACTGGCAGCCATTGCCGGTGAAATCGACGCCCTTCATCCACTTCCGGACGGTCCATGGCTCTTCAAACGCCCAGATATCGAAGGATTAGAGGGTAAAAGCATCGCAGCAAGAGCAAGAAACAAGCGCAAACACCCCACGGGACAAAGCCCAGACCAACAAAACCTATTTACATCAACAGCATAGACAGATGGGTGTTATGAAACAGGATTGTAGTGTTTGCGCCATTGCTCGATGACGATCTGGGCTTCCCTCAGCGAATAGAAGATCTCTCCATTTAGGAGCTCGTCTCGAAGTCTGGCATTGAAGCTCTCGACATATCCATTCTCCCAGGGTGATCCGGGTTGGATGTAAGCCGTCTTGACTCCCACCGCAGCGATCCAGTCGCGAACAGCCTCAGCAATGAACTCCGGGCCATTATCTGAACGTATGTAGCCGGGCACGCCGCGCAGGATAAACAGATCCGTGAGAACGTCGATCACATCGGTGGAATTGAGCTTGCGCTTCACCCGAATGGCCAGGCATTCCCGGCTGTGTCCGTCCACCACGTTCAATGTCCGGAACACCCGCCCGTCGTCGGTTCTGTGATGCACGAAGTCGTATGACCAGACGTGGTTTGTGTATTCTGCTCTCAGCCGAATGCACGAACCGTCATCAAGCCATAAACGGCCTCTTTTCGGTTGTTTGTACGGCACCTTCAGCCCCTCACGCCGCCATAGGCGTTCCACACGCTTGTCATTGACCTGCCAGCCGGCGGCTTTGAGCAGAGCTGCGATACGACGGTAGCCATAACGACCATATTGCCGGGCCAGTTCGATCATGTCAGCGACGAGCCGTTCTTCGTCTTCTCTGCCCCTCGGCACATGACGCTGTGTGGTGCGATGCTGACCAAGTACGCGACAGGCCCGGCGTTCAGAGACACCCAGCTTGTCACGCACTTGATCAATGCATCTGCGGCGACGCGCGGGGCTTAGAAGTTTCCCCGTGCGGCCTCGGCCAGGATCTGTTTATCGATCGTCAGATCCGAGACTGCGCGACGGAGCTGCTCGTTCTCCTTCTGCAGCTTCTTCAGTTCCTTGAGCTGCCCGGTCCCCATGCCGCCATTCTGCTTACGCCAGCGGTAGCAGGTCTGCTCTGTGATACTCACCTGCCGGATCGCATCAACACGCGCCATTCCTTGCCCAACCAGTACATCGACCTGGCGCAGCTTCGTGACAATCTCTTCGGGTTTGTGACGCTTGTTGGCCATAGTCAGTCCTCCTCTTGCTCAACAATAGGGTGGACCAATTCAAAGGGGGAGGATCACCGGTGCATACCGAGGATGATGAAGGCCCCGGGGGCTATCTCGGAGTTTGCCTTCATGTCCTACGAGCCGGTTCGGGTGAACATGATCATGGACTGATCGCGGGGATGGTGCCAGTCACCAATGAAGTCCACCCGCCACGGCAATCCTGCGACAAGGCGCGATACATCTTCTGTTCGGTAGTGGTACGGATCGCGGCTCGAATGTGAAATCATTGATCCCGGCGAATGTTCCAGCGGCTGCAACCAGTCATGGTCATGTGGACAGTGAAAGATCGTTGCGTAGATAATGCCTCCCTGCCGCACGACGTTCGCCAACTTTGTCAGGCACAACCTCACGTGCTCGAAAGGCAGATGAGTAAACAACGAAACCGCAATGACAATGTCGAAGGTCACTCCGAATTGGCCGGCATCGAACTCTGCGTCACACGCAAGGTTTTTTCGTGGCAGTTTCGTCTGCAGTTTGAGCCGGGAGAGTTCCACGTCGTAACCAACATCGAGAAGGTCCTGGGAAAGGTCGATGCCGTAGTAGTGGCCGGGTGTCAGATAGTGCACGAAGTGCACGCCACCACGGAGGCAACCACACCCGATATCAAGCACGTAATGATCCGGCGACAGCCCGCGGTTTTTGGCAAAGTCGAACTGCAAGAGACCTAATTCGTCCCAAAACCCACCCACCAAATTTCTGTGTGTTCCATTCCTTGCAGCCTCGGCAGAACGCTCAAGGTCATAGTACTTGTTGATTGGATTTCCCACTGCTCACCGGTCCGTTGCTGCAAGCCCGCGGCACGAACGTTATCTTTGGCACGTTACAATTTTCAACTCAACCGACGGTGTCGAACCCGACGCGGTGCCCAGGACGGGAGCGAACCAACGCCAAGCCCTCCACGCGTCTGGCACCCTAGCCATCGTCATTAAAAGCTTGGCAGTGCGGGCGTTTCATGCGGATTTTGTTGAATTACCCGCCGCGCCAGGTTCTTTTGGCGCCGGCTCACCGTAGGCGTGGAATTTTGCTGTTCCGCTCAGCCTTTCCCGGCTGGCGGCCTTTGCAGCTTTGGGTGTGGTTGCAATTATTCCTGTGATACTTATGAAGGTGCGTGCACGGGCGCAGCGGGGATGCTCACCAGCTTCTCGTCACATCATATCCTGGGGGATTACATGCCGACTTTGCATACACCCGATCTTTGCGTCATCGGGGCCGGATCCGGCGGCCTGTCGGTGGCCGCAGCAGCAGCGCAGCTTGGCGTCAGCGTCGTTCTGATCGAGAAGGGCAAAATGGGGGGCGATTGCCTCAATTATGGCTGTGTGCCCTCCAAGGCGATGATCGCCGCTGCCAAACAGGCGCATGTGCTGGGGCAGGGTGAAAAATTCGGCATCGCCAACCGCAAGCCCCAGGTCGATTTCGAGGCGGTCCACGATCACATCAAGGGGGTGATCGCAGCGATCGCGCCGAATGACTCCGTTGAACGTTTCACCGGGCTCGGCGTCACCGTGATCGAGGCAGCCGGCGAGTTCGCCGATAAGGAAACCGTGATCGCCGGCGACAACGAGATCAAGGCGCGCCGGTTTATTATCGCCACCGGCTCGAGCGCCGGGGTGCCGCCGGTGCCGGGCCTCAACAAGGTGCCCTATCTCACCAACGAAACCGTTTTCGATCTGAAGAAACAGCCGACCTCGCTCATCGTTCTCGGCGGCGGGCCGATCGGCATGGAACTGGCCCAGGCGCACCGCCGCCTGGGGGCCAAGGTGACCGTGCTGGAAATGTTCGAGCCCCTGGGCAAGGATGATCCCGAGCTCACCCGCTTCGTGCTCGACCAGGTCGAGGAAGACGGTGTCGTCATCCATGCCGGCGCCAAGGTGGTGTCGGTGGAAAAAAGCCGCGGCGGGGTGGCGGCCACCATCGAGACGGCACAGGGCCGCCAGTCCGTGACGGGCAGCCACATACTGGTCGCTGCCGGGCGCATCCCCAATGTCGGCGACCTCAATCTTGAAGCCGCCGGCGTCAAATATTCCCGCAAGGGCATCGAGGTGACCTCTGGCCTGCGCACGTCGAACCCCAGGATCTACGCCATCGGCGATGTGGCCGGCGGTTTCCAGTTCACCCATGTGGCCAACTATCACGCCGGCATCGTCATCCGGAATGCCCTGTTCCGGCTGCCCGCCAAGGTCGACACCTCCAAGATCCCGTGGGTCACCTTCACCGATCCGGAACTTGCCCATATCGGCCTCACCGAAGCCCAGGCGCGCGAGCGCCGCGGCAAAATCTCGGTGCTGCGCTGGCCCTATGCGGAGAACGACCGCGCCCAGGCGGAGCGCAAGACGGGCGGGCTCATCAAGGTGATCTGCTCCAAACGCGGCCGCATTCTGGGCGCCAGCATCGTCGGGCCCAATGCGGGCGAACTCATCCACCCGTGGTCGCTGGCGGTCTCATCGGGCCTCAAGATCAAGGCCATGACCGACATGATCGCGCCATATCCAACCTACGGCGAGGTCAACAAGCGGGCGGCCTACGGCTTTTATGCCTCCAGCCTGACCAACCCCTGGATCGGCCGCGTGATCCGTTTCCTGGCGAAGTTCGGGTGAGGGGCGGGCGCGCGTATTCGGCGACAGTCCTGCACTGAAGTGTTCTAGGGCCGGTTGAGGCTCGCTCACCGTCACTCTGTGGTCGATGAAGGCGCGGTCCACACATAACGCTCGAATGCGTCGTCCACCGGTGTGTGTGTAATGTGGTTGGTGTAGTTCGACAAAACCTTGTGCGAGATCGCCACAATGATTTCGAGCACATTTTGCCGGCTGTATCCCGCCGCAAGAAATCTGTCGACCTCTTCAGGCGAGACCTGGCCCCGGCTGTCGGCAAGCTTCAGTGTGAAGCCGCGTAGCGCCTCCAGCTTTGGATCTTCATAAGGTTGTACCGCGCGCGCGGTGTCGATGACTTCGTCTGGAACCTTCTCGCCCTTCGCCATGAGGGTGTGCGCCGCCATGCAATAGTGGCACCCGTGATAGGCGTTGAGGGTGAACCACACCACGTGGCGTTCAGTGGGTGTGAAGCTTGAGCGCATCATCAGATCGGCGAACATGAGGTAGGCCTCGACCGCGATCGGGGCTTCTGCCAGAACGCCGTAGAGATTTGGAATGCGGCCTCTCAGGTTACCGGCACTCTCGAGCAGAGGTTTGCTTTCTGCCGGTGCTGTGTCCGCGGTGTGGATCGGAAACGAAGTCATGGCATTTTTCTCCTTGTGACATTGGCGCCGGGCCTCAGGCGTGCAGATGGAAGACCTTGTTCATGATCTTCCATTGACCGTTGACCTTGAGCAGGGTGAACAGATCGGTGAACCGGTTGCCGGTCCAGTTTTCGATCTCGATGCGCGCCGTGGCGGTTGTACCGGCGAGATCGATGCTGACGATGCGGGCGGCAAGCCCGGATGCCGCGCCGTTCGCGTCATTCCATTCAAACAGCCTTTCGATGGGGCCGCCGAACAGATCAGCGCCAATATAGCCGAAGATCGTCGCATCGCCGTGAAATGCCGGTCTCATGTCGTCGCCCCGTCCGGTCCTGGCGCCGTTGACATAGTGCTCCAGAACGCTTGCGATCTCGTCATTGTCGTGGATGCGTGCAGTGGTCATGGGCTTTGGATCCTTTCCCGGTGTTTGTGTGATGGGTGCTCAGCCCGCCCCTCACGCGGCCTCGCGCGCGTCCAGTTTGACAGGCGGAAAGTCCACTTCGGTCTGCGCCACGTGGTTGAAGTAGGTCGAAAATGTGGTGACGGCGACAGTCGCGACGATTTCGGTGATCTCTCTATCACCCAGGCCCGCCTGGCGCGCCTGATCGACGTCGTGATCATCCACCCAGCCGCGTTTTTCAATCACGGCGCGGGCGAATTTCAGGACGCTGGCGCGAGCCGGATCAGAGGATCGTCCTTGCAGGTTGTCGCGCGTTTCTTCCTCGGTAAGGCCGTGCATTTTGCCGAGTGCCGTATGGGCTGCAGCGCAGTATTCACAACCATTTTCAGCCGATGTGAGGAGTGCGATGGCCTCGCGGGTGCGGCCGTCGAAGCGGGTGCCTTCGAGGGCTTTGATAAGACCGGTATAGGCATCGAGGGCGGCCGGCGCGTTCGCCAGTGTCCGCATAATGTTGGGGATCATCCCTAAGGTGTTTTGCATGCCGTCGAGAAGCTGACGGGTTTTTCCTTCAGTGTTTTGCGGGTCGATCGGTTGGATCCTGGGCATTTTGGTTCTCCTGTTTGCGCGTTTGTCCGGGAAGCCGTGGTGGCCGGTGGACAGTGGCGCGTGGTTGGTGAAGCAGAACTTGTGGCTTTCCTCGCGCATCTGGAACGCGCATAATTCGAAATTGATAATTTTGCTTATTGGAATATTGATGGACCGCTTGCAGGCCATGTCTGTGTTCGTTGCGGTCGCCGAGGAATCCGGTTTCGCGGCTGCCGCCCGGCGTCTCAACATGTCACCGCCGACGGTAACGCGCGCGATTTCCGATCTGGAGTCTCGGCTCGACACCCGATTGCTGCATAGAAGTACGCGCGCGGTGAAGCTCACCGAGGCCGGTAAACGCTTTGTGGTCGACTGCAGGCGGCTGCTGGGCGAAGTCGAAGACGCGGAGCAGAACGCGGCGGGCATCCATGCAACACCCAGCGGGTTGGTGTCGGTGACGGCCTCCGTGCCGTTCGGCCGAAGAGTCCTTGCACCGGTGCTGCTGGAGCTTTTGAACCGATATGCCGAGATCTCGGTATCGTTGGTGCTCGTCGATCGCATCGCGCATCTGCTGGATGAGGGCATCGACATCGCCGTCCGCATCGGAGAGATGCCCGATTCTTCGCTTGCGGCCATTCGCGTCGGAACCGTGCGCCGTGTCTTGTGCGCCTCTCCGCATTATCTGGCGAAGCATGGCCGGCCTGCCTCTCCGTCGGACCTCACCGCACACACGGTCATCAGCAATTTGAGTATGGTTTCAGAAAGCGAGTGGACGTTTTTCGGCAGCGATGGCGCCGAAAGCTACCGGCCTGCCTCGCGCCTGCAGGTCAACAAGGCGGATGCCGCCGTGGATGCCGCGACTGCCGGTTACGGCATCACCCGGGTTTATTCCCACATGATTGCACGCGAACTTGACAGCGGCGGGCTTGAGACTGTTCTCGATGATTACGAACCGCCGCCGGTTCCCATTCACGTCGTTCACAAGGAGTCCGGCCAGACCTCAGCCCGGGTCCGGGCCGTTGTCGACCACCTCGTCACGAGCCTGCGGTCGCATCCAGCGCTTGCTTAGAGCGCTTCATGTCAGGCCGGATTTCCCGGGCGCTATCCGCCAGCTCGACACCGTTAATGTGACCGGCGAGCACCACGTCATTGAACAACAAATCGATGAAATGGCCCGGATCGCGATGCAGCTTCACATGCAGCATTCACATAAGAGGATGGCGCAGCGCCTCCGTCTGGTGTTATCCGCCGGGCACGTTGCTTAGTATAAACTTTGAAATAAGTATCTTATCTACAGATATCCGAAGTTTACTGACCCTGCGGACCGTGTTTGCATGGGGGCCCAAAGTTACAGTCCAGAGAGACTGCTAAGCATTTCGTGAGCCCACGAAGCCCGCCGTCCCACACGCAGGAAATTATACCGGTTAATGTTTCCCCAAAATGGAAGTTGATACACATCACATGAGTTGTTAATCACAATTCCGTAGAGCCGGAATATCGGCGCTGTGGGGCATGATGTTTGCAAAACGACTTTGTGTCGCTACTTCAAGAGGCGAGCTTTCATGACACCATTCGGCAAAGAATTGCGTAAGATGCGGGCCTCGCGAAGCGTCACGATGAAGCAACATGCCGTCGCCTGCGGCGTAACGCCGGCCTACCTTTCAGCACTCGAGCACGGACACCGCGGCAATCCTACCGAGGAGATGGCCGAGCGAATTGTCTCCGCGCTTCACGCCCAGCCGTTTGAACGCGATACCCTGGAAAAGCTTCTGCGATACTCCCGGCCAATAGTCCGCGTTGACACTTCCGGATTGAGTCCGCTCGCCACCGAACTCGCCAATCAGCTGGCAGAGAACATCGCTGAAATGTCGGAAACAGAGTTGCAAGAGATCCTGAACCACGTCCGCAAATAGATCTCATCCCCCGCCGACCCAAGACGGTTGTGAAGCGATCTAAGCTGCGGCCGACGCCACTTCCCTGTACTCTTGCATGGCCCGAATGACGTCATCCAATGACCGGCGGGCGCCGGTTTGCAGGTACTCCATGGCGCGCAATGCCGCGTCATGCGCGGCCTCGCCTGAGCCGGCGACACAGTCTTCTATAACCCGGCAAAAATAGTCCGACTGGTGGCCGTCGACGAAGGTGTAATGGACGCACACATCTGTCAGGCCGCCGCATAACAACAGCGTATCGACCTTGAGCCCGCGCAGCAGGATTTCAAAGTCTGTACCAAAAAACGCCGAGTAGCGGCGCTTTTTAATCAGGTAATCCGTCGGCCTGAAGTCCATTTCACGGGCAGCGATTTCCGTGTTCGGATCGTCTTCGAGACAGTGGATGTCCTCGTCGCCATCCAGTTCACGGCCGAAATCAACAAGGTCCGGACGGTGCACTTCCTGAATGAAGATCACCGGGATCCCGCAATCCCGCGCCTCGTCGATCGCCAGCCGCGCCTTGCCCATGCGCTCCGCATAACCGGGCATGTGGTCAATCGCCCGCACATCCTTCTCGATGAAGCTTCCTGCCTGAATGTCGATGACGATGAGGGCGGGGCGGCCTTCGATCAGATTGCGGTTCGGGGTTTGCGAATTGGCCATGAGGGGCCCTCCAATGGCGTGAATTTTCGCGCCTTGCGCGCGCCAGCCGAGCATACCAGCACCGGCACGCGCCGGGCTAATCGATTCTGCACCATCCAGCGTACCGCATGCAGTATCTGCGGCAGGAGTCCGACCGGTCCGCTGGATTGCCCGCGTTATCTGTTTTCTCGCAAAGTTTGGCGGGTTGCCGAAATTTGAACTATATTCGGGTGCACGAACCCCTGTCTGTTTGCGGAGCAATCACCTGCGAATGAACGAGCCGATACCCAGTCCTGAACCGATAACGCCCGCCCCGGCGCGCCGCCGTGGCCTGTTTCGCGGGCTGTCGGGCAAGGTTTTGACCCTGATCATGCTCTTCATCATGCTGGGTGAAGTGATGATCTATGTGCCCTCGATCGCGAATTTCCGCGTCAGCTGGCTGAAGCAGCGCATTGAGGCGGCGCAGATCGCCACTTTGGTGCTGGAGGCGACGCCGGACAAGATGGTGTCCGAAGAACTCAAAGCCGAGCTGCTGCGCAACGCCAATGCCAAGGTGGTGACCCTGCAGCGCGAGGACTCACGGCACCTCATGTTGGGGGAAACCTCCGACGTCGAGCCGGTCCGCTTCTTTGACCTGCGTGAGCGCTCGATGCTGATGACCCTTTTCGATGCCTTCGAGGTCCTCATCGCAGGCGGCAATGGGCGCATCATCCGCGTCATGGACATGACCCAGCACGAGGCCGGCAATTATATCGACATCGTCATCGACGAGACCCCGTTGCGGACCGCAATGATCTCCTATTCGGTCAACATTCTCGGTCTCTCGATCATCCTTTCGGTGCTGGTCGCGGTTCTGGTCTATCTGACGCTAAACCGCCTCCTGCTGCGCCCGATGCGCCGCATCACCTGGCACATGGAGCGGTTCTCCAGCAATCCGGAAGATGCCGGCAATGTGATAACACCCTCGCAACGTGACGACGAAATCGGCACGGCCGAAAATCAGCTGGCCGAGATGCAGACCGAGCTTGCCAATCTGCTGCAGCAGAAAAACCATCTGGCGGCGCTCGGGCTGGCGGTCAGCAAGATCAGCCACGACCTGCGCAACATGCTCTCCAGCGTACAGCTGATCACCGACCGGCTGGGTGCAGTGCAGGATCCGACGGTGCAGAGACTGGCGCCAAAACTGATCGCCTCGATTGACCGGGCCATCGACTTTTGCGCCCATACGCTCAAATACGGCCGCGCCCGCGAAGCCCCGCCGCGGCGTGAGGTCTTTGCCCTGGCACCCTTGATCGATGACGTGTTCGAGACATCCGCTGCCCGCACCAACCACAACATCATGTGGCGCAGCAATGTGGAGCAGGGCGTTGCCGTCGACGCCGACCGCGATCACATGTTCCGCATCATCACCAACCTGTGCCGCAATGCGGTGCAGGCCATTGAGGCCGATACGGCGGAGCGTGCCGGGCCTGCCATCATCCAGATCAACGGCTGGCGCGAAGGGGCTGTCGTCACCATCGAGGTGAGGGACAATGGCCCGGGTGTTCCCGCCCGCGCGCGGGATAACCTGTTCCAGGCCTTCCGCGGCTCTGTCACCCCGGGCGGCACCGGGCTCGGGTTGGCCATATCGGACGAACTGGTGCGCGCCCATGGCGGCGACATCAGGCTGATAGAAACCGACATCGGCGCCACCTTCTGGATCACCGTGCCCGACCGGGTCAGCGATCTCACCCAACGCCGCGCGGAGACGGTGGCTTAG
>JAJFHM010000111.1 GCA_021775625.1 Hyphomicrobiales bacterium | reverse complement strand
GAGCCTTCGCCGTGCGGCTGATCGGAATTTCCAGTTGCCGTTCGGTGGCAGGTAATGTCATCAGCATCTTCAACCGGTTGCTGGTTTCTGTGAAACACATCGTACCCGCGGCTGCGCAGTAATCGCCGCCGGTGCCGCCCGAAACAAGAATGCCAATGTCCGAACCCAGCAGTGGCACCATGGCGGTTTCGACATTGTCGAGTTCGTTCTGGTAGGTCTTGTCGTTCTTAAGCGACATCATCACAGTGCCGCCGCGCCATTCGATCTTTCCCGGCACCAGTTTGAGAAGGTTATCGGTGACCTGGGCGAGGGCTTTCGCTTCCATCACCCATTCGCCACCTATACATGGGTCAAGCGGCTGAGCACTGCAGGAACACTCCGCTGCTGCGGGAAGTGCGGCAATTGTCAGAAAATTCATGCAAACGGCCAACAGTGCGACCCGGGTGATTTTCATTGGCGACCCTGTTTGGAGCCCATTTATCCAATTAAGCCAACAGCGGCGTGAAGTCGACAGCGAACTATGATCCTCAACAGGCCCTAAACCGCTTCACTGTCTGAACGTATTTGACAAAGTGCCAATGCCGTCGATTGAAATCTCAATCGTGTTCACGGTTTCTTTCATCGAACCCACGCCGACGGAAGTACCACAGGCGATAACGTCTCCAGGGTGCAGGGTCATGTCGTGAGACAGGTGCGACACCAGTTGCTCCGGTGAGAAGATCATGTCCGAGGCCGGGTAGTTCTGGCGTTCCGTCCCATTGAGAACCGCGCGGATCGAAACACCTGCCAAATCGATGTCGGTCGCGATGCACGGGCCGAAGGGGCCGAATGTATCAAAGCCCTTGGCGCGGGCCCATTGCGGAAATGTCGGGTCCTTGTTCAGGATTGCCGCGGCTGTAACGTCGTTGACACAGGTGTAGCCGAATATGTGTGTCGCGGCGTGATCGGCTGATACGCCGCTTGCCATTTTTCCGATGACAATGCCCAATTCGGCTTCGAACACCACCGGCCCGTCATAGCTGGCCGGCCGCACGATGACATCGCCATGCGGGATGAACGAACTCGGGGATTTCAGGAAATACAGCGGTTCTTCGGGTGCTGTATTTCCGAGCTTTTCGGCCAGAGCGTGAAAGTTGTTCCACATTCCCGGCATTTTGCCTGGCAGGCACGGGATCAGCAGTTTCACGTCACTCACCGCGATGACGTCGCCTGAGGGCGCCGGGGCTTCAAACATGGTGCCGGTGTGGACGGTAATCTCGTCTCCATCGAGACAGCCAAAGCCAACTGTACCGCCGTGCTCATAGCGAACCCACAACATGTCTTGATCCTCCTCAGGTGCGCGCCAAACGGGATTGGAAAGGATATGATGATAACGACTGTCCTGCAGGCCCGCATTCCAGATGATGGAATCACCATGCGGAACAAACACAATGGGTGTTATTTATGAATTCATGACCTAGTATTGACCTTGGCGCATGTCGCCGGCAAAACCAAAACTTCACGGATCTCACACCATGGCAAATGTCACCTCATTCGCGGATTATGACGGACAGGAGCGCGGGGTACGCAAGGATCTTGCAGCGCTTTACCGCTTGTTTTCGCATTTCGGCTGGACCGATCTGATCGATACGCACCTTTCGGCCCGCATGCCGGGAAAACCAGAGGAGTATCTCATCAACCCCTATGGCGAGATGTTCGATGAAATCACCGCATCTTCGCTGTTGCACATGAACTGGGACGCAGAAGTGGTTACCGGTGATGCTGAGCCCAACATGGCCGGCCATCTGATCCACACCGCCGTCTTGCGCAACCGGCCCGAGATCAACTTTGTGCTGCACAGCCACACCCGCGCCGGCTGCGCGGTGTCGGTCATGAAGGAAGGCTTGATGCCTTTGTCGCAACACGCAAACACGGTGATCAGCACCGTTGCCTATCACGACTACCAGGTGGTCACGCAGGCGGAAGATGAGTGTGCCCTGATTGCCCGCGATCTGGGCGACAATTATCTCATGATCATGCGCAACCATGGTCTGCTGGCGTGTGGCCGCACGGCGGCAGAGGCGTTTTACTATCACTACTTCCTTGAGATGGCCTGCAAGATCCAGGTCGACGTCCTCGGCGCCGGTGTTGAGATGGTTGTGCCCGATGATAGTGCGATTGCAGCGCTTTCGAGTTATGGCGGACCCGCCGATGCCCCGAAGGGTGACCGTTACTGGACATCGCTGGTGCGCATGCTTGAGCGCAAACAGCCTGACTACGTAAACTGACCGACCGCAAACGGATATCTGCCCGATGAACATTCGCCCCAAGATCGAGATACGCTACAGCGCCTGTCCTCACGACTGCCCGTCGACCTGCGCGCTCGAGGTGGAAAAGATCGACGATTACACCATCGGCAAAGTGAGAGGCGCGAAGGACAACAGCTACACCGCAGGCGTTGTCTGCGCCAAGGTCGGTCGGTACGCCGAGCGCATCCACCATCCGGACCGTCTCATGCACCCGCTGCGCCGGACCGGCGAAAAGGGGTCCACAGACTTCGAACGCATCACCTGGGATCAGGCCCTCGATGAGGTGGCGGAAGGACTGCTGAAGGCCGAACAGGCGCACGGTGCGGAAGCGGTGTGGCCGTATTACTACGCCGGCACCATGGGGCTCGTCATGCGCGACGGCATCCACAGGCTGCGCAATGCCAAGGGCTACACCGGGATGTACGACACCATATGCACGGCGGTGTCGGTGCCGGGGTTCTGGGCCGGGACCGGCTCCCTGCGTGGACCCGATCCGCGTGAGATGGCGCTGTCCGATCTCGTCGTGATCTGGGGCACCAATCCGGTTCACACCCAGGTCAACGTGATGACCCACGCCATCAAGGCGCGCAAGGACCGTGGCGCCAAGATTGCGGTGGTCGACGTTTACGAAACCTCGACCATGAAGCAGGCCGATATCGGCATCATCCTCAAGCCGGGTACCGACGGTGCCTTCGCCTGCGGCGTGATGCATGTTCTCTTCCGTGACGGATTTGCCAACTGGGACTATCTGGACAAATACTCCGACTGCCCGAAGGAGTTCGAGGCGCATCTGGCGGATAAAACACCGGAATGGGCCAGCGTCATCACCGGAGTGACGGCAGACAGGATCGTCGAATTCGCTCACCTGATCGGCAACACCAAACGAACCTATCTCCGCCTCGGCTACGGCTTCTGCCGCACACGCAACGGCCCGGTCAACATGCATGCCGCCGTCTCGATTGCCACGGTGACCGGGGCATGGCTGCACGAAGGCGGTGGTGCGTTTCATAATAACGGCAGCATCTACCACATGAACAAGTCGCTCATAGAGGGACAGGATATTCACGACCCGAGTGTGCGGTATCTCGACCAGACCAGGCTTGGCCCTGTCCTCACCGGAGACCGCTATGACCTGGCAGACGGACCGCCGATCACCGCGCTGTTTATTCAGAACACCAATCCGGTATCGGTGTGCCCTGAGCAGGACAAAGTGAAACAGGGTTTCGCGCGCGACGACCTTTTTGTCTGCGTGCATGAGCAGTTCATGACCGAGACGGCACGGATGGCCGATATCGTGCTGCCGGCCACCATGTTCATGGAACATGACGACATCTATCAATCTGGCGGTCATCAGCATCTCATCCTGGGCCCGAAAATCATCGAGGCGCCGGGCGAATGCAAATCCAATCACGATGTGCTGTGCGACCTGGCCGGCCGGGTCGGCGCGGAGCATGAGGGCTTTGGCATGACCCCGCGCGAGATCATCGACTGGACCCTGCAGGCGTCCGGCTGGGGCACAATTGAGGACCTCGAGGAGAACCGCTGGATCGACTGTCAGCCGGAGTTCGAAAAGGCGCACTTCCTTGAGGGCTTCCGCTGGCCGGACAAGAAATTCCGCTTCAAGCCGGATTGGGCCGGCTACCGGTTCCGGCCCTACATGAACCGCACCTTCGGGCCGGTCGACAATATCCCGGCGATGCCGGATCATTGGGACGTGATCGAGAATGCCGATGCCCAGCATCCCTTCCGCCTAGCGACGTCACCGGCGCGGTCATTCCTCAACTCGACGTTCAACGAAACCAAGACCTCGCTTGACCGTGAGGGCCGCCCGGAACTTTTCATCAATCCTGACGACATGGTGGAACTGGGCCTTGAAGATGGCCACAAGATCCACATCGGCAATACGCGCGGGCAGGTGGTGTTGCATGCAAAATCATATGTTGGGGTGCAGCGTGGAGTGGTGATTGCCGAAAGCATCTGGCCAAACGATGCTTTCGAGGACGGCAAGGGGATCAATACGGTCACAGCCGCCGACCAGCCGGCACCATCCGGTGGCGGTGCATTTCACGACAATCATGTCTGGATCAGGCCGGCCAACTGAACAGGTCGAGTGCCGCGGCGGTAATCGTTGGTCAGCCTGTCACCATCAAGGGTGAAACCAGGGGTGCGGCTTCTTGTTCTCCCGCGGCAAACACGACCCGTTCTCCGGATACCCGAACCGTGCCATCGGCGACCATTCTGAGAGCCTGCGGATAGATCTGATGTTCCGCCGACAAGACCCGTTGTGCCAAACTATCGGCGGTGTCGTTCGACAGCACCGGGACGGCGACCTGCGCGATGATCGGGCCGGAGTCCATGCTCGCGCGCACATAATGTACCGTACATCCGGATATGCGCACGCCATCGTCAATAACGCGCTCATGAATATTGACGCCGGGATAGGCGGGCAGAAGAGATGGATGGATGTTGATCATCCGGTTACGCCAGCGTTCGACAAAGTCATTTGCCAGCAGCCGCATGAAACCCGCCAGGCAGATCAGTTCGACGTCATGGTCGCGCAGCACCTTGTCGATTTCGGCATCGAACGTCTCGCGCGCTGCAAACGCCGTGTGATCGATTGCGACTGCGGAAAGTCCGGCCGCCCGGGCGATGTCGAGACCCTTTGCAGCGGGCCGGTTCGAGACGACCACTGCGATCTGCGCCGGGTAATCGTCGCGCGCGCACGCATCAATAAGCGAGGCAAGATTGCTGCCCCGGCCGGAAATCAGTACCGCGATTTTCTTGCCGCTAGATCGTTTCACATTCATATGGAATCGCTTTGACCGGTTTTTTGCATCTTCTGGAAAGGCACGGATCCCGCCGTGAACCTGCCGTCCACAAGGGGGCCATAACGCGGTCCGGAAGGCGCGAAAACCCGGCCTTCCGGTGGGCCAAATCGGTCCTCCAGCAGCGTTGCGGCGCTTGCCCGATGCACCGCATCGCGCGGCGCACCGCGTCTTGCCGGGCGAACCGATTTGGCGCCATCAAACGGTTCCATATGAACGTGAAGCGATCTAGCCATCACCCCTCCAATTGCAGGTGTCCGGTAAATGTCACCGCGGCGTCTTCACGCGGCACAATCTCACCGATGTGAACGGCGTGTTCCCCGGTGTCCTGGAATGCTGCCACCACGGCGTCGGCCGCAGACTTGTCCACAACAACGATCATGCCGATGCCACAGTTGAAGGTTTTCAGCATCTCCGCTTCGGCAACGCGGCCTGCTTTGGAGAGCCAGGAAAACACCGGCTGCGGTGGGACTGCATCCAGATCGATGCGTGCGCCTGCAACGTCCGGCAGAACGCGTGGAATGTTTTCAACGAAACCGCCACCGGTAATGTGCGCCAGCGCCTTGATAGCGCCGGTTTCCCTGATCGCTCTCAGCACCGGTTGCACATAAATACGCGTCGGGGTGAGCAAGGTCGCCCCCAGCACGCCGTCAGGTGCGAAGGGGGCAGGATCGCTGAACGCAAGCCCTTGTCTTTCGACAATGCGGCGAATGAGCGAATAACCGTTCGAGTGCGGCCCTGAAGAGACCAGCCCTAGAATGACGTCTCCTGCAGCGACATCATCGCGTGGCAGCAGCTTGTCCCGTTCTGCGGCACCAACCGCAAATCCCGCCAGATCATAATCGCCATCGGCGTACATGCCCGGCATTTCCGCCGTTTCTCCGCCGATCAGGGCAGCGCCTGCCTGCCTGCAGCCATCGGCGATACCGGCGATAACCGTTTCGGCGACGTCAGAATCAAGCTTCCCACAGGCCAGATAATCGAGGAAGAACAGCGGCTCGCCGCCTTGCACAATCAGGTCGTTGACGCACATGGCCACAAGGTCGATGCCCACCGTCTCATGCTGTCCGGCATCGATCGCGATTTTGAGTTTGGTTCCGACGCCGTCATTGGCCGCAATAAGGACGGGGTCGGTATATCCGGCGGCCTTGAGGTCGAACAGTCCGCCAAATCCTCCCAGAGACGCATCCGAGCCCGAGCGGGATGTCGACTTTGCATGCGCCTTGATGCGTTCAACCAGCAGGTTCGCTGCGTCTATATCGACGCCGGCGTCCTTGTAGGTGAGGGAATTGGAGGCACCGTCTTCGGTGTTGCTCATATTGGCGCTTGACCTGTGCGTCGGAGGAATTGCGTTTGGCCTGCCGATTTTTCGTTGCCATTTGCCCAAAGAGCAAGCAAAAAAGGAAGAGTTCTACAAGCAAGTGGTATCTGTGCTCCTGTGAGCTCCATTGGCTTGCCCTGTGCCCGGCTAAAGGAAAGAATGGTTTCAGTGCCATTGTCTTGTAAAACGCGTTGCGGCGCATCGATTTCCGCGCCGTCTTCCCGAACCACCGCCCCTTGTCGTGCGCTGCGCCTTTCGGCACTCCAGATCATGGTGCTGCTGGCCGTGTCACTGTTCGCCGTGCCGGTTTCGGCCGATGTCTTCACAGTCAGCAACGTCAAGGTGGACGAGACCGCAAAAGATGCCTCCAGCGCCAAGGTCAAAGCCGTCGGTGCAGCACAGGTCATCGCCTTTCGTCGCCTGATTCGCCGGATTACGCCTCAGGGGAGCGCGGAACAGCTGCCCGAGTTTGGCGCAAACGAGGTCTCGAACATGACATCGGGCATGACGTTCGAGAGCGAGCAAACCGGACCGACGCGCTATAAGGCGACGCTCAAGATCAGTTTCCTGCCGGATTCGGTTCGCGAACTTCTCTATCAATACAGTGTGCCGATTGCGGAGGAGCAGTCGACCACCATATTGCTTGTGCCGGTCTGGAAGACGGCGAATGGCCACATTCTCTGGGACGGGAAAAATCCCTGGAAGGAAGCCTGGGTTGGCGTCGATCTGGAGCACAGCCTGACACCGGCCCTCGTCCCCATTGGTGATTTGACCGATGTATCCGCGATAACGGCGGAAGAGGCGGCTGCGCGCGATTCGGTGAAACTTGAGGCATTGCGCCTGCGCTATGCGGCAGACAAGGTCGTTGTCAGTGTTGCGACACAGCAGCAAGATGGAACCATCCACATCTCGCTTAAGGGCGAGACATCGTTTGGTTTTCTGAATTACGCACATGCATTCCAGATCCGCGACGGCGACATCGCGACCACCTTGAGCGACGCTGCCCTGAGATTTCTGTTTGCCATGGAGGAAACCTGGAAGGCCAATACCGCGCAGATCAATGCCCCGGACTCGAGTCTCAACGAACTCACCGTGGCCATCCCTTTCGACAGCCTGTCCGAGTGGAACTCTCTGCGCGCCCGGCTTCAGCAAACGTTTGGTGTCTCGGCGGTTGAGATCGATTCTCTGTCGGCGCGCGGCGGTATCGTGAAGGTTCGTTATGAAGGCGGTATCGACGAACTCAGAGAAGCACTGAAAGTGAGCGGATTGATTCTCAGCGAGGTCGGGGGCACCTGGGTTATCCAGCCATACTACTAGGCCGTGAACTCATAAATCGCATCCATTGTGTTTGGTCAGGAGGGTTCGAATGCTGGAAAACAAGCGCAAGATCAGGCTTGTTCCCTTATCGAGCATTGTTTGCCTGCAGGCGGGCCTTCCTGACCAAACCCTCCGGACGCGACGGATTTGTGTTGCGCGTGCGTTGCAAAGGTTTGAAAACCGGGCGGTATCCGGCACCTTTGTGCCTGCTCGCAACGCAAATCCGTCAGCGCACAATGGGTGCTATTTATGAGTTCACGACCTATATCATGATCCGCATCGCGCCTGGTCTCTCAAGTAAATCGGACGACATGAATGGGACTTAGTCTGCCCAATCTGATAACGATTTTCCGCATCTTCATGGTGCCGCTCATTGTGTGGCTGATCATATCCGGTCAGTATCTGGTGGCCTTTATGGCATTCGTCCTGGCGGGAATGAGCGACGGAGTGGACGGTTTTATTGCCAAACGGTTCAATCAGGCCACCGTACTCGGTGCCTATCTGGATCCCCTTGCCGACAAGCTGCTCCTGGTGAGCATATATGTGGCATTGGGCTTTCAGGAAATCCTGCCACCCTGGCTGGTTATTCTGGTGGTGAGCCGTGATATACTGATTGTCGGGGCGCTGATGTTGTCATGGCTGCTGAACCAGCCTGTTCCGATTACACCGCTCATGGTGAGTAAGGCAAACACCACCGTTCAGATCGTGCTGGCCGCACTTGCCCTCGGCGGGCTGGGATTTGGCCTCGAGGTCGGTGATCTGCTCATTCTCATGAGCATGCTGGTGGCGGCCCTGACGGTTCTTTCCGCCGCTGCCTATCTCCGCGTGTGGCTGTTGCACATGGCGAACGGCAATGGAGCCAGCAAATGACACTGCAACGACAGATACTGATCTGGCTCTGCGGCATAACTCTTTGCGCCGTTGCCCTGTATCTTTTGAGTCCGATCCTGCTGCCCTTCCTGATGGGGATGGTCATCGCCTATTTTCTCGATCCGGTTGCCGATTGGATCGAAACGCATGGTTTGCCGAGGCTTGCTGCAACTTCAATAATCCTTGGCGTATTCACCCTGTTGTTCGTGGTTTGTTTGATCATCCTGTTACCAGTGCTTGGCAGGCAAATCGCCGCGTTCGCTGAAAACCTGCCTGCAAACATCGGCAAGCTTATCGCCCTGGTCGATTCGTCAGGGCCGGACTGGCTGAAGGAAATGCTCGCCGATACCCGCACCAGCATTGAGGAATCACTGGTCGACACGGCGAAGGCGGCAGCCGGGTGGATCGGCACGCTGCTCGGATCCATCTGGAGCGGCGGCCTCGCGGTCGTGAACATCGTATCGCTGCTTGTCGTGACACCGGTGGTCGCGTTCTACATGCTCTATGACTGGGACCGCATGGTTTCACATGTCGATAGTTGGTTGCCACGCGATCATGTGGAAACGATCCGCGAACTGGCAAGTGAGATCGATAGAGCTCTGGCGGGATTTGTCCGCGGGCAGGGGACGGTGTGCCTTATCCTTGCCAGTTATTATGCCAGCGGCCTGAGTATCGCCGGGCTTAACTTCGGTGTGCTGATCGGGATCCTGTCCGGCCTGATCAGCTTTGTCCCCTATGTCGGCTCGATCACCGGGTTCGTACTGGCCGGCGGGGTCGCGCTCATCCAGTTTCTCCCGGACGGCAACTGGATCATGATCGGCGTTGTTCTGGGCGTGTTTGTGGTCGGTCAGTTTATCGAGGGTAACTTTCTCTCACCGAAGCTGGTTGGCGATCGTGTCGGCCTGCACCCGGTGTGGCTTATGTTCGCGCTGTTTGCATTTGGCTTGCTGTTGGGGTTTGTCGGACTGTTACTGGCCGTGCCCCTGGCTGCCGCAATCGGGGTTTTGTTGCGTTTCGGACTGAAGAAGTACATGCAAAGCCCGCTCTACCTCGGTGCCAACAGATCCGCATCAGATGGTGAAGGCGGATGATGGCGTCGGACACGGACGCAAACCCAGGGCCTGGCCAGTTACCTCTCAACTTCCCGCATAAAGTTGCATTGGGAAGCGAAGATTTCTTTATCTCTGCGAGCAACGAAAGCGCTTACGACCTGATCTCCGCATGGCCCAACTGGCCAAAGCGCAACCTCATGCTGGTGGGGCCATCCGGCAGTGGCAAGACCCATCTGGCTGCCATCTGGAGCCATATGGTCTCGGCGACGGTCGTAACCGCCGCCGACCTCACGAGTGATGCGGTGCCCGGGCTTGCGGAGCATGCGGCGCTGGTCATCGAAGATCTGCCGGGCGCGGAGTTGGATGATACCGTTCTGTTCCATCTTCTCAACTTGCTGAACGAGCATCGCCGGTCGCTTTTGATAACGACCACGGACTTTTCGTCATCCTGGCCGGTCAAGCTGCCGGATCTTGCTTCAAGGTTGCGCGCGGTGCCGGTAATCGAACTTGGCCGCCCGGACGAACCCTTGCTCAGAGCGGTCCTGGTCAAGCTGTTCGCCGACCGGCAGTTGGCGGTGGAAGAAACCGTTGTCTCATTTCTGCTGACCCGAATGGAACGCTCCATCGCCGATGCGCGGCGTCTGGTCGAATTGATCGATCGAAAGGCCCTATCCGACAAGTCCCGGGTGACGCGGCCGTTCGTCTCGAAGCTGATGAAAGACCTTGAAGCGGGTTAATTACCAACGCTGCGTTAACCAAATTGGCCAGCTGCGTCATTGAAGCGTCGTGGAAGTTCTATACACTGGACCTTCGCGTTTCTTCATTGAGTTCCCGAGGCGAGCCATGTGCGCCAAGCGCAACAACACGGCAGAGGCAGTCGAAACCATCGAACTGGAGACCGTGCCGGATCATCCTGCATCCGGCTCCGTGTCGCTCGATGTTATCGGCATTGCAGCAGACAGCCCGGACCGTTTCATCAACAGAGAGCTGTCGTGGCTCGGTTTCAACCTGCGTGTGTTGGGAGAGGCGCGCAACGAGAGCTACCCGCTGCTCGAGCGCTTGCGCTTTTTGTCCATTTCGGCAACCAACCTTGACGAATTCTACATGGTGCGTGTGGCCGGTTTGCGTGGCCAGATGAAGGCCGGCGTTGAGACGCTGAGCCAGGATGGATTGACACCGACCGAGCAGCTTAACCGTGTCAACGCGCTGGCGGAAACCCTCATGAAAGAGCAGGACAGCCGGTGGCTGGCCCTGCGCGGGGAACTGGCCGAGGCCGGGATTGTGCTGATTGAGCAGGATCAGCTCTTTGAAAGTGAGCAGGTCTGGCTCGAGCGCCGTTTTCTGGATCATATTTTCCCTGTGTTAACGCCGCTGGCGGTGGATCCTGCCCACCCGTTTCCCTTCATCCCGAATGAGGGATTGAACTTTGCGATGCATTTGCGCCGGGAGTCCGATGGGCGCACCATGAATGCGTTGATCCCGATGCCGCATACACTGGCGCGCTTCATCGGTTTGCCGATCGAGGCGGGGCGCGTGGAGACGCGCTTCATCACATTCGAGAACACGCTCAGTCTGTATGTATCGCGCCTGTTTCCCGGATATAAGGTTTTGGGGCAGGGTGTGTTTCGCGTCATCAGGGACAGCGACATCGAAGTCGAAGAAGAAGCGGAGGATCTTGTCCGGTTCTTCGAAAGCGCCCTGAAACGCCGCCGCCGGGGCTCCGTGATCCGTCTCGAAGTCAATGAGGACATGTCGCAGTCACTGCGCCGGTTCATTGCCGAAGAGCTTGAGATCACTGGCCAGGATACCATCGTTGCAAGCCGGCTGGTGGGTTATGGTGACACCGCGCAGCTCATCCTGGATGAGCGCCACGATCTGAAATTTGAGCCGTTTACGATCCGTTTCCCTGAGCGCATCCGTGACCATGGTGGTGACTGTTTTGCAGCGATCCGGCAGAAAGACCTCGTCGTCCACCATCCTTATGAGTCGTTTGACGTGGTGGTTCAGTTCCTGAAACAGGCGGCCCGCGATCCCGACGTGCTGGCCATCAAGCAGACCCTTTACCGGACATCGAAAGACTCCCCCATTGTTGCGGCACTCGCCGAGGCTGCTGAAGCCGGAAAGTCGGTCACGGCCCTCGTTGAGCTCAAGGCGCGGTTCGATGAAGAAGCAAATATCCAGTGGGCCCGTGACCTGGAACGTGCCGGTGTTCAGGTGGTCTTCGGGTTCATTGAGTTGAAGACCCACGCGAAAATCTCGCTGGTGGTCCGCCGCGAGGGTGATCAACTGCGATCCTATGTCCATTTTGGAACCGGCAACTATCATCCGATCAATGCAAAGATCTATACCGACCTGTCTTTCTTCACGACCAACACAACAATGGCCAGAGATGCCGGTCTTGTGTTCAATTTTGTCACCAGCTACGCGGAGCCGGCCAAGATGGAAGAGGTCACCATTTCCCCGGTCAATATGCGTGAACACCTGTTGGACGACATTGACGCGGAAATTGCGAACGCGGTGGCCGGCAGGCCGGCCCAAATATGGGCAAAAATGAATTCTCTGGTCGATCCTGATATTATCGACGCGCTGTATCGGGCCAGCCAGGCCGGGGTCCAGATTGATCTGGTGATCAGGGGCATATGCTGCCTGCGGCCAGGCGTTGCGGGGCTCTCCGACAACATCCGCGTGAAAAGCATTGTTGGCAGGTTTCTCGAACATTCGAGGATTGTCTGTTTTGGCAACGGTTCTTGTTTGCCGCATATGGCCGCCAAGGTCTATATATCGTCCGGCGACTGGATGCCGAGGAACCTGGACCGCAGGGTCGAGACCCTGGTGCCCATCCATAATGAAACGGTGCACGCGCAAATACTGGATCAGATTATGGTGGCAAACTTTAAGGACAATCAGCAAAGCTGGCATCTCGAAGCCAGTGGGGACTGGACGCGGATTGAACCCGATGAGGGAGAGCAACCTTTCAATGCGCACACCCATTTCATGAGCAACCCAAGTCTCTCCGGCCGCGGCAAGGCTCTTAAAGGCAGCGAGCCCCGCTCGTTCGCCGAGACCCCACTCGGTTAATTTAGGCCGGTCATTTGGTTAAGAAAAAGAAGGCCGGACGCCCGCGTCTTGAGTTTACCCCGGTGGCTATCGTCGACATCGGGTCGAACTCGATACGCCTCATGGTCTATGACGGGCTGCGCCGCTCACCGTTGCCGGTTTTTAACGAGAAGCTGATTTGCGGTCTTGGCCGCGGTGTTGCCTTGACGGGCCGTCTTGCGGACGAATCCGTTGGCCGTGCTTTGCGCGAACTACGACGCTTCAGGGTCATGTGTCATCAGATCGGAGCGCAAAAGATCTACGCCGTCGCCACTGCCGCCGTCCGCAGTGCGGAGAATGGACCTGATTTCGTTGAGCAGGCCCAGGCGGCCCTTGGCGCAAAAATCAGCGTTTTGTCCGGCAAGAAAGAAGCACACCTGACCGCCATGGGACTGCTTGCCGGTATTCCTGACGCGGATGGGGTGGTGGGCGACCTCGGCGGTGGCAGCCTCGAGGTGGTCCATGTAAAGGCGGGAGAAATCCACGGAGGCGCGACGCTGCCTCTTGGACCGTTGCATCTGATGGACGTTTCGGGCCAGTCGATCGAGAAGGCCCAGAAGCTAACGGACAAGTTGCTTGCCGAAGTTGACCTGCTCGACGGGTTGAAGAACCAGACTTTCTACGCCGTCGGCGGCGCCTGGCGCAATCTGGCGCGCATCCACATGGGACAAAACCACTACCCTCTCCATGTTCTGCATCACTATGACATGCCGCGCGATGCCGCCCAGGGAATATCCAGCCTGGTCAGCGGGTTGGGCCCCGAAACCCTGCAAGAGATACAGGTCATTCCCAAAGACCGCGCCGCGACCCTGCCATATGGGGCGATGGTTCTCGATCGCCTGATTGAGCGCGCTCAGCCGCGCAATGTGGTGGTGTCGGCCTACGGTGTTCGTGAAGGATTGTTGTTTTCCAAGTTGCCCAAAAAGAGCCGCAGCCGCGATCCGTTGCTGTCAGCCTGTCGTGACTTCGCCCTCCTCCAGGCAAGATCGCCGAAACACGCATTTGAACTGTGCAGTTGGACAGATCAGCTGTTTGTGGATGGCGGCCTGAGTGAAACCGCCAACGAGCTTCGCTTGCGGCACGCCGCGTGTATGCTGGCCGACATCAGTTGGCGTGCGCACCCCGATTATCGTGGTGATCGCAGCTTTTCGGTTATCTCTCAAGGCGCATTCGTCGGCGTCGATCATGCCGAGCGCATCTTTCTCGCCCTGGTGGTCTTTTATCGCTACGAAGGCATCTGGAGCGATTTGGCGCCATCTGAAATGTGCGAGCTGCTGGACGAGGATTGGACATACCGCGCGCGCATCATCAGTTCGGCGCAACGGTTGGCTTACTTGCTGTCCGGAGCGATGCCCGGACTGCTGCCCAGGGTCAAGCTTCAGTTCGACGGCAAAAAGGGCCTGAGGCTGGAATTGCCGAAGTCGCTTCGCGATCTGGCCGGCGAGCGGGTCGAGAAGCGGTTTGCAGAACTTGCCATGCTCGTCGGCAAGCAGACCAAGATCGTGATTGCCGACAATTAAACGTAGCGCTATTCGGCTGACGCGACGAAAGGCAGTTCCGCATCCGCCGCGGCGTTCGGCAAAATGACCGCCTCACCGTTCTCGATGGCAATGCACATCCGGCCGTGTTTCAACTGGAGCGCCGTCTCGCCGAACAATTCGCGCCGCCAGCCCTTGAGAGCTGGAACGGGCGCATCATCGTCGATTGCGATCCGCTCCAGATCACCGACGCTGGCGATCAGCTTCTGCGCCACGTGATTGCTTTCACTTGCGATCTTCAGGGCAACTTTCAAGATATCGATGATCGCAGTGGGTTTCGCCATCTGATCGAAAGGTTCGTCGCGAACGTCGGGTACGTGATCCATCGGGCCGTCGAGTGCCTGTTTCAGGGCTTTCAGTAGGCCGAACGCCTGCTGGCTTTCGCCAAACCCCCGGGGAACCGCGCGAAGACGTCTGAAGTCAGCGGGCTCCCGTGGCAACTGGGTGGCAATTTCGCCCAGCGCTTCATCCTTCATGACCCGGTTGCGCGGCACATCGCGGGTTTGTGCTTCCCGCTCCCGCCACGCGGCAACAGCCATAATCGCTGCCTGATTACGCTTCTTGCGCGCCTTGTATTTCAACCGCTTCCAGGCGTTTTCCGGTTCCTGGCGGTAGGTATCCGGATTTTCAAGAACCGCCATCTCCTCGGCCAGCCAGGATTCGCGCCCCGTGTTGTCCAGTTGCGTCTTGAGCTTCTGGTAGGCCTTGCGCAGGTGAGTGACATCGGACATGGCATAGCTGAGCTGTTTTTCACTCAGCGGCCGGTGGCTCCAGTCGGTGAAACGCGATGTCTTGTCAATTCTCGCGCCGACCAGCTTGCGTATCAGCCCTTCATAGCTGACGGAATCGCCAAACCCGCACACCATCGCCGCCACCTGGGAATCGAACAGGGGTTTGGGGATAACGTCTCCGAGATTATGAACAATTTCGATGTCCTGGCGCGCCGAGTGAAACACCTTCACGGTGGCCGTGTGGCTCATCAAGTCAAAAAACGACGTCAGGTCCAGCGTGGCGTCAGCCAGCGGATCTATAATGACCTCATCGTCCGACGATGCCATCTGAATCAGGCACAGTTTTGGATAGAAGGTTTTCTCCCGCAGAAACTCTGTGTCGACGGTTACAAACTCTTCTTCCGCAAAACGCTCGCAGGTCTCTTTGAGATCCTTGGTTGTGGTGATGATTCTCATGCCGCTTCTATACCCCATGGCAACCGGCCTGTCGCGGGGTTGAGCAGTATTTTCCACCCTGACCTGGGCGCGCTCACTTGCTGCCGTTCCGTCTGATCACCTTGCGTGCGAGATTGTAAATGCCTGGAGAGGTCCGCAGCAGGGTTACGAACCGGGATCGGGCATGCGCCGGCACGCTCCGCCGCCGCGTCATGCGGTAGAGCACACTGACAATCAGGGAGGCATGGATGATGCTGGTATATGTGAAGAACGCTGGCGCACCATATTGCTCCATAACAACCGATGCGACGAGGGGGCCGATTGAGGCGCCCAGGCCGAAGAACAGCGTCAGACCAGCCGCAACCAGGACATATTGCCCTTTTTTCGCATGGTCATTGGCGTGTGCTGCGGACAGAGAATAAAGCGGCAGCGCAAAGGCGCCGAATGCGAATGCCCCGGCGTAGAGCAATTCGGGCATACCACCGGCCATGAAGGTCAGGAACAGGCCCGCCAGGGAAGCGCCGGCGGTCGCGGCAATGACTGCCCAGCGCCGGTCATACTTGTCAGAAAGCATGCCGAGGGGAAACTGCAGCACGGTCCCGCCGACGATGCCGGCGCTCATAAAGATCGCAACACCAGTCACATCCAGCCCCATGTCCTTTGCATAGAGCGGCCCGATGAGCCGGAAGGCGCCATTGGTCAATCCGATGGTCAGGCTGCCGATACAGGCAACGGGCGATATCTGCCAGATCGCCCGGAGGTCAAACTTAATGCTATCGGGAGGTTTCGGCCGGGATCTGTTGGACAGGGACACCGGCACCAGTGACAGGGAGAACAGGATTGCCATGATAGCAAAAATTTCAAAACCGTCTGTGCCGAACACCGGTAGAAGGAACTGCGCGCCGGTTACCGCAGTGAGGTCGACCAGCCGGTAGATGCTCAACACGCGGCCGCGATCTTGATTGCCCGCACTTTCGTTGATCCAGCTTTCCACCACCATGAAAACGCCGGCGAAGGAAAAACCCATCGCAAAACGTAAGACCGCCCAGGCATAAGGATCGATGAACAACACCAGGGCCAGTGAGCCTGCAGCGGTTACCGAGGCGAGCGCTGCGAAGACCCTGATATGGCCGACGACCCGGATCAGACGCGCGGTCCACACGCAAGACAGCATGAAACCGGCGAAATATGCAGCCCCGATCAGGCCAATGATGGTCGGGGAAAAGCCTTCGGATGTTGCGCGCAATGCGATCAGGGTGCCCTGGAGACCGTTACCGGCAAGCAGAATGGCAGCGGCGCAAAGAAGCGGCAGCAGGGGGCCGAGAGAAATCATGATTTGGAGTCTGAGGTGGAAAAGGGCCTGTTGAGCAGTGGACATTGCGCTTAAATGTTCACATCACGACACGCGAATTGCGCCTAGCTGAAATGCGCCTGCCACATGGCCGCAGACCTTGAGTGTGTCGATGGAGCTGTGCCGCAAAAACGCCAACGCGAATGCGGCATATGCATTTTCCATCGTTTCATAAGCATCCTGCGTCAACACGGTGCCGGGAATTGCGCGACCGATATCCAAGCGCGAGGTACACTCGTCGCGTCCGTGAGCACCGTTCTTCTTTCTGAAGGAAGGATTGTATTTGGTGACGCGGAATTGATGCACGTGTCTGCTGCCTGCGGTGGATGCGGAGATAACCGCTGCTCTGTAAACCCTGTATGGTTGCCGTGAGATCCACACAAGGGGAGGTAAGGGCGGTTCACCTTGACAAATCGCATGTGTCATGCGCTTTTCCGCCCCGCATCACCCTTAAAAGAGTAGCCCACATGCACGCCTATCGCAGCCACACTTGTGGTCAATTGAGACAAGACGACGTTGGAACCACCGCCCGGCTTTCCGGCTGG
>JAJFHM010000012.1 GCA_021775625.1 Hyphomicrobiales bacterium | reverse complement strand
TTGTTTCGCATCTGTATCAAGGTGAGGTTCTCGGCCAGCGCATACTCAGGGGCCTTCGGTTTCCCGAGATCACCATCACCAATATCGAAAACGCCTGCGCAGGCGGCTCCAGCGCCGTGCGCGAAGCCTGGCTTTCCATCAAGACGGGCCAGCATGATGTGGTCCTTGTCATTGGGGCGGAGAAGATGGGCCGCGGCCTGATCAACTTTGTCAGCCCGGATGTGGAGCTGGCACTGGGCAACACCGCACCGGCCCAATATGCTCTTGCCGCGCGGCGCCACATGCATGAGTACGGCACCACTCCGGACGCATTCGCACGGGTCGGCGTCAAGAGCCGCTATCATGCATCGCTCAATCCGAACGCACGCTTCCGCGACACCCTCACACTGGACGAAGTGCTGTCGTCGCGACCGATCGCCGACCCGATTACGCTCTATCAATGCTGCCGCAACGGCTCCGGCGCAGCCGCACTGGTGCTGGCGACGGAAAGTGTATGTGCGGCGCGCGGCGGTCCCTCTGTCTGGATCGAAAGCTCAGGACTGGCCTCCATTATGGCAGACAAGGAACAGCGCGACCTGACCAGCTTCGGGGCGACACGCGCCGCCGCCGGTATGGCATATGAGGAGGCCGGCATCGGCGCAGAAGATATCGATGTGGTCGAACTGCATGACGCCTTCACCACTGGCGAACTGTTGCACTATGAAGGCCTTGGGCTGTGCCCCAAGGGCGGTGGTGAACAGCTGGTCAGCGATGGCGAGACAACGCTTGGCGGCAAGGTGCCGGTCAATGTGTCCGGCGGCCTTTTGAGCAAGAGCCACCCTCTGGGCGCCACCGGTGTCGCACAGTTCTGCGAACTGGTCTGGCAACTGCGCGGGCAAGCCGAAGGCCGGCAGGTCGAAGGCGCCAGAACTGCGCTGGCACACAGCCAGGGCGGCACCGGGCTGGAAGCCGGCGCCACCTGCGTCACCGTGCTGTCGCGCGGTTGAGACAGGCTGGATGGCGGTCATGAACTCCCCCACCCCGCCCGGCATCGGCATCACGCGTCTGCTGGATTATCCCCTGGCCCGCTGCCCCGATAAGATCGCCTATATCGACGATCACGGACAAACCACTTTCGCCGAACTCGAGCGTTGCGCAGCGCGGCTTGCAAAAGCGTTTACACAGGCCGGTGCACGACCTGGCGACAGGGCTGCGGTGATCCTGCCAAACAGCATCCCGTTTATCGTATCCGAAACGGCAATGCTTCGTTCCGGCCTCGTCAAAGTACCGCTCAACATCAGGTTCCATGCAAAGGAAGTGCTGTATTCCCTTGCCGATTGCGAACCGGCAATTCTGGTCTGTGACGCCAACTTCGCCGATGCCGTGCTGGAGAGGCGCGACGATGTCCCCTCATTGCGCGAGATTTTCGTCGTCGGCGAAAGGCGGCCTGGCTGCATCTCCTACGATGAAGTGGTGTCACAGGGGCAAGCCGGAATGCCCGACGTCCCCTATGGACCGGACGATCCGGTCCTGATCCGCTACACCGGCGGCACCACCGGACGGCCAAAGGGTATCGTACATACCGCAGCGAGCTTTCTTGCCGTCAATCTTGATGTTATTCGCGAACTTGGCCTGCAGGAAGCCGATGTCGCGCTGCATCTGGGGCATCTGTCACATGGGCTGAACTTCATGTGGGCAGCCTATCAGTCCGTGGGGATTACGCAGATCCTGCGCGAGACATTCGATCCCAAGCAGGTGCTTCAGGATTTCGAAAGATACCGGGTCACATTCATTTACATGGTGCCGACCATGGTTCAACGCCTGCTTCAGGCGGATAACGGCGGCACGGATACATCGTCTTTGCGGATGTTCATGTACTCATCGGCGCCGATGCCGGTTCCACTGCTGCGTCAGGCGATTGCCCGTTATGGCAACATCTTTTCTCAAGTCTACACACTCAGCGAGGCGCCGGTCATCACCACGATGATGCGGGCGGAAGAACACATCGACCGTGAAACTTCTGTCGGCCACCGCCTCGCCTCCTGCGGCCGCGAGGTTGTTTCCATGGAGTTGCGGCTGGTCGACGATGACATGAACGATGTGCCCCACGGTGAGGTCGGTGAGATGGCGGTGCGCTCGACCAACAACATGGCCGCCTACTGGCGTCTGCCGGAGGAAACCGCCAGCACCCTGGTGGACGGCTGGTTGCGGACAGGAGACATGGCGGTACGCGACGAAGATGGCTATCTCCACATCGTCGACCGCAAGAAGGATGTCATCATCACCGGCGCCTTCAATGTCTACCCGAAGGAGGTCGAAACCGTGCTCTACCAGCATCCTGCCGTGGCCCAGGCCGCAGTGGTTGGCATGCCCGATGAGGAATGGGGCGAGATCATCAAGGCGGTTGTGGTGCTGCAGCCAGGCGCGGACGCACACGCCGACGAATTGATCGCCCTGTGCCGCGACAATCTTGCCGACTACAAGAAACCACGGATTATCGAATTCGCCGATGAACTGCCCCTGAGCCCGGTCGGAAAGATCATGCGGCGCGCCCTCAGGCCGGACGGCTGAACGAAAACAGGCATATCAACCAGGTTGAATGGGAGGACGTTATGAAAGCCGCAGTATTTCACGAGCACGGGAGCTCCGAGAACATCAAATGGGAAGATTTCCCCGATCCCGAGTGCGGTCCCGATGACGTGGTCATAAAGGTTGGTGCCGCGGGCCTGAACGGTTTCGAACCGATGATCCTGCTCAAGACCACGGCGCTCAAGACCCCCCTGCCGATGATTGTTGCGGGTGACGCCGCCGGTGAAATTGTCGAGCTGGGTGCAAATGTCAAGGACTGGGCGATCAGCGACCGCGTGTCGATCTATCCCATGGTGGCCGGCGAAGGCATGACCGGCGAAACCCGCCTTGGCACCTGCGCCCAGTACCACCGCATTCCCGCCTCCCATCTGGTTCGCATGCCCGATGCCCTCACTTACGAGCACGCCGCCAGCCTGCCGATCGCCTATGGAACGGCACTGCGCATGATGGTCACGCGGGCCAAGGTCAAAGCCGGTGAAAAAGTCATGATCCTTGGCGCTGCCGGCGGTGTCGGAACGGCGGCCGTTCAGCTTGCCAAGGCGGCCGGCGCGGAAGTCATTGCCTGTTCCAGTTCCGACTGGAAACTCGAGAAACTCAAGGAAATCGGCGCCGACCATGTGGTCAACACCTCAGAAACGAACTTCCGCGAATGGGTCTGGGACAACTTCGGCAAACCGCGCATGGGACAGTCGGGCGGCATCGACCTGATGGTCAATTATATTGGCGGCGACACCTGGATCGATTGTCTCAGAAGCATCGGCCCCGGCGGCCGCATGACGCTTTGCGGCGCCACCCAGGATTATAAGACGGACAACGACTGCCGCTATATCTGGACCTACGAGATCGATATCATCGGCTCCAACGGCTGGACCATGGAGGATCAGGCGGAAATGATGCGCATGGTGGCCGCAAACGAGATCACTCCAGTGATCGACACTGTCCTGCCGTTGAGCGAGACCGCCAAAGGCGTGCAGAAACTTATTGACCGTGATTTCTTCGGCAAGATTGTGCTGGTGCCATGAGCGACAAACTCAACCAGACCCAGATCCAGGAGATCCTCGACAGTTCGCCCTTCATCGCATTTTGCGGCATGACCTGTGAAGAGGTCTGGCCGGATGAAGACAAAGTGCTTGTGCGCATGCCGATGCGACCTGAAATGGAGCGCGCGCCCGGCACCGGCCAATGGCACGGCGGCCCGATTGCCTCCCTCATCGATGTGGCAGGAGATTTCGCACTCGTGATGATGCTCGGCGGCGGTGTCCCGACCATCAATTTCCGCACCGACTACCTGCGCCCGGCAATCGGAGCTTCACTTTCAGCCACG
>JAJFHM010000110.1 GCA_021775625.1 Hyphomicrobiales bacterium | reverse complement strand
GTTGCAGCGCATGACTATATCGATAATCTTTATAGGCAGCGCGGGCTCGCGAGCCGTCTTCGGGAAACACCGCTGTTCAGCAAACTCGACCCGGATGTGTTGGCGCTGATCACCGAAAGCGCGGTGTTCGAATCGCACGGACACTTTGACTGGACGCACCGGTTTCAACGAGAACGTTCGGGCGGTGACGATACCGGTGAAGTCATTGGAAGCGAACCCTTGATCTTTGAGCAGGGTCACTACCTGGAAGGATTGCTTCTCATTCACTCGGGGTTCGCACGGGTCAGCGAAAAGTTTGACCAGGGGGAGCGGACAATCGGTTACCTGGCAAAAGATGACGTATTCGGTTTATCCGAAATTATCGAGACACGAGGAGGGTCAGGCAACCGCAAGGCGCGTCATAATCTGCGCGCCATTGGATATGTCGATACTGTTCGAATACCAACCCACATCATCGAAGAGCATGTGCTCGATCATCTGCCGGAAAACAAACGCACAAGCCGTAAGCTGGGGGTTGCAAGCAAGCGCAGTGACGCCGAAGCATTTGTAGACACAAAAGGACTGCCGCAATCCACTCTCGATTTTCTCGTCGATCACCGCTTCATCAATGGGACGAAAGCGATGGTGATCAACACGGATCGCTGCATCAATTGCGATGATTGTGTGCGCGCCTGCGCCTCCACACACGATGGAAATCCGCGATTTATCCGGCACGGCAGGTCTCATCTCAATCTGATGGTGGCGAATGCGTGTATGCATTGTGTTGATGCGGTGTGTTTGATTGGCTGCCCGACCGGCGCCATACACCGCGAACTTGATACAGGTAATGTCGTCATTGATGATACGACCTGTGTCGGCTGCCAGACCTGCGCCAATTCCTGCCCGTATGACAATATTCGGATGGTTGAAATCAGGGACACGGGCGGTGCGTTCTTGAAAGACCCTGACGGCGAGCAACTCCTCCGGGCGACCAAGTGCGATCTGTGTGCCGGGCAACTGGGTGGCCCCGCCTGCCAGCGCGCCTGCCCGCACGATGCCCTGCTGCGCGTAGACATTCGAGATACCGATACGCTCACGCGCTGGCTTGATTTGCCCAACTGACCAAAAGGCCTTCGGGCATGAACAGAATGCTGAGAAATACTGTGGTCACGATCGTTGCGGTCGGATTGCTGTATGCGGGGCACTGGATCTACGAAGCATCGTTTCGCGATGCGCGGTATCTTAGCGGCTGGGTGCTGACGACCGGAATGACATTTCTGGTGCTGTTCAATATCCGCAAGAAGCTGTCCATGTTGCCACTGGGACGAGCCTCGACCTGGATGCAGTTTCACATCTATCTGGGTTATTTCGTCGTCTTGGGCTTTGCGCTGCACACGGGGTATTCGATGCCGGATAGTGCTCTGGAGTGGGCGCTTTGGGTGTTGTTTGTCATGGTGGCATTGAGCGGGATCGTCGGCACCATCCTAGTCAAAACGATACCGCCAAAGCTCGAGTTGCACTCCGAAAAAGTCCTGTTTCAAAGGATTCCGTCATATCGGGCTCAACTGGCCCGTGAAGCAGAAACTTTGGCGATGAATTCGGTGGATCAGGTCGCATCGCTGACAATTTCAAACCTCCATACCAATCTGTTGCATGACTTTTTCCGCCGCCCCCGCAACATAGTTTCGCATTTGGCAAGCTCGCAACGTCCACTCAATCGCATCTTCGGGGAAATGGACAAGCTGGAACGATATCTCGACGAGACGGGCCGAACGATGCTCGCTGCAATCAGGGATCTCGTCGTCGCCAAAGATAATCTCGATTTTCACTATGCCAATCAGGGCCTGCTGAAAACCTGGCTGTTCCTTCACATTCCCGCAACCTATGGCCTGGTGGTTCTCGTCCTGGCTCATGTTGCGATCATGTACGCCTTTACCTCCGGAGTGCCGTAAACTGAAGATCCTGCAAAATTTTGAGTTTCGAAAGAGCACCTATGAGCGCCCGCATCAAAAGTGGGTGTGTGGGCGTTTGTCAACCGGCGAGCCATGCCGCATCGGGCCGGACGGTCGCGGCAGGTGTCAGGCGAATTTTGCGTGTGTGCCGGCAAAATTTGGAGACACCTGGTCTTGCCGACGGCCTGAGTCGGCAGGCGGACCATGCGCCTCCGGTCCGGGCCCGGATGGAACGTGCTGCAATCCTATTCCTCGTTGCGAACCGACGCTCAGCCTTGATGCACGGCGTGGCCGGGCGGTGCTGTGGTTTGTGACGATTGCAATTGGTTTCCTTGCGCTGATTTTTTCTTATCCTCTGGAGTCTGTGGTTCTCACACCGGGCCCGTTGACCGCCTCGCACAGTTCACTGTCAAACTGCTCTGCGTGTCACAGCAATGTCGAGGAGGGCCAGTTTGGATGGTTACATTCTATTTTCGCAGAAACAAAGCCAGGCGAAATGAGCTCTGCCTGTCTGCAATGCCACCAGATGAGCACGGCGGCGCTCAACCCGCACGGGCTCGCGTTGGATGAGCTGGAGAAGAGAACGAAGGGCCTGCATGAGATTGCGGCTGCGAGCACACAGCCATTCTCCTTGAAGGCCCGCGATGCCCTGTTCCCCCGGGAAGATGTAAAGCTCGACACAAAATACTGCGCCACCTGCCATAAGGAGCACAACGGTGTGCGCTTCCCATTGGCGGATCTCAGCAACGCGCAATGCCAATCCTGCCACGCTGTTCAATTCAGCAGCTTTACTGACGGCCACCCCAAGTTTGACACTTATCCCTTCAACCGGCGCACGCGGATCATTTTCGATCACAACAGCCACTTCAAGACGCATTTTCCGGCAGAAGCTGAAAAACTGGGTGCAAGTGTGTCGGTGTTTGGGGACAAGGCATCCGGGAACAAACTCGGGAAGTGCGGAAATTGCCATGTCCCTGGGGCTGGAGCCCGTCAGATGATCGTTAAGACGTTTGAGGAAACTTGCGCGTCCTGTCATCTGGGTCAGATCGTTGGAACCGAACAATCTGCGGGACCTAGCGGTATCCCGCTTTTCAGTTTGCCCGGTCTGGACCTGGATACGCTGCGCGAACGGCAGGCAGAGATCGGGGAGTGGCCGGAGGGTGCCCTCGATTATGGAACTAAAGCCTCGCCGCTGCTGAACCTTCTTCTGGGTGCGGATGAAGAAGGTCGCAATCTGATGCGCGACCTGAAAATGATTGACCTGCTCGATCTGCGGGACGCCAGCGATGGCGACATTGATAAGGTGATCCGTTTCGTCTGGAGCGTTAAAGGACTGCTTTATACGCTTTCGGCAGAAAAAATATCTGACTCGTATCTGGTCAAAACATTTCTTGCAGAACTCAACCGTGAGGGGGTCGACCGTGGACTGCTGGCGGAGTTGGCCGGCAGCATCCCCCGAGACGTGTGGGTCGGTGCTCAACGTGATTGGCTGCCCAACCTGCAGGAAGAAATCGCCAGAAAGCGCAAGGGGCTGGCGGTTCCGATGCCGGCGGTTGAACCGGAGCCATTACAACCACCATCCGATGCTGCAACGACAGGCGATGAAATACCCCCAAGCGGCGAGCAACCTGACATTCTGGAGGCCCTGGAAGAGGACAGCGACGGGATTTTGCCTGCCGAAGACGAGAAGGCAAACTCGACTGATGGGGAAGAGATACTCGCTGAGGACACCGAGAGCATTCTGGCCGATGACGATGCAGACGCCGGTTCAGATATTCTTGCCAGTGATGACGAGGAGGCGGACGGCGACATACTTGGTGAGGATGACACTTCGGGCGAACTTGACACCGGTGACTTGCTGAATACGTCGGGAGACGACAAAAGCGATGACGGCACTGCGGAAAAGGAAGCGGAGGCAACACCGCTCGCGCTGGTGGATGCTGAGCAATGGGCGGAGCTGGGAGGTTGGTACCGGCTGAACTACGAAATCCGATACAAACCAGTGAACCATAAGGATTCGTTTCTCCGCGCCTGGTTGAATTTTGCCGGCCATCTGTACGGCAAGGCTTATGAATCTCTTGCCGACCCGGTGTTCAAGTTGTTGTCGAGCGACACGGCGCCAGGGCGCTGTGCAACGTGCCACTCCATCGATATTTCGCCGACGAAATCGCTGTGGGTGAACTGGGCACCCTTAAGTGTCTCAGATGTGCGGCAGCAGTTTACAAGGTTCTCACATGAGCCGCATTTCAGCATCATGGATGATCGCGGGTGCCTGACCTGCCATTCGCGAGATCCCGAGGCGCAGTCTCAGGCCACCTACAAACAGCTCGATCCCGCAAAATTCAATTCGAATTTTAAGGCCGTAGACCGGGAGCTTTGCCGCTCATGCCATACGGACGTCATTGCCGGTCAGGACTGCCAGCTCTGTCACGTCTATCATGTCAATACGATAAACACGCGGCACATGGCGACGACGACAGCCAACGAGTAGGTGCCGACAACCGCAACCGTCCTAAAGCGATTCCATATGAACGTGAAACGATCTAGAGATCGATTACGAGGTCAGACTTTGGTTGTGATATGCAAACCAGGCAGGAACCGGCCTCCGGTTGTTTCGCCGGCTTATGAATGTAGTGGACATCCCCCTGCATCAGCGCGGTCACACAGGTGCCGCAACTGCCGGTCCGGCAACCGCATCGGGCCTTGATGTCATTTGCTTCAGCAAATTCAAGCAGGGTTCCCGCGCCGGATGTCCATTCAAAGGTCTTTTTCGACCGTGAAAACTCAACCTGGAACACTTCGGCGTTTTCATCGGTGGCGGGCTTTTCGGCGGCCTGCGCTCTCTTCACTGATGCTGGACCGAACGATTCATACCTGATGTCGGATTGAGCAACACCCCACTCCTCCAACCCGCTGGTCACGGCTTCCATCATTGGCGGCGGGCCGCAGATGTAAAACTCATAGTTGGTGGTTTTGAGGAGTGATTTCAGGAGATCGACACTGACAAATCCCTCGACATTGTAATCCTCGCCTTTGCGGCAGGTGTCTGTGGGGTCGGCATACACCACGACCACGTTGATATTGGAGTTTTCTTTCTCGACGCGACGCAGCATTTCGAACATTGCGTGCTCACCGCGATTGCGGACCCCGTAGAAGAACCAAACCTCACGATGCGAGTTCGTTTCGACCAGCCATGTCATCATGCTGACCAGAGGGGTCAGGCCGACACCTCCGGCAATGAACACAACCGGACGCTCCGAGGCTTCGTCAATATAGAATTCACCTGCCGGCGCAAACGCTTCGACGATATCCCCTTCATCCAGAGTGTTGTGAAAATAGCTCGATGACACACCGGGAGGTGTTCCTTTGGGCGCCTTTGGCGGCGCCTCCAGCCGCTTTATGGAAACGCGGTAATGGTCTTTCCGGGTCGGACTGTCTGACAATGAATAGCACCGCACAACCGGACCAGACTCTCCGGGCACCGGCAATTCGAACGTCAGAAACTGGCCGGCGCGAAACGGCGGCATGGGACGGCCGTCATGCGGCACCAGATAAAACGAACAAACATCTTTGTTCGGGTTCTCGTAAACCCGCTTCTGGACCTGAAACTTCCGTCGGCCGCTCCAGGACAGTTCATGGCTTTCGCGGTCAACGCGGGCGCGGTCCAGCACAGTTGCAGCGCGCTCCTTGAACTGGTCAAGACGGGCTTTGTCGAGACGTGCCGAGCGTACGTTTCGCGCGACAAGGAAATGAACGCTCAAAGCCACCTGCAGGACGACGGCCGAAATGATCAGTATCCCGGTGAAACCGATAATTGTCCCAACCTGCATCATTTCAACCTCTTTCCCGCGACCCGGGCCTTAGAACCGGACGCGAAACTCGGATCTCAGTCCGGAGCCGAAGTCGGCGCGCTCGCGCCCGACGACAAAACCGTCAAATTGCAAGATGTAACGGTTGCCCAGGCCGATCTGCAGCCTGCCGCCGATTGCACCGGAAATGGTGTCCTGACCAGCATAGTCATAGCGCCCTCCAGCCTCCAGAACCAGATTGGTCCGCTCCCGGTTGAAGAACCACTGATGTCCGACGACGGCACCAAATGAATCGTCGGCACGGTTGCCGAGTGCTGCGCCGTAGGTGCCAAGTCCGACCGCTGCGAAAAGCACACCGGTCTGACCCAACGGGCCACCGGTTGTCGCGCCACGCGCAGCAGAGGAATAGTTTTCGATGCCCCAGAAAGCGTTGAGGTAGACAATGTCTTCCGAATAAGCCCTGGTTCTCGAAACTTCAGCGAACAACAACACACCGTCATCAGCCACGGCGGTGTCGCGTTCCAGGGAAACCGAAGCGTTGGCGCGAAAAGCCGTGTTGTAATGGCCGATACGCTGCACCGCGGACGCACCAAAATGGACTGAATCGCCGCCATTGTTCCGACTGCTCAAAACATACGCCGCATCAACATTTACGGTGCTGATCCTAAAATCCGTCTCGGTGAACAGACCCCAGACGTGGGCATCTTTGTCCAGCACATTGTTGTCGCGTTGCACATTCGCCCAGCTGTAAAGTGCGGCCAGGCGCATATCGGGTGACAGGCCGGGCAACTGGATGGTGTCGCGCGTCACGGCCACGGCGTCGAGCACGTCGTTAAACATCATGCCTTCTTGAAAAAAGATCGGCTGACGTCCGACCGAGAAGCCGAAATCGAGCCCCTCATTGTCTTTAGGTGTCAGATTGGGGAATATTTCGCCGAACTCGCCTTCGAAAAATGCCGTTTCAACATGGCGGTTGAGCTTGAATTCAGACGGACGGCCGTCGGGAGCGATGGCAACGCTGGTGAATTCGCCGCGGCGGTGCAGTGGCGAGATCCCGAACAATATGCGCTCGGTCGGCGACAGCTGAAGATTCAGAAACAGATCCAGTCGATGCGCCCACTCCGCACTGGTAAAGCGGCCGGGGGGGTTGAAATAGCCTATAGAAGTGCGGTAGTCGCCGAACAGCCACAGGGACGGTGTCCAAATGGCCCCGGTCGGCAGCTCGTATCCGCGCGGCAGGTTTCCGACGTTCAGAAATTCCGGACCGATTTCCAATGGCGGTGCAGCGCGCGGGCCAACTTCGTCGTCTGGCGGGTTGATTTTGACCACATCCTGTTCCTTGACCATGGGAATAGGATCGTAGGTCAGCGCACTCTCTTCGGCCGCCTGAACGACCGGCACACCGAGCGCCAGGCCAAGGGCAATTGGCGCCAAATACCGGAAATTTTTGAGACGCCACTTCACGGCTTTAGCACTCGTATTATTTTGTGGTGCGGAACGTGCCGCCCAACGCTGTTGCGTAATGCCCGCTTGAGGCAGACCACGGAATTATTGCAAACCATCAATTCTGACCTTTGTGGTTCGCGTCCACACCGTTGCGGCACCTGCAACAACCCTGTCTGCAATGCCCTTGGGGCTCATGCCGTAGTCAAATCCGGCCATCATGATTGCGCCGATGAGATTGACCGGCACCATTTGTGCGATCAGTTTGACTTTGACCTTATAGGTGCCGTTGACGGTCAATTCGTCCGCATCCACGTCGTAAGAGGCGGTTCTTGATGCCAGCGGTTCGATCGTCTGCTTGTGCTTGCGGGCGCCGCGCGGTCGTCCGTAGATAATCGCTGCACGCCGGTCCGGCCGCACGAATGGCAGTGCCGCGGCAGACGTGTTGACCGCCAGAATTTGTTCGCGCTCACCGCCGCGCACCTGACGCACGATGAATTTGGACTGCAGGTTGAACAGGTCATCATCCAGATCCAGTTCGCCATTGTGAACGTAGCGTGAATGTGTATCGCGCACGTCGCCGTTGGGATCGCGGTCACCGGATTTGTAGACGACCTTGCCGTTGGGGTCGGTTACCGTGACCTGCAAAAAGATCAGACGCTCTGCATCGAAGCCCGTCGGCACGCCATGGCCGTCGGTGCCATTTGAAACGTCGATATCGAAGGACAGGCCCCGACGGTCGGCCCCGGTCACGTTG
>JAJFHM010000109.1 GCA_021775625.1 Hyphomicrobiales bacterium | reverse complement strand
GACGAATTCCACCACCTTCCGGTAGCCTGCCTCATCGACCGCGCCGTCTTGCGTGAACGGCGTCACGATGACCGCCAGTACCCCGTGCCAGTCAACCTGTGCTCTGCCCATCGATCCTCTCCTTCAACTTCACCCGCATGCGGGACCAAACATATCTATTCAAGATCCGCGGCGATATCCATATCGCAAACCACCGAAATTGTCGACACTGTGTCGCCAAATGCTTAAGGAAGATTCATAAATTGAAGCAGCGGCGTTTAACGCATTGAAACAATGACGAAAAGTCATCCCCGCATTGCTGGTCTCTGCGCGCTTTCAATCCACAAGCTTAGCCAGGGAGCCGCGCACTTGCAGCGTGATGTGAAGTTCAGGCAACTTTCCAGCGCTCAATAGCGATAGTCGATCGCATCTTGTGACGGCGGTTCAACTGCATGCTCCGGCGGGCTGCCGTGCAGGAACTGGACGGCCACCACACCGCCGACCACCATGGCAATGCCGAGCCACTGGATCGGCTCCAGGCTTTCGCCCAGCAACAATACGCCGAACAGCGCCGCCCACACCGGTGCGGTGTTGTCGATGACGGCGAAGCGCACCGGACCGATCATGCTGATCGAGATGAAGAGAAAGAAGGTCGCCACGATGTAGGCCATCGTGGTGACGGCCAGGGCGGTGAGGCCGCCAAGGGTCTGCGGCCACACCGGATCGATACCGGTCAGATACATGGCAGCCATGACGACGCTCGCCGTCGCCATGGTGTAGAACATCACGACGCTTCGGTCATATCCATCCATCGTGCGTTCCGAGATCATCACCAGCCCGCACATCCCGAGCATTGCCACGAAGGCAAGCGCGATGCCCTGCCAGGCGACGTCTGCCTCCGGGGTGCCCAGTGCCAGCGCAAGTCCGGCGAAGCTCACCAGCAATCCAACGATGAGCCACACCGAAAGCCGGCTGCGCCCGGTGAACCCCTCGATCAGCGACACCACGAGGGGGTAGGTGTACATCACGAGAATGGCGAGCCCGACCGGCATGAACTTCACCGCGGAAAAGACCGCGTAGAATTCGATGCACAATATGCCCCCCAGCGCCACCGCGCCGGAGAGTTGCATGGACGGCAGGCGGAACGATCTGCGCGCCAGCATCATCCAGATGACGACGCAGGCAAGAAACGCAACCGGGCGAAGATAATTGATGGCGTGAATGTTGCCGCCGCCGGCGTAGATCAGCGGCCCGCAGGCGACGTTAAGCGCGAATGCCATGGCGGAGATCAGCGCCATGGCGCTGCCGAACCAGAGCCTGGAGCGGGATCTCACGGATGCCCGCCGTGGTGCGCGCTCGGGGCCATCACTTCTCCAGCCTCTTGCGCACAAGCACGAGCCGCTCCTCGCCGTCAACGAACGCGAACAATGCGTGTCCGCCATTGTTCTTGATGTAGGCCGTGATGTTTTCAGCCGTATCCGTCAGCCGCAGGTCAGGGCCAAGGAAGCTCTTCTTCAAGGTGCCCTTGATCGCACCGGACGTTATGGCGGCCTTGAACATGTCCGGCTTCATGAAGCCGATCTCCAGCGCGCCGGCATCGCTGATGCGATAGGCCAGGATGACCGAGGCATCATCCATCGTCATGTTGAGATAGCCCATGCCACCGACATCCGTCGACCACACGACCGCCTCGTCCCACTTCGGCAGCTGATGGGTTCCGCTGGGAGCCTCGTTCAGCTCCAGGGTCAGAATATCCATGCCGCCGCCCTCGCTCTCGCGCACGAACAGAAAGCCGTTTTCGTCTTCATTGCCGGGCACGATCCAGATCCCCAGCAGCCGCTCATCCAGGGTTGAGGATGTGCGCTCGGAGAGGAACGTGTCCGTCTGCACCAGGCAGCCGGGCAGGATCAGGCTGAGGAGTAGAACCAGTGCGACGCGAACGTGCTTCATGAAACAGGCATCCTTACGTTGACCCCTCCCACATAAGAAAATCATTTTCCGCCATTGTGTCATAAAGTATGAGTGGGCGCTTCGGGTTTTAAAGTTGCGGGTGGTGAGCATGAGTGCACAAATTTGGCTGCGGGCGGAAACCAAACCGCACGAGCGGCGCACGGCGTTGACCCCCGAAAGTGCGGCAGCCCTGCTTGAGGTCGGCTTCGGGGTCACAGTGGAGGCGTCCGGGCAAAGTTGCTTTCCGGTCGAAAGCTACGCCGATATTGGCTGCGCCATCGCCGATGCGGGGACCTGGCCTGAAGCCCCGTCCGATGCGTTCATCATGGGGTTGAAGGAACTGCCTGAAAGCAGCGCTTCTCTCATCCATCGTCACATCTATTTTGCCCATGCCTACAAGGAACAGGCCGGCTGGCAGGATGTGCTGGGGCGTTTCACCCGCGGTGGCGGCGCGTTGTTCGATCTGGAGTTTCTGGTTGATGCGAGCGGCCGCCGGGTCGCAGCGTTTGGATATTGGGCGGGTTTCGCCGGTGCTGCCGTTGCGGTCAAGACCTGGTGCGGGCAGATGCTGGGCCGCGATCCGGTGGTGGCAGCACTGTCTGACTATGCCGACCGCGACGCGTTGATTGCCGATCTCAAGGCTGAACTGGGAGACGCCGCAGCGGCCGCAGGGCGCACCCCGAGTGTGATCGTTATCGGCGCCATGGGGCGCAGCGGGTCAGGTGCTGTGGATCTTGCAAAAGCGCTCGATCTCGAAACCAGCGAATGGGACATGGCCGAAACAAAAATCGGCGGGCCGTTTGATGCAGTGCTTGCCCACGACATCTTCGTCAATTGCGTGCTGGTGTTCTCGTCGATCCCGCCGTTTGTGACCAAACAGACCATTCTCGCACCCGACAGGGCATTGCGTGTGGTCTGCGATGTGAGCTGCGATCCGTTTGGCGACTACAACCCGGTGCCGCTGTATTCGGAATGCACCACATTCGAAGCGCCCGCACGGCGGCTGCTGCAAGGCGATGTACCGCTCGATCTCGTCGCCATCGATCACCTGCCGTCCATGCTGCCGAAGGAATCAAGCGAGGATTTTTCACAACAGCTTCTGCCGACGCTGCTGCAACTGGGCGCACCGGACGACGGCGTCTGGGGCAGGGCGTTGGCCGTATTCAAGGACAAAAGCCAGGGGCTCTGAGCCCTCATACAGAACAACAGGGAGTACAAGATCATGGCACGCATTCACTGGATAGGCACAGGTCTGTCGACGGTTCCGGGCATCCGGCGCCTCATCGAGCGCGGCCGCACCATAACGTTGTGGAATCGCACGGTCGAAAAAGCGCACGAGGCTGCAGCCGGCCTGAGCGGCGATTTCGATGTCAAGGCGTTCACGCCGGAAGCGCTTTCCGAAGCGGTCGAGCCGAAGGACGTGGTTGTCTCCATGCTGCCCGGCACCTGGCACGCCCGGATCGCCGGGATTGCCCTCGACAAGGGTGCGCATTTCGTGTCCAGCTCCTATATCAGCCCGGAAATGAAGGCGCTTGACGTCCGTGGACGGGAGGCTGGACTGTGCCTGGTGAACGAGGCCGGTCTCGATCCGGGGCTTGATCATCTGCTCGCCCATCTCTTGATGGCTGATTACCGCACCAGCGGCACATTCGATGCCGGCAATGTCCACTCCTTCCGCTCCTATTGCGGTGGCTTTCCCAAGACGCCGAATGACTTCCGCTACAAGTTTTCCTGGTCACCCCTGGGCGTGCTCAAGGCGTTGAAGTCTCCG
>JAJFHM010000108.1 GCA_021775625.1 Hyphomicrobiales bacterium | reverse complement strand
CCGCGGCGTCGAAGGCCGCGCCTCGCCGGGTCCGCTTGATGCGTTTCTTTTCACTGAGCGCGGTGTCTACCGTCCCGGCGCCACGGTTCATGTCTCGGCCCTCCTGCGCGACCCGCAGGCCAATGCCGCCACCGACATTCCCCTCACCTTCATCTTCTCGCGCCCCGATGGTGTCGAGCACAGGCGTATGCTGTCGCGGGACCAGGGCCTGGGAGGTCACAATGTCGATCTGGCCCTGCAGGCCACGGTCATGCAGGGCACCTGGCAGGTTGCAGCCTATGCCGATCCGAAGGCCGCGCCGATTGCCGAAGCCCAGTTCCTGGTGGAGGATTTCGTTCCCGATCGGATCGAGTTCGATTTGAAAGCTGCAACACCTAACCTGCCCGCGAAAGGTCCGTTTGAAGCCAGGCTCTCCGGCCGGTTTCTCTACGGTGCCCCGGCGTCAGGTCTTCATCTGGAAGGCAATCTGGTCATCCGTCCCACATCCGGGATCGAGGCTTTTCCCGAATACAAATTCGGCCTGCACGACGAAGAGGTGTTGCCGGTTCGCAGCACCCTGACAGAGCTTCCGGTAACCGATGCGGACGGCAAGGCGACCATTGTTGCTAACGCCGACCGCTTGCCCGACAGCACCCGTCCGCTCTCCGCACGGATTGCGGTTCGCATGCGCGAAGGCGGCGGCCGGGCAGTTGAACGCACGCTCAGCTTCCCGGTGGAACGCACCCGCGCGCTGATCGGCATCAAGCCCGAATTCAAGAACGGCGAGATCGGCGAAGGCGAAACCGCTGCTTTTTCAGTAGTCGCGGTCTCTCCGCAAGACAAGACCGAGGCCCATCCAGGCCTGCGCTGGGAACTGCTCAAGATCGAGCGCAATTTCCAATGGTATCAGGTTGACGGGCGCTGGAACTATGAGTCCGTCAACTACACAACCCGGGTCGCCGACGGCCGCTTTGACCTTGACGGCTCGGTTCCAGCCAGGATCAGCTCCCGGATCGACTGGGGCAAATACCGCCTTGAGGTGGCAAGCGAAGACCCGGCAGGCCCGGCCACCAGCATCGAGTTCCGCGCCGGGTGGTATGTGGACGTCGCCGCCTCCGACACGCCGGATACCCTGGAGATCACACTCGACAAGGCACGCTACAAGCCCGGCGAGACCGCCAGGGTCAATCTTGCATCGCGATTTGCCGGAACCGCCCTGGTCATGGTCGTAGGCGACAGGCTCATCGACATGAAGCCGGTGGAAGTTGCCGAAGGCAGCACCGTTGTCGAATTGCCGGTCAGGGAAACCTGGGGTGCCGGCGCCTACGTGACAGCGACCGTCTTCAGGCCGGCCGATATTGCCACCTCCCGCATGCCGGGCCGCGCCATCGGACTGCAATGGCTCACGCTCGACATGGAGAAACGCACAACCAGTGTTGTGATCGATGTGCCCGACATCGTGCGGCCACGCCAGCCGCTCGACGTGCTGGTGAAACTGGCCAACGTGAAACCGGGCGAACGGGCCATGCTGACCCTGGCAGCGGTTGATGTGGGTATCCTCAATCTCACCCGCTACAAGCCGCCTGCACCGGAGAAGTGGTATTTCGGCCAGCGCGCGCTGGGCGTCGAATTCCGTGATCTCTACGGTCATCTGATCGACGGCATGCAGGGTGTGCAGGGCCGCATCCGTTCCGGCGCCGGTGAACTGGGCATGCAGGCCAGCGGCACACCGCCGGTGCAAAAACCAGTGTCTTTGTTCAGCGGCATCATTGAGGCCGACGAAAACGGCCACGCCACCGTGAGCTTCGACGTGCCGGAATTCAACGGCACCTTGAGATTGATGGCAGTTGCCTGGACCAGGGACGGTGTCGGCAGCGGCACCCGTGACGTAACCGTGCGTGATCCGGTGGTTGTGACCGCCGCATTGCCGCGTTTCCTGGCCCCTGGCGATGTCTCCCGCATCAGGCTCGACATCGACAACACCGAAGGACCGGCAGGCGAATATCGCCTGAGCTTCGATGCCGATCCGTTGCTTGGCCTGCCTGACGATACGTCCATCCATACATTCGAGCAGGGCGAGCGCAAGGCGATCGAGGTTCCGGTGACCGCCACTACGACCGGCCAGGCCAGGGTTTCGTTCACGCTCAGTCATGCAGACGGCCTGCATATCAAACAGACGCTCGGCCTGAATGTGCGCCCGGCGCAGGCCCCGGTCAGCAAACGCCACGTGGTCTCTCTCGACAGCGGCAATTCCGTGACCCTGAGTGCCGATCAACTGGCAGGATTCTTGAAAGGCACCGGCAGCATTTCGCTCGCGGTCACCCGGGCCGGCGCCATCGATGTGCCCTCGCTGCTCTATTCTCTCGACCGCTACCCTTATGGGTGCGCCGAGCAGACCACGAGCCGCGCACTGCCGTTGCTCTATCTGTCCGAACTTGCCACCCAGAACGGACTGGGGGACGAGGCGGCGATCAAGCAACGCATCCAGAAGGCCATCTTCCATGTGCTGACCGATCAGTCGTCCACCGGCAGTTTCGGCCTGTGGGGGCCGGGATCCGGCGACCTGTGGCTCGATGCCTATGTCTCCGACTTCCTGACCCGGGCGCGCGAGAAAGGTTACGAAGTGCCCGAACTGGCCCTCACCCAGGCGCTGGACAATTTGCAGAACGCCATTGGTGTTTCTCCCGATCCGAAGACATCCGGATCCGGCATCGCCTATGGGCTTTATGTGCTGGCCCGCAACAAACGGGCTTCCCTGGGTGATCTTCGTTATTACGTCGACACCAAACTGAGCGAATTCGCCAGCACCCTGGCGAAAGCCCAGCTTGGCGCAGCACTTGCGCTTTATGGCGAGACCGGCCGGGCGACAACCGCTTTCCGCTCCGCCACCGATGGTCTGTTGCGGTCCGCAAGCTCGCAAACCGCATCGCGGTCCGATTACGGATCGTTGCTGCGGGATGCAGCGGCAACGCTTGCGCTGGCGGCCGAGACCCGGCCTGAACCGGCACCCATCACCGCACTGGTCGAGTTCGTCTCGGCGGTGCGCTCAAAGAAAACCTATACCAGCACCCAGGAGAAGGCCTGGATGCTGCTTGCGGCACGCGCGTTGATTGCCGATACCTCTGAACTGGACCTGACCATCAACGGCTCTTCTCACACCGGCAATCTGTTCGAGCGATTGAGCGAACAGGTCCTGAAATCCGGCAATTATTCGGTCACCAACACATCGGCAACGCCGCTTAGCGCGGTGATGACGGTCACCGGCGTGCCCGATGGACCACGCCCGGCGAGCGGCGAAGGCTTCACCATCAAGCGCCGTTTCCACACCCTCGAAGGCAAGCAAGTGACGATTGATCAGGTCGGCCAGAACGAGCGTTTCGTGGTCGTTCTGGAAGTCCACGAAGACAATAACTGGGCGTCGCGCATTGTTGTCTCCGACCTCCTGCCGGCGGGTTTTGAAATCGAAAACCCGAGGCTGATCGGCAGTGCGGATCTGCAGGCCTATCCCTGGCTCAATGCGTCGTCGCGCGTTGCCCATCTGGAGTTCCGCGACGACCGCTTCGTGGCGGCCCTTGACCGCAGGCGCGGTGACGGCCGCAGCTTCACGCTTGCCTACACCGTGCGCGCGGTGACACCGGGCACCTATGCCCTGCCGCCGGCAACGGTGGAGGACATGTACCGGCCGCATCTCAACGCCCGCACCGATATGGGCAATATCGAAGTGATCGGACCGAAGCCGCAATGACGCAAGAGGCGCAAAACCCAAAGCCTCGAGGGGGACGGGCAAGACTGAGGCTGGTGCAGACCTTCTGGTGTGTATCGGCCGCAGTCCTGCTTGTTGCTTCCGCCTGTCTCACATTGTCGGGCCTCGACCGGCAGTTCCCGCCACCGCTTGGCGCGGCAAGCGAGGTTTCAACGGTGGTGGTGGACCGCAGCGGACGGCTCCTGCGCGCCTTTACGGTGGCGGACGGCCGCTGGAGACTGCCGGTCAAACTCGACGAGGTCGATACCCGGTTTATCGACATGTTGATTGCCTATGAGGACAAACGCTTCCACCGGCACAACGGCCTCGATCCGCTGGCGATGATGCGATCCGCCCTGCAGCTCGCCCGCAACGGACGCATTGTCTCGGGCGGCTCGACCCTCAGCATGCAGCTTGCCCGCCTGCTGGAACCCCGCAAGCAACGCTCGTTCTCGGCCAAATTGCGGCAGATGGTGCGGGCCATACAGATTGAACGCCGGCTCTCCAAGCGCCAGATCCTCGAGCAGTATCTGACCCTGGCCCCTTATGGCGGCAATCTGGAGGGCATCCGGGCAGCAGCTTTGGCCTATTTCAGCAAGCCGCCGGCGAAACTGAGCGTTGAGGAAGCAGCCCTTCTCATTGCCCTGCCGCAACTCCCCGAAGCGCGCCGCCCCGACCGCCGGCCCGACGCCGCGATCAAAGCCCGCAACCGGGTGCTGCAGCGCATGGTTGACGCAGGCGTCCTGCCGGCACTCGATGGCGACCTCGCCGCTGCCCGGCCGGTGCCGCGCACCCGCCAGTCGATGCCGGCGCTGGCGGCGCATTTGTCGGAGCGTCTCAGAACATCGCAGCTGCACACCCTGGTGCACCGCGTTACGCTTGACCGCACGGTCCAGGCCGGGCTCGAGGTGCTGGTCGAACGCCGTGTCCGCAAACTGGGACCGAAACTCTCGGTCGCCATTCTGGTCGCCGATGCACACAGCGGCGAGGTTATCGCACGCGTGGGATCGGCAGATTACCTGTCCCATGATCGCCAAGGCGCTCTGGACATGACCCGCGCCACGCGCTCGCCCGGGTCCACACTCAAATCCTTCATTTACGGCCTTGCCTTCGACGCCGGCCTGGCGCGGCCCGGCACATTGATCGACGATGCCCCGGCCGATTTCAACGGCTACGCACCGGCGAATTTCGATCTCTCCTACCAGGGCACCGTCACCATTCGCGAAGCCCTGCAAAAATCACTCAACGTCCCTGCAGTGTCCATGCTGGAAGGGGTTGGCCCGTTGCGCCTGATGTCGCTCTTCAACCGTGCCGGCGTTCGGGCTGAACTTCCACGCGACAAGACGCCGAGCCTCGCCATAGCGCTGGGTGGCATCGGCATGCGGCTGGAGGATCTGGTGACCCTCT
>JAJFHM010000107.1 GCA_021775625.1 Hyphomicrobiales bacterium | reverse complement strand
TAAACTGAAGCGCGCAGAGCGCTTGGAGGTGTCAGATGAGCAAACCAACTCCGAAGCCAAAGCGTCGGTACAAGCGGTACAGTTCTGAGTTCAAACGCGAAGCGCTTGTACGCGCCGGCGAAGAGGGCATGACGGACAAGGCTGTTTGCGATGAGCTTGGGATCAGCACGCGCCAATTCAAGCGTTGGCGCGATGAAGATAAAACAGCCTAAAGCTCTTCATCCGTGCCCAGACAAGCCGCGATGACGTCCGGGTCGTTCTGCACCTCGTCGGGTTTGCCCTCGGCAATCTTTTCGCCGAAATTGAGCACGGTCACATAATCCGAAAGCCCCATCACCAGGTTCATGTCGTGTTCGACGAGGAGGATGGTGATGTTCTTTTCATCGCGCAGTCGGGTGAGGATCTCATCCAGGTTTTCGGTCTCCGCCGGGTTCATTCCAGCTGCCGGTTCATCCAGCAGCATGATCGCCGGATTGGCCGCCAGCGCCCGGGCAATTTCTACCAGCCGCCGCTCGCCGAACGCCAGATCGGCCGCATTGGTGTGGCGCGCCCTTGCGCACGGCATTGATCGACGTCAAAGCGATTCCATATGAACGTGAAACGATCTAGTGGCGGCCATGGCGTTACAAAATTGCTGCTGACGATTTTAGCGGCCTTCGCGTCTGCGTGATACCAGGATCAACCGGCGTGATAGGTGAACAAAAGTCAGAAACAAATGGATTGGCATGCACGAGAGGTCTCAGAGACACTGCACGATCTCGACGCGAAACCATGTGGATTAACCGCCAAAGAGGCTCACGCCCGCCTCGCGCGTTATGGGTCAAACGCGCTGCCTGCGTCGGCACCTAAGAGCCAATTGCAGCGGTTCGCGGAGCAGTTTAACAACCTGTTGATCTACGTCCTAATCGGAGCGGCGATCATCGTTGCTTTGCTCGGGCACGGTATCGACACTTTTGTAATCCTCGCCGTCGTGGTCATTAACGCAGCCATTGGTTTCGTGCAGGAAGGTCGCGCCGAACGGGCGCTTGAAGCCATCCAGAACATGATCAGCCCGAGGGCCTCGGTCCTTCGCGAAGGACGCCGGTTCACGATCGATGCTGCCGAGGTCGTCCCGGGTGATATCGTCTTGTTGGCTGCTGGTGATCGCGTGACCGCAGATATGCGCCTCATCAAGACGCGTAATTTGAACATCGACGAAGCCATTCTGACCGGCGAATCTGTGCCGGTGGAGAAGGCAACAGTTCCGACTGCGCCTGATACGCCACTCGGCGACCGGAAGTCGATGGCTTACTCAGGAACACTGGTCACTTCAGGTCTCGGCAGGGGTGTCGTGATTGCAACCGGTCTCCAATCCGAGATTGGCCGCATCAGCGCTCTTCTGCGCCGCGTCGAGCAGGTCGAGACACCCCTGATCCGGCAAATGAACGAGCTTGCGCGCCGGCTGACGGTCATCATTCTCGGCCTTTCCGCATTGACATGGGCGTTCGCCGTGTTGGTGCGCGACTACGCGCTCTCCGAGGCCTTCATGATCATGGTCGGGATGGCGGTTGCGGCAATCCCCGAAGGTCTTCCCGCGGTGATGACAATTACTCTGGCAATTGGCGTCCAGCGCATGGCCGCGCGCAACGCTATCATCCGAAGGTTGCCCGCTGTAGAGACCCTTGGGTCCGTCTCCACGATCTGCTCCGACAAGACCGGGACGCTTACTCGCAACGAGATGATCGTCGCGAAAGTGGTGATGGCCGACAAAAGTTTCGACGTGGGCGGCGTCGGCTACCAGCCGAAAGGTGGTTTCAGCATTGCGGGCCTGGAGATAGAACCGCAAACAGACACAGGGCTTTGGCGGCTCACGCGCGCAGCAATGCTGTGCAATGACGCCTCGCTTCGGCATGCAAAAGGTACGGATTGGATCGTCGACGGTGACCCTATGGAAGGCGCACTTGTGACCCTCGGCCTCAAGGCCGGCCACGATCATGACGGGCTTGCAAAGCAGCTCCCTCGGCTTGACGAGATCCCATTCGATGCCGCACATCGCTATATGGCAACTCTGCATCTTGGGCGCGACGGTAGCACCCTCCTGTACGTCAAAGGCGCGCCCGAACGCATACTCCAGATGTGCAGCTGCCAAGCCACATCGACCGGAGACGCACCGGTCGACAGGAGCTACTGGGATCAAGCAATCGGCGCGCTTGCCGGCCGCGGCAACAGAGTGCTTGCCATCGCGTCACAGGCACTTTCCCAAGACAAGCGCTCCCTCGATTTCGGCGATGTCGAACAGGGCCTGACTTTCGAAGGGCTCCTGGGTCTGATCGATCCCCCGCGCCCGGAAACCATTACAGCTGTCGCTGAATGCCGAAGCGCTGGCATTTCCGTAAAGATGATCACCGGTGACCATGCGGCAACGGCCAGTGCAATCGCCGAAATGATCGGTCTTACTTCGCCGGACGCGGCCGCCATTGGCCAGGATCTTGAAGATCTCGACCAGATGGCTCTGCGCCGAACCGCTGCAGTGACCAGCGTCTTCGCGCGCACCAGCCCTGAGGGCAAGCTGCGTCTTGTCGAGGCGATGCAAGCCGATGGAGCTGTGATTGCCATGACCGGCGATGGCGTCAACGATGCGCCCGCCTTGAAGCGTGCCGACGTCGGCGTCGCCATGGGAGACAAAGGGACGGAGGCCGCGAAGGAGGCGGCCGATGTGGTTTTGGCCGACGACAACTTTGCCACCATCGTCGCAGCCGTCCGCGAAGGGCGCAATGTCTACGACAATCTCACAAAGGTAATCAGCTGGACGTTGCCGACCAGCGGCGGCGAGACGTTGATTATTGCCGCGGCGATCCTGTTTGGACTGACTTTGCCGGTCACTCCAGTCCAGATCCTCTGGATCAACATGGTAACGGTCGTCAGTCTGGGACTTGTCCTTGCTTTCGAGCCGGCCGAGTCCGACATCATGCAGCGCGCTCCCCGCGCAGCCAACACTCCGTTGCTCTCCGGCTTTCTGCTCTGGCGCATCATCTTCGTTTCGATACTCTTTGCTGTCGGCGCATTTGGCATGTTTGCGTGGGCAGAAACGCACGGCGCCTCGCAAGAATACGCCCGTACACTTGTTGTGAACGCCATCGTCGTCATGGAGATATTCTACCTTTTCTCCGTCCGCTACCTGCGTATGACGTCACTCACGTGGCGCGGTGCGCTTGGAACACCGGCTGTTCTCGTTGGTGTTGGGTCAACAATCCTCTTGCAGTTGGGTTTCACATATCTGCAGTTCATGCAGGCTCTGTTTCAGACCCGAGCCGTTTCAATCGTCGATGGCCTGGTGATACTGGGTGTTGGCATGGCGCTTTTCCTTGTTCTGGAAATCGAAAAGAGCGTGAGACGCACTCTTCTTGCCCGGGATTGGCTCGGGAGGGTTCAGCCTTGAAGCCGTCAATCAGTCAAGCTGGGAAAATCCGATGATGGGGCCGTTGCTGCAAGGTAACCGGACCAAACTAAACGCGGGTCGGCCATGGCGGCTTCCGCCCTCGCTGCTCATTGTGCCTTACGTTGGTCTTCTTCTAACCCCGCTGGTACTCGCCTACGCACAAGGGCTTCCGACCCGCAAATGGCAAGACGAATTATCGTCGGCGTTGGCCCTGTCCGCGTTTGCCGGGCTCTTAATTGAGTTCCTTCTCTCAGGACGGTTTCGGTTCATATCCGACTGCATCGGCATAGATACCACCATGCGGTTCCATCAGTTGTTGGCACGCTCGCTTACGGTGTTCATTCTGGTGCACCCGTTTTTGTATGTGACACCGATGATGAACCATCCGTTCCCCTGGGACACGACCGGGCAGCATACCCTCGGCTTGACCGGAGCCTCATTTGTAACGGGACTCATTGCATGGCTTGCGCTCATGGCCATGGTCCTCACGGCTGTCTTCCGGGAGCAAAGTAGCGGCAGCTACGAAGCGTGGCGTTTTTCGCATGGACTTGCAGCTCTTCTCGTTGCTGTGTTCGGGTTTCTCCATACTCTGGCGGCGGGCCGCTACAGTGGGCATTCTTATCTCGTCTATTATTGGTCTGCGCTTGTTGGAATTGCCTTGTTCACGCTGCTTTGGGTTTACGCTCTCAAGCCCGTTTGGCAGTTGAGGCATCCTTATGTGGTGCGCTCTGTGCAGCCGATCGCCCTCAGAACGTGGGAACTGGTGGTGGAGCCGAAGAATGGCCACACAATCGACTTTTCGGCGGGCCAGTTCGTTTGGCTCAATGTTGGTCACAGTCCATTCTCCCTTTGCGAGAACCCCTTTTCGGTTGCTTCTGCGCCTGCGAGCACGGATCACCTTGCTTTCGTGATCAAGGAAGTCGGTGACTTTACACGGAGCATCGGGCAGATCGAGCCGGGAACAGTCGCACATGTCGACGGGCCGCACGGCAATCTGATGATCGATGGGCGCGAAGCTGCGGGCATCGCTCTGATCGCAGGCGGGGTCGGCGTCGCACCTTTGCTCAGTATCTTGCGCCAGCTTCGTCAGGAACGGGATCGGCGGCCAATTGTTCTCCTTTACGGCAACCGCGTGCCCGAGCAGATCGTCTACACAGAAGAACTTTGTGAGTTGCAGAAGGGACTGGACTTGCATGTCGAGTATGTTGTGGGCGAGCCACCTCCAGGATCGCAGGCGCGCGCTGGCGTTATCGATCCTGAGTGTGTCAACGACATTCTTGGACGCCCGGATGCGGCTTCGTGGCTCTACTTCGTCTGCGGGCCGCTGCCCATGATCGAGAGCGTGGAGCAGGCTCTTCTAGCCATCGGCGTGCCAGGCATCCAGATTGTTTCCGAACGTTTCTACTACGATTGAGAGATATCCATGACCCACCGCAAACGCAACCTGATCACATTTTGGATCATCACATCAATTCTGGTAATCAGCGCGCTGGCCTTTGCGTTGCGATGACTGACGATGACAATGAGAGTATTGTGAGGCTGCACCAGTAGGCCGTGCGCGGTCCATCAAGACCCAATTCTAAAGCTCTTCATCCGTGCCCAGATAAGCCGCGATGACGTCCGGGTCGTTCTGCACCTCGTCGGGTTTGCCCTCGGCAATCTTTTCGCCGAAATTGAGCACGGTCACATAATCCGAAAGCCCCATCACCAGGTTCATGTCGTGCTCGACCAGCAGGATGGTGATGTTCTTTTCATCGCGCAGTCGGGTGAGGATCTCGTCCAGGTTTTCGGTCTCCGCCGGGTTCATTCCAGCCGCCGGTTCATCCAGCAGCATGATCGCCGGATTGGCCGCCAGCGCCCGGGCGATCTCTACCAGCCGCCGCTCGCCGAACGCCAGATCGGCCGCATTGGTGTTGCGGGCATGCGCAATGCCGAGGAACTCCAGCAACTCCATGGCATAGTCTTCCATCTCGATTTCCTGAGAGCCCTTGGAGAAGGGCGCATGGAAGATGGCCTGGCTGACCGCCGACCAGATGGTCCTGAAATGCCGGCCGTGCTGCGACACCTGCACATTTTCGAGCACCGAGAGGTCCTCGAACAGGCGGATGTTCTGGAAGGTCCGCGCGATACCCATATTGGCGCGCTGATGGGGTTTGATGCGGTCGATCGCCTGGCCCTTGAAGGCAAGTGATCCGCCCTCGGCCCCGAACATGCCGCTGATCACGTTGAACAAGGTGGTCTTGCCGGCCCCGTTCGGGCCGATCACCGCATGGATCACCTTTTCCTCAACCGAAAAGTGCACGTCGCTCAGCGCGGTAAAGCCGCCGAACATCTTGGTAATGCCGTGGAGTTCAAGAATCGGTGCTGCCGCCGCGCTCATGATTTCGCTCCGACAAAACGGCGGCCGAGGCGTTTCAGCTGATCCCGGCTGACCAGCCCCTGCGGGCGCCAGATCATCATCAGGATCAAGATCAGCGCATAGGCGATCCAGCGCTTCTCGTTTTCGAAGTCGAGAAACTCATAGAGCCAGTCATAGCCTTGCGTCAGCAATTCACTGCTTTCGGTCCACTCGATGGGGACCAGTTCCATCCATTCCCTGAGCGTGCGCAGGGTTTCGGGCAGGAAATAGAGCACCGTCGTGCCGACAATCGGGCCGATAAACGTTGAGCCGCCGCCGACCACCACGAACATCAAGATGTTGACCGCGAGGAGAATCCCGAAGGTCAGCGAGTCCACATATGTGGTCATATGGGCAAACAGGCACCCCGCCATGCCGGCAAAGGCTGCACCCACCGAAAACGCGAACAACTTGATGCGCACAATGTCGATGCCCATCACTTCGGCTGCGTCCTCATCGGTGTGGATCGCCACCATGGCGCGGCCGAGGCTTGAGCGTTCCAGTCGCCAGAAGAACATGATGATGAAAACCAGCACCCCGTAGATGTAGTAGATCACGTCTTTCTGTTTCGGGATGCTCTGAAAGCCGTTATGGGCGCCGGTATAATCCCACGTCAGCGCAACCACCTGGACGATCTGGCCGAAGCCCAGGGTCAGCAACAAGAGATAGATGCCCTTGATCCGCAGCGCCGGAAACCCGACCATCAGGCCGACGATGCCGGCAACGATCGCACTGGTGAAAAGACCCAGCGGAAAGTTGAGCCCGAGCTTGGTGGTGATGATCCCGGCGGCATAGGCGCCGACGCCCATGAAGCCTGCCTGCCCCAGCGACACCTGCCCGGTCTTGAACGGCAGGTAGAACGAGAATGCGGCAATCAGATTGATCCCGAAAAAGATCAGCAGCGATTCCTGGTAGGCATCAAGCATGTCTGTTCACACTCACTAATCCCTCACCACGCGGGTTCCGAACAGTCCGGTCGGCCGGAACATCAGGATCGAAATCAGGATGACGAAAGTGAGAAAGTCGCGCAGGCCCGAACCGAGATAGGCAGACGAGAGGATCTCGACCGTTCCGAGCAGGAAGCCGGCGACCAATGCGCCGACGATATTGCCGAGGCCGCCGAGCAGCATGCAGACCAGTGCCTTGACCGCCACCTCGAGGCCCATGAAGGGCGAGACGTTGGAATTCTTCACCCCGTCCAGGACCCCTGCCGCGCCGGCCAGGCAGGACGCCAGGATGAAGACGAAGAGAACGATATGGTTGACGTTCACACCGAGCAGTGCCGCGGTCTCATGGCTTTCCGATGTTGCGCGGATGGCGCGTCCGATCTTGGTCTTCTCGATCAGGTACCACATGGAGATCATCAGCGCGAAGGCAACCACCAGAATGAAGATCTGG
>JAJFHM010000106.1 GCA_021775625.1 Hyphomicrobiales bacterium | reverse complement strand
AACTGGCGCCGCGTTCGCTGTTCCACCGCCGCCAGCGTTTCGCCATCCGCCACATCCTGGCCGCCACCATGGAGCGCGGGGCGCGCTATTATGCCCAGCCCGACAGCGGCGCCGACGATGACAATGAAGGCAAACCCGGCTGGGGCTATCTTGAGGGCGGCGACATTCTGGTGCTCGGCTCGAAGGTGCTGGTCGGTCATTCCGGCAACTGCTCCAACCCGGAAGGCGCGCGCTGGCTGCAACATATGCTGGGGCCGGATTACGATGTGGAGATGGTCAAGATCGATCCGCGCTTCTCGCATCTCGACTGTGTCATGCTGGCGCCGCGCGAAGGGGTGGCGGTGGTGTCGCTCGAATGCCTGCCCGAGGGTGTTCCCGACTGCATGAAGGAGTGGGACCTGATCGACGTGCCCTTCGACGTCACCAAGGTGCATATGGGCTGCAACAATCTGACCCTCAACGACCAGACCGTGGTGATGCCCGAGGGCGAGCCGCATGACCGGGTGGCGGGCGAACTCAAAACCCGCAAGTTCGAGGTGATCCGCATGCCCTATGACGCGGTCTATTGCATGGGCGGGTCATTCCGCTGCTGTCACCAGCCGTTTATCCGGCTCTAGAGCCCTTTTAAGCAACTCGGAGCCACTTTGATGGACCAAATCAGTTTGATCGGCAAGGCGCGGCGCGCAGCGCGATGCGGTGCATCGGGCAAGCGGCGCAACGCTGCCGGCGGGCTGATTTGGCCCACCGAAGGCCGGGTTGTCTTGCCGCGTGACAGCGTCGCGTTTCTTATCCGATGCCCCACATCGCATGGCGAAACGCGCCTTGCCACACAACAAGACAACCCGGTCAAAGTGACTCGGAGTTGCTTAAAAGGGCTCTGGAAATGAGTTCCGAACAACAGGCACTGCTGCCGGTGGACGGGCGGGTGGTCATGATCTCCGGCGCCAACCGTGGCATGGGACTGGAGATTGCACGCCGCCTGCATGGCGATGGCTATGCGGTGAGCCTGGGTGCGCGCAACGCGGACGCACTGGCGGACGCGGTGGCCGAGTTCGACGATGACCGGGTGCTCAAATGCAGCTACGACGCGAAGAACCCGAAAGACGCCGAGACCTGGGTGGCGCAGACCGTGGCCCGTTTCGGCAGGCTCGATGCGCTGGTCAACAATGCCGGCATTTTGCATATGCACGGTCTCGATGAGTATGACGAGGCAAGGCTCGACGAGGTGCTCGACGTCAACCTCAAGGCGCCTTACCGGCTGACGGTGGCAGCCCTGCCCCATTTGCGCAAATGCGGCACCGGGCGCATCGTCTCGATCAATTCACGCTCCGGCCTCATGTACCGGCCCGGCAGCGCCGATTACAACATCTCCAAACACGCAAACATGGCCCTCACCTCGGCACCGCGCTACGAGTTCTGGGAAGACGGCGTGCGCACCACGGCGATCTGTCCCGGCCCGACCGCCACCGACATGGCGGGCCAGGACCTGGCGCGCGACGAGGAACTCACCCATCCGGGCACCATCGCGGCCATCGTCGCCATGGTCCTCACCCTGCCCAACAGCGCCTCGGTGCCGCTCATCCCGGTGTGCTGCGATCTCGATGCGATGTGAAGGGTCCGCATGCTGCGTGCCCCTCACCCGGTCATGCCGAAGCGCTGGTGCATGAATGTGGTGGAGAGGACGCGGTGGAACATGGCGTCATAGGCGAGTTGTTCCTGCGGCGAGCATTCGGGCATGAAGGCGTAGAGCGCCCGCACCGCGGTTGGATCGAACACCGGCTGCTCGTCAAGCGCGTCAGAGCCGAGTGTATCGCCGATCAGTTCGAACATGGCGTCGTCATCGTCGTCCTTCGCAGGCGGCGTCATGAACGGATGTTTTTCGCGATTGTAGACTTCGTCGATGATGACGTCGCGGGCGGCTTCGCGCAGCACGTGTTTTTCGCGCATGCCCTTGACCTTCATATGCACCGGAATGCCGGCGCAATATTCCGCCACCTTGTGATCGAGAAACGGCACGCGGCCTTCTACGGAATGCGCCATTTCCATGCGGTCGCTGAGGAATGTGAGGATGAAGTTCGGCATCTGGATGCGCGCCCAAAGATAAAGCGCCTGATTGAGCGGATCGCGGCCGATGACGCGTTGGTCAATCGGCAGGCGCGCCAGGGTCGCTTCATAGGGATCCATGGCCTCCAGCCCGGCCTTGAATTCGGGCCGGTACAGCGCTGTGGTGTGAATGCCCACATGGGAGAAGGTTTCAACCCAGGACGGCGCCCATCCCAATCGCCGTATCACCGAGTTCAACTCTGCGGGCGCTTCGCGGTCGGTTGTGAGCAGGCCGCGGCTTGATTCATTGCTCTCACGTAATTCGTCGAGCAGCCGCGCCACGGTCTGGGGATCCTGGCCCTCGGTGTTGTAGAGCAGCACGTCGCGGCGGAACGGCGGATAGCCGCCGAGCATTTCATCCGCCCCTTCGCCGGTGAACACCACCTTGATGCCGGCATCGCGCACGGCACGGCTGAGCATGTATTTGGCCACGCCGTGGCCGTTCACGAACATGGTCTCTGCGTGCCACACTGCATCGGAATATTCATGCGCCAGAGCGTCGGGTGTGACCGGCACCGGATGGTAGTTGGCACCCACATGTGCCGCCTGTTTTTTCGCCAGCGCCGATTCATCATAAAGCGCATCATCGAAGGTCAGCGTAAAGGCGCGGATCGGGCGCTCCAGCCCTTCCTGCGCCAGGCCCAGTACGGCACAGGAATCGATGCCACCGCTGAGATAGGATGCAACCTCCACATCGGCCACCAGGCGTTCGCGCACCGCGTCGTGCAGCACCTCCCTGAAACCCGCAACGATGTCTTCATCGGAGCGCGTATCGGCAGCGAGCGCTGATTGGGTGGGGAAATCCATGTCCCAGTAGCAATAGGTGCGGACCTCGCCTTTGCGCGCAATCACATAATGTCCCGGCGGCACCGTGTGGATGCCGTCAAACAGCGTGCGTTCATGCGGGCGGAACAGGAAGGCCTCCTGCAATGTCGCCTCGCGGTCCCAGCGGGCCGGCACGCCAAGCGCCAGCAGCGCCTTGATTTCGGAAGCGAAGACCACGTTGCCCTCATGCACCGCATAGAACAGCGGCTTGATGCCGAAGCGGTCGCGAATGCCGATCATCACGTTGTTGCGCCGATCGGCGATCACCACGGCAAACTCGCCGCGCAGCTCCTGCGCCGCGCCGACGCCTTTCTCCATATAAAGATGCAGCGCAATCTCGCTGTCGCTGTCTGTGGCAAACACACTGCCCGCCTGGCGCAGGCGGTCGCGGATGGCGCGATAGCCGTAGAGCTCACCATTGACCACCATCTGCACCGCACCGTCAGCCGCCGCCATGGGCTGCAATCCGTTGTCGAGACCGATGATCGAGAGACGGGTGTGGCCGAGCGCCCAGCTGCGGTCATCGGATAGCCAGTGACCGCGCTCATCGGGTCCGCGATGGATCAGCGTGTCGAGCGACCGCTCCAGAACCGCCGGGTCCACGGGACGTTGAAACAGGCCAGCAACAATGCCGCACATAAGAGGTTTCGCCTTTCAGGGATTTCAGTCGTCGGCGGGGAGTTTGGCTGCATGGCAGTGCGAAGTCCAGCGGGGATTAAGCAACCCTCGGGCGCACGAGCGAAGGCGACAAAGCGCGGTCTTACCGCAGATTTACGGTTTCCCCTGTGCATTCCACTTTGCCTGCAAAGCGTGGTATGTATCGGCTGCTGGGCTTCATCAAAATGGTTGGCAGACGCAGATTTGCAGCACTGCCTCAAACTCGAGAGTCACAGCGAAAGTGTTTTGTGCCAAGTCCGGTGGACATGATGGATTCTGTAGAGACCTGCCCCAGCTGCGGACACGACAAGCTGCTGTCGCCGATCGGGGCGGAGGTCAAATATGACAACGACGTCGGCGCGGTGCTCGGCAAGCCGGGCGCAGATGGTCTTTACGGCCTGGACCGCACCAGATTCGCCCGTGTTGAATGGCGGATCTGCGAACATTGCGCGCTGATCTTTGCCGCGCAGCGACCGGGGATGGCGAGCGCCGATGCCTCGTACTCGACCATATTCGGGCACTTCGAGCGCCGTAAGTTTGACGTCTACCCTCTGCCGCAGATCTACATGGACACGCAAAAAGAGCTCAGTGCCGAACTGTTTGAGGTGCTCGATCGCGACGGCGTGTTCGATGGCGTCAAATCCGTCATCCAGTTCCGCTGCAATGCGGGCATGTTGCTGGAGGCAATCGCTCAGCGCATCGACAGCGACGAGGTGTACGGGCTGGAATATTTCGAACACCCGATGCACCATGCCAAACAGCTGATCAGTGACGCCCGCATCGCACCGATCGAGGGAACGGAACTGTCCAATCCGTTTGAGCGTCAGGAATTCGATCTGGTCATTCTCGACCACTGCCTGACCCACGCCTACCGGCCCCGGGAACTGGTCGACTTTGTCAAATCACTGGTGGCGCCGGGGGGCACGATCGTATTTTTCAACGAGCCCGATCACGGCAAGACCCTGGCTGACGGGGCGCGCTATCCGCGCGGCATAAACTTCTTTCACAAGCAGCTCTATCAGGACGGTGACATTGACCGCTTCCTGCCGTCTTGCGGCCTGACAAGCCATCAGCTGCCGCACCCATACGGCCGCAAGTGGGGCTCGCCCTACAATTCAATGCTGTTCGTCTGCAAGGAGGGCGCAACGGCTGAAATGCCGAAGGGCGATGTGCAGGTGTCTGTCGATCTGCTGCAGAACTGGTTCGCCATGAACCGCCAGCATGTGCGCAAACAATGGATGAAGCGGCCATTTAAAATGCTGTTGCGCCACGTCAACCGCGCGGCGTCCTGACAGACTTCGCACCGAATGAAGAGAACGGAATAGCAGGTGATGGCGGGAAGCGACCTCATTGCGGAGACTGACATTCTGGTCATTGGCGCCGGCGTTATGGGCGCCAGCATCGCCTTCCAACTCAGCCGGCAAACCGAACAGCGTGTACTCGTCATCGATCAGGCGCCACCGTTGAGCGGCATGTCCGGTCGCACCTTCGGCCAGGTGCGGCTGCATTATTCCAACGCCTTGATGTTACAGCTCGCGAAGCGCGGGTTTGATATTTTTGACAATTGGTCCGACGCGGTGGGCTACGGCCATTCCGGCTATGTGCCCATGGGCTATATGCTGATCGTTAAGGAAAATCACCTCGACGCGTTGCAGCGCAATATCGAACTTGCACAAAGCCTTGATATCGACACCCGGTTCGTCGACCGGCAAGAGATCAAAGCTCTGGAGCCGGCGATCCACACTGATGATCTGGTCGGTGGCGCCTACGACCCGGCCGGCGGTTATATCGACGTGACCAGGATTGTCCTGAGCTGGCTGTCCTCGATCCAGGAGCGCGGCGTCCGGGTCATGACGGGTGCCTGCGCGCAAGCCATCGAGACCGCGAATGGCCGGATCTCAGGTGTTCGCACTTCAGCCGGCAGGATTGACGCCTCGGTGGTGATTTCGGCCACCGGGTCCTGGAGCCGCGAACTCCTGTCGCCCCTGGGCATCGACCTGCCGCTGGAAATCCGCCGGCTGGACATGATGTATATGCGCCAGCCACCCAACCGGGCGCAGATCGGGCTTTGTGTAACCGACGGCAATTCGAATGTGGTCATCAGGCCCGACATGGGACGTGACTTTCTGATAAGCGCCTATCCACCGGAAATGCCGGAGGCCAAGACCCCGGACGAGAGCAATGACCGGCTGGATGATCCCGAACACCTGGCGCGGATCGAGCGCGCGCTCACTGAGCGTCTGCCTGATTTTTGCGACGCTTCGCCGGTCAGACCGCTCAGCGGAACCTATGACATCACCCCCGACTGGCATCCGATCGTCGGCTGGGCCGACGGCATCGACGGACTGTTTCTGGCCGCCGGCTTTTCCGGACACGGACTGAAGCTTGCACCGGCGATTGGCGAGGCGGTCGCCGCGATGGTGTTGGACAAAACGGCTCCGATCGACATCCACCCGCTTCGCCTGCAGCGGTTCGCAGACGGCGAGCCGATGTATCTTGCCTATGGGCCCGGCGCTCGCGGGTGACGGCCCAAGACGCGTGCGTGCGTCCCGAAGTCAATCTTGCACCAGACAGGCAATTGAACCAGTATGGCGTCGATGGAACTGTTGCCGGAAATGGAGGATGCGACTGCCGGGCTGTCGGCAACGGAGACGTTGCGCGATCTCCTGACCACCTGGTTCCCCGGCAAAGTGGCGGTGACGGCATCGCTCAGGGCGCCCAGTATCGTGGTCCTGAAAATCATCTCGGATATCGATCCGACAACGCCGGTGATCTTCTGTCATCCGCGGCAGGTTTTTCCTGAAAGCAAAGAGTACCGCGCCGAAATTGTCGGTTTACTGGGTCTGACCAACATCAAAGTCGTAACCCGCAGCGATCCGTTGACGGGAAAGCGGGCGTTTGAGCGGTGCGAACGCCTGTGGAGCGAAACCCCCGGCGGGACCGGCAGGGCCAAGCAGACCATACACCTCAACGACACGCTCGCCCCATACAAGTGCTGGATCAAAGCGGCCTATCACGACCGGACTGTCGGATCGGCGGACCAGCGGTTCCATTGCTACGGCGACATGGTGATCGTCGATGCCTTGCGCGGGCGCAGCAAAGAATTGATCGACAGGTTCATGCAGGCACACGACCTGCCCTACCATCCCAAAATCAGTCATCGCAAGAAACGCGCGCAGGCGGTCCAGGCCGATGCAACAGAAATCGGCTGGCATTTCTGACCGGCGCGTTATCTTAGACAATTCTTCGAAATCATGAAATCGGGAGGGAACCATATGGCCGAACTTGTGCCGCCGCACGGCGGCGGAGGTCTGAAACCACTCCTGGCGCCGGGCGGCGCGCGTGCCGCCGCACTCGAACGCGCCGCTTCGCTCAAAAAAGTGAGCTTGAGCAGCCGCGAGGTCTCAGACCTGTTGATGCTCGGCATGGGCGCCTACACACCGCTTGAAGGCTTCATGGGCGAAGCCGACTGGCGGGGCGTGTGTCTCGACATGAAGCTTGCAAGCGGTGTGTTCTGGCCGATCCCGATCACACTTTCCGCCAGTGCCGAAGTGGCCGACGCCATATCGCCGGGAGACAGTGTTGCCCTGACCGACGGTGACAGTGGTGAGGTCCTGGGCATCCTCGACGTTACCGAGAAATACGCAATCGACAAGGCGCTTGAATGCTCTCACGTTTACCGGACCACAGACGAGAACCACCCTGGCGTCCAGAAGGTCATGCAACAAGGAGAGGTCAATCTCGCTGGTCCTGTGATCACCCTGTCCGAAGGGCACTTTCCCGAAACCTACAAGGAGTTGTATCTCCGCCCGGAACAATCCCGCGCCTTGTTCGTGGAGCGCGGATGGTCGCGCGTTGCCGCCTTTCAGACCCGCAACCCGATGCACCGCAGCCATGAATATCTCGCCAAGATCGCGATCGAGGTGACCGACGGTGTCTTCATTCATCAAGTGCTTGGCGCCCTCAAGCCCGGCGACATTCCAGCCGACGTGCGCACCAATGCCATTCAGGCGATGATCGACAATTATTTCGTGCCCAACACCGTGATCCAGGCAGGCTATCCCATCGAGATGCGTTACGGCGGCCCGCGCGAAGCGCTGATCCATGCTCTCATCCGGCAGAATTTCGGCTGCTCGCACCTGGTGGTCGGGCGCGACCATGCCGGCGTCGGCGATTACTACGGCCCCTACGACGCCCAGGATATCTTCGACGAACTGTGGGAGGGCGCTTTGGTAACGGCCCCCCTGAAGATCGGCATCACGTTCTTCTGCAACGCGTGCAACGGCATGGCGACCGAGAAGACCTGCCCGCACGGGCCCCAAGACCGGATCACCATCTCTGGCACCCGCCAGCGCGAGATGTTGTCGGGTGGCGAGGACATCCCGACCGAGTTCAGCCGGCCGGAGGTGGTCGCCGTGCTGAGGGAGTATTATTCCGGACTCTAGGGAGTATTGCTCCGGAGCCTACCGCGCCTTGTTGACGTCCTTGTAGTAGCTGCTCGGTGCGGCGGCGGCCTGCGCTATCAGCCAGTCCTTGTCCCGGGCCTTGTCGCCGAAGCGGCCGGGCTCGTAAAGCGTTGTCTCGAAGCGCGGTTCAACCCCTTCCAGCATGTCGGCAATGACGTGTCCGGCGGCGGCTGAAATGGTGACCCCATGCGAATTCATTCCGGTGCAGACATGAAGCCCTGCAATACCATCAATGGGCCCAACGAAAGCATTTCCGTCAGGTGTAAAGGCTTCCGGCCCATTCAGAAACTTGCGGACCGGAGCGTTACGCAGGACCGGGAAAAGCTGCATCGCTTTTTCGAAATAGGGGTAAACCTTGTCCCAGTCCTCATCCAACAGGGAGAAGGCAAACGGGTCCGGCAAATCGGCTGCATCAATGGTCTTGGCGCCGTCGTCGAAACAGCCGACAAGCAGACCGCCGGTTTCCTCGCGGCCATAGATCTGATCGGCGGTGGAGCTGAAGCCCGGAGTGTCGCGGGACAACCGCGGCTCGATATCGCAAATCACGTAGAAGTGCTCGCATCCCCATTGTCCAAGCGAAACACCAAGCGGTTCAAGCAGCATGCGCGACCAAAGGCCGGCACAGACGACGACATCGTCAGCTTCAACCGGTCCGTCCGAGGTTTCCACATGAGAAACCCGGCCGTTGCGTGTTGCAACGCCGGTAACCCTGCAGTTCTGCCGGATCTCCACCCCCAGTTTGCGGGCGGCTTTGGTGTAGGCAGCGACCAGATCTGCCGGGTTGACCCGCCCCGAAAGCGGATTGTGCCAGGCACCGGCAAAGGCATCGGGATCAAGCAGCGGGTGCAGTGCTGCGGCTTCCGCAGGGTTGAGGACCTTGGTCTCGTATCCGCGCTCTGTCAGGGTTGATGCCTGTTGTTCCAGATCCGCCATGCCATGGTTTTCGCGCGCGATAATCAGCCGGCTGGTTTGCAGCCATCCGGTGCTCTGTCCGGTTTCACGCTCCAGGCGCTCGATGATTTCGTACATATAGAGCACTGGCGCGTCGTTATCGGCGATCGGCTTCCAGGTGATGTTGCCGGCCGAATGCCAGGTTGTGCCTGAGCCGAGCATGTCGCGCTCCAGCAACACAACTTCGCCGAGGCCACGCTCCGCAATGTGCCAGGCCACGGCACAGCCCACGACCCCGCCGCCAATGACTGCAATCTTTCTCATGCGATAAGGTTAGGTCATGACCTTATGAAAAGCACGCATTGTGTTTGGCCGGGAGGGCTCGCCTGGGGCCCGTGTTGCGCGTGGATTTAAAGCGCGGCCTTCCATTGCTCGGTATCTATGAACCAGCGTTCTTCGCTGACCTTTCCTCCGGTAAGCTTGAACAACACCGCAAGCTGGCTGCCGTCGGGAACCTTGTCACTCTTCCACTCGATGATGGATACGACTTCGCCTGCATCCCCGATCTCGCGGATCGAGGTCATGGTGAATCCGGGCGGCAGGGAAGCGCCAAAAGTCTCCAGTGCATTTCGAAATGCCGTCTTGCCTTCCAGCACATCATTTTGGCCCGGCATCACGAAAATCATGTCTTCGGTATAATCCGCGGGCAGCGCATCCCTGTCGCCGCGTATAACCGCTTCCCACAATCGCTTCACGACCTGAGCATCGCTTTCCATGTCAGTCCTCCTTCTCGTTCAATAAGGCATTGAACGAGTTCGTCATCAAACCGTCAATCGCGGCTTCACTGTCCGAAAACCACGGCTCACAGTTCAGTGTACTTGCGTGCGTTGCCGCGCGCTTTCTCCACCGGGCACTTGAGCGCGTTCTTGTTGATTTTCTCCAATGCGGCAGCCAGGAGATCAATGTCGCAGCGCGCGGCTATCAACAGGAAATAGAGCGGAACGTCGGCGCATTCCTCGAAGATTGCGGCTTTGACGGTGATGTTGGCGGCCGAATGCCAGGTTGTGCCTGAGCCGAGCATGTCGCGCTCCAGCAGCACAACTTCGCCGAGGCCGCGCTCCGCAATGTGCCAGGCGACGGCACAGCCCACGACACCGCCGCCCAGGACTGCGTTTATGTGCTGCGTGAGCATCAATCAGCTCGTCGCACAGAGAAACTCTGCCAGCAGAGGACCATGGTAGAACGGCAACTATCCCCCGTGAATAATTGCGAGAACCATCCGACGCACGTGATGTGGTAGCTGATCATAATTCGCCCAATTCTCATACTGCGGTAGCTTCACACTGGCGGATAGGGAACCTGGCAGTTCCCAGACGCCCGCAGGATTGGCTGACGCGGTTTCCATCACCGTGGGAAACACGGCGTCATACAGATCGTTGAAATACTTGGCATTGGCGCGAAGGACAGCCGGATCGGTTCCGGTGGAGTGCGTGCTGATCGCATGCTTCATATCCCAACCGGACACCTCATTGAGGATCGAGCGTACCCCCAGCATGTTCTTGTCATCGAGAAATGCGCCCAGCGTCAGCTGGTTTTCGTCATAAAGATCAGCCGTGGCAACAATATCTTCGTTGGGGAGATAAATGATGGTTGTCGCAACTCCGTCGCCTGCACCCAGATATTTCAACTCTACTCTGGTGCTTCCCATATCGATGGTATGCTTTTTTGAGAATGTG
>JAJFHM010000105.1 GCA_021775625.1 Hyphomicrobiales bacterium | reverse complement strand
GGTGATCCACAACTTTTCGAAAGACATCGTCAAGCGCACCAAGGGCGCCAATGACAGGGTGGTGGTGCGCGCCTTGATGGCGCAGGCCGGCGTGGCGATTGCGCGCAACCGGGGGCTTTATCTCGAAGGCATTGCGCATATATATGCCCAGCACCTGACGGCGCGCGAGTTGCGCGCCGCATCGGCATTTTTCAATTCGCCCGAAGGCCGCCGCTATGCGCAGGTCCAGGGCACGGTGACGCGGGACACCGTAAAATATGCAGCCACCATGGGCGGCACCCTGAAACCCCAGATCGTCAAAGCCACCGTTAAATCGCTCAAGCAGCGCGGCTACAAGACCACGCAAGAGTAAATCATCGCCCAGCTCTGTGCTGAACGGGAATAAGAGAAACACATGACATTTGATTTCGATCTCTTTGTTATCGGCGCCGGCTCCGGCGGTGTCCGCGCCGCGCGCATGGCGTCACAGGCCGGTGCCAGGGTCGTGGTGGCGGAGGAATACCGCGTCGGCGGCACCTGCGTTATCCGCGGCTGCGTGCCGAAAAAGCTTTTCGTCTATGCCAGCCACTTTTCTGAAGCTTTCGAAGATGCCGCCGGGTTCGGCTGGACGGTTCAGAAGCCTGAGTTCAACTGGCAGACTCTGCTGGCCAACAAGGACACGGAGATTGATCGCCTGAACGGCATCTACATCCGCAATCTGGAGCTTGCCGGTGTCGAGCTCATCGAAGACCGCGCCGTTGTGAGCGACGCCAATACGGTGCATCTGGTGAACGCCGGCCGCGACATCACCGCCGAACGCATCCTGATTGCCACCGGAGCAGCCCCCTTCGTGCCGGATATTCCCGGCGCCGAACATGCCATCACTTCCAACGAAGCGTTTCATCTGGATAACCTGCCCAGGCACGTGACGGTGATCGGCGGCGGTTACATCGCCGTGGAATTCGCCGGAATCTTTCATGGGCTCGGCGTTGAGACCTCTCTGCTCTATCGCGGTGAGCAGGTGCTGCGCGGCTTCGATGACGATCTGCGGTATGGCCTGGCCGAAGAGCTTTTGAAAAAGGGCATGGACCTCCGGGTGCACACCTCGGTCACCGCAATCGAAAAGACCGGCGAGGGGCTTCGGGCCGTGCTGGAGGATGGCTCCAGCCTCGACACCGGTCTGATCATGTATGCGACGGGGCGTAATCCCAACACTAAAGGTCTGGGTCTCGAAGCCGTCGGCGTAGACCTCGACCGCAAGGGCGCGGTCGTGGTTGATGCCTATTCCAAAACCAGTGTTGATAATATCTATGCCGTTGGCGATGTCACCGACCGGGTTAATCTGACACCGGTGGCGATCCGCGAGGGCGCGGCCTTCGTTGAGACGGTCTATAACGACAATCCCGTTGCCGTCGATCACTCCGGTATTGCGACCGCGGTGTTCTCGCAGCCCGAATTGGGAACGGTCGGCCTCACCGAAGCCCAGGCGCGCGACCAGCATGGCGAGGTCGATATCTACAAATCATCCTTCCGTCCGATGAAAAACACGCTTTCGGGCCGCGACGAAAAGATGATCATGAAGGTCATCGTCGAACCGTCATCCGACAAGGTGATCGGCTGCCACATCATGGGACCCGACGCAGGCGAGATGGCGCAGGTGCTGGGCATCGCTCTCAAGATGGGGGCAACGAAGGCCCAGTTTGACGAGACCATCGCCGTGCACCCGACGGCTGCCGAAGAACTTGTGACCATGAAGGAACGGTGGACGCCGCCCGCCGCCGCAGCGGCCGAGTGAGCGCCGCCCCGGGTCAGCTGCAAAAGCGCCTGGAGACTGCGCTGAGGGCGCCCGTAAACCTCGTGCCAAACTTCGATACCTTGCCCGCCGGGCCGGGCGCCTATCTGGTGCTCGCCCGGCTGCAACTGGACCTGCATCTGACGGGCGCGCACCTGGCGGGCACTGTCCTGGGGGCCGGCTGGTATGTCTACGCGGGCAGCGCCAACGGACCCGGAGGCATCAAGGCACGGGTCAGGCGGCACCTGCGGAGCGACAAGGTTCTGCGCTGGCATGTCGATCAGCTGACGTGCACGGCTGCGGAAATGTGGGCGGCCGCATTCCCCGGCCGCACTGAATGCGATCTTGCAGCTGTGCTTGGGATGGCCGAAGGGCTCAGCTTTCCCATAGATGGTTTTGGCAGTTCGGACTGCCGGTCCTGTCCGGCGCACCTTCTGGCGGTCTCACCAACTTAGCTTGTCTTCGTCCGGCTTGACCGGACGATCCAGTAACCTCATGAGACATTTGTGTTTTCCGCCATGCCAATGGCATTGAGACCGGTGCTTACTGGATCCCCCGATCAAGTCGGGGGAAGACAATCAAGGAACGCGGCAATTGCCTCAGATCACTTCGAAATGCGCTTCCGTTGGAACGCAGTCCGCGCCGTTGATCGGCACCATGTCCTGCGGGCAGGCCGACATGGCGACAACGCAGTCCATCTCGGCGCGCAGCACGATATAATCGCCGGGCTTGGTCTCGGGCTCCTCGAACGACAATCCGCCCGCATCGGTCCACGGTATGTTCATGAAGACATTGAGCGGGCTCGGTGTTTCCGGCTCCTTCAAGCCCAGTTCCTGCATCGCGACGGTGAGGTTGTCCGTGCAGTTTGCGTGATATTCCGTGCAGCCGAGCTGCTCATAGCGTTCCTTGTTGCAGGCCGCAAGCAACGTGTCGTGGATGCCGGTCGTGGTGTCTTCCACCAGGGTCATGATCGGGTTGCGCCGGTTTGAATAAAGCGCATCGCCAGTTGCCGGCATCAGTTTCAGGAGCGCACTGCGGGTGTGTTCCATGGACATGAACTCGGTGAGATCGTCGGTTCTGAAGGCCCAGGTATCGACCACCTGGCTGCCATGGGTGTTGATGATCTTGATGCTTTGACCTTTGGCGACGTGGGCGGCCTTGCCACCCCGTGTGGGTACCGTCTGCTGTTCTGTCATCTGGTTGGGGTCCTACTGCTGTGCCGTATCGGCAATGAGTTGATCGACCACGGCCTTGAGGGCTTCTTCGTCGCTCGCCCCGCCGGCCTGTGCTTCATTGAAACATTGAATTTGCCGGTCGGCGCTGGTGCCCCGGTCGATGATGTTAAGCGCGTGGCGCACTTCTTCGACACAGCCGAAATGTTGTGCATCGGGTTCGGTCAGCGCAATCAGCTCCTCCACAAGGTCGCGATAGGGCACCACATCCCCGCGGCCCAGATCGATCAACCCGTTTTCGAAGCCATAACGTTGTGCCCGCCAGCGGTTTTCGTTGACCAGAAACCGGTCGTAGCTGCGCCAGCGCTGATTGTCGCGGCGCAACCGGTAGAGCATGCGGGTGATGCACCGGAACATTGCAGCGATGCACATCGCGTCATCCAGATAGGAGCAGACATCGCATATGCGCATTTCAAGGGTGGGGAACCGGGCCGAGGGCCGTAGATCCCACCAGACCTTCGTGGTGTCCTCGATGAGGCCGGCCTTGACCAGCACGTTGGCGGTGCGCTCGTACTCCCCGTAGCTGGAAAAGCTCGGAGGCAGGCCGGTGCGCGGCAGCCCGTCAAAGACGATCAGCCGATAGGATTTGAGGCCTGTGTTGCGGCCCTGCCAGAACGGCGAGGAAGTCGACAGCGCCAGCATGTGCGGCAGGAAGTAGGTCAGTTGATTGAACAGGTCGATCCGGACATCTTCGTCTTCGACACAGACATGCACATGCATGCCGCTGATCAGCATCCGCCGCACCACCAGCTGCAGGTCCTTCGCCAGCATCGAATAGCGTTCCTTGTCGGTGTGATGCTGGTCCTGCCACATGGCGAAGGGATGCGTCGATGCAGCGATCGGCGCGAGCCCGTGCTTGTCCGCCTGCCTGACGATGGTCTGGCGCAGATGCCCAAGATCGGAGCGGGCCTCCTGCACCGTCTTGCAGACGCGGGTGCCCACCTCAATCTGGCATTGCAGAAACTCCGGACTGACCTGGGAATGCAGTTCCGCCTCGCATTCGTCCATCAGACCCTGCGGCGCGCTGTGCACCAGGTCACGGGTGTCTTTATTGACGAGGAGGTATTCTTCCTCGATGCCGATGGTGAAGTCCGGTTCTGACTGTATCATTCCGCCAGTCTGGCATAAGGCCCAGCGGGTTTCACTGGAAAACTGGAACCGCCATGGTCAGTTGGACGACGACGACATCGGGGCAGGGCGGCGGAACAGAATGATGAACGGGATCATGCCGAACAGCAGCAGCGCCATCACCAGGAACGTGTTGTTGAAGGCGATCATCAGCGACTGGCGGGTGACCTCATTGTCCAGGGCGTTCAGGCCGGTGCTCTTCGTTATGTCCCAGGCGTCCGAGCCGAGCCGGTATCTCAGGATTTCGTTGAACGGTGTGATCACTTCGCTGATCACGGCGTGGTTGATTTGCACCAGCCGGCCATGCATGCCGACAATGGCCGCGGTTCCAATCGCGTAACCGACATCGAAGCTCAGGTAGAACAGGGCGAAGCCCTGATCCTGGATGCGCGATGGCAACCGCGACAGAGTAAGCGTGTTCAAGGGCGCCCAGACAGCACCTGTCGCGAGCCCGTGCAGGAAGCTGGTCCACATGACATCCCATGGCCTGATATCGGTCGACCAGTCCGATGCGTACCATGCCGACAGGCCAGTGACCGCAAGGCCGACGCACAAGGTTGGGCGGGGGTCAACACGATCGCGCAGATAGGCCATTGACGTGAGGCCGATGAGTGTACCGATGCCGCGTGGCAGCAGCAGATAACCGGTGTCGATTGCGGCATAGTCCGCCACCGACTTCAACTGCAGCGGCAGCAGCAGCAGGGGCAGAAACAGAACGGTTCCTGTGAGGAAGATAAACACCAGGCCGAGTTTGAAATTGCGGTCGGCGAAAAGCTCGAGCGGCACGAAGGATCGCTTCGCCGTGAAGGTGTGCGCAAGAAAAACATAAAAGGCGATCACAACGATGAGGGCTTCAATGATGATTTCACGCGACTGAAACCAGTCCAGCCGTTCCCCGCGGGCCAACATCAGCTGCAGCACGCCGACGGACAACAGCAGCGAGCCGTAGCCCAGCCAGTCCATCGGTTTTTCCTGTTGCTCGCTCTGTGGAATCAGGAACCAGGCAGCCGCAAACACCGCCAGCGAGATCGGCACATTGACGTAGAAGATCCATGGCCAGGAATGATCCTCGATCACGAAACCTGCCAGCGCCGGCGCGATGACGCCTGCAAAGACAAAGCCCATCGCCCATAAGGATGTGGCCTGACTGTAACGTTCCTTCGGAAACGCATTGACCGCGATCAGCTGTCCCAGCGGGATCAGTGCTGCACCGGAAAACCCCTGCAGCAGCCGCCAGAATACTTCTTCCTCCAGCGTCGTCGAAAAGCCGCAGCCGAACAGGGTGATCGTGTAGGTCGCGACAGTCCACAGATAGATGGTTCTGCGGCCGAAGCGGGCACTGAACCAGCCGACGCTCGTGGTCATCATCGAACTGCCGATGATGAACGAAATCATCACCCAGGCGATCTGATCCGTGGTGGCGGAAAAAGTACCCTGCATATGAGGCAGGGCAACTGTGACCGAGTTCCAGGTGAATGCATAAGTCGCCGTGCCGAGCGTCGAGCACAGCACTATCGAGATGGCGCGCGGGGTCAGGGGAGGGAGTGTGGTGGCCTTGGCCAGCAGCATCGGCCGGTCTCCCGGTTAAGGCTTTTCGGGGGATCCCGCGAAGACACCCTTGATGAAGGTTGCCGCCGAGCGTTCGCGGCCGGTATCGATGGTGACCGTTGCGGTCATGCCGGCGCGCAGCAGGTGCACATGCTGGTTCTTTTCGATATTGAGCCGCACCGGTATGCGCTGTACCACCTTGACCCAATTCCCGGTTGCGTTCTGCGGCGGCAGGATTGCAAATTCAGCACCCGTCGCCGGCGAAATGCTTTCTATCGTGGCGGACCAGGTGACGTTCGGATAGGTGTCGACGATGATCGTTGCCTTCTGACCGTTGATTACATGGGTCAGCTGGCTTTCCTTGAAATTCGCTTCGACCCAGGGTTTGTCGATGGTTACGAGCGCAAAGAGAGCATCTCCGGCCTCGATATATTCACCGGTTTCCAAAGTGACCTTGCTGAGCGTGCCGGTCTGAGGCGCCTTGATGAAGGCATATGCCAGATTGAGTGCCGCGCGTTTGCGTTGCGCATCGGCTCGCAGGAACATGGGGTGCTTCTCGACCGCCATGTCGGCTGAGCCGCCGAGATCCGCGAGCACCATCTCATTGGTTTCCCGAACCACGTTTAGACGGCGTTTGGAGAGCAGGAGATCATGCTCGGCCTTATCGAAATTCGCCTGGGTGCCGACACCTTTTTCAAGCAGCTTGTCCTGGCGCTGGCGTGACACATTGAGATAGCGAATGCGTTCCTGCGCTGCCTCGATCTCCATTTTTCCCTGGCGAAACTGGGCGCGCAGCGAAGCGATCCGCTGACGCACGTTCAGGACTTCGGCATCGGCCGCGGCCAGAGCGAGTTCAAACGGTCTCGGATCGAGCTTGAACAGGGGATCGCCTCTTTCGACCCGCTGGTTGTCGGCGACCAGCACTTCAGCCACCTGGCCGTCCACATTGCTGGAAATCGTGATGATCTCCGCCTTCACATAGGCGTTCTCGGTGGCGATGTAGCGGCCACCGGTGGCGTACATGTAAAATGCGCCAATAAGGATCAGCACTGGCGGCAGCGTCAGCAAAAGGCCCCGCCGCAGTTTCCTGAATGTTTTAGGTGGTGCTTCGTTGGACACAAGATCCTCCCACGGCGGAGACACTATACCCAATTTGGCGGTTGTGAAAGATGCAGAATTCGGCCTTATCGAAACACGGTAACCAAACAAATCAGCAGTCTCGGCAAAGGTGTGCGGATGCTTGGCAAATGTAGCCTGATCCGGTTATAAGAGGCCGGACTCCCGATAGGGAGACAGGCGTGCGTCCCTTATGAGAGCGTTTGACGCTGGATATGCCCGCACCAAACCAGATAGACCGGCAAGATCGTTAACCGGACCCACAGAAGGCCCCGGCTAATTTAAGAGTAGTTATGTGTGCGGACATGCCGTCCGCAAAGTTGAGGAACGGAAAAATGGCTAACACCTGGTCACCCGACAGCTGGCGCAAGAAACCTATTATTCAGGTGCCGGAATATAATGACGCCGAACTTCTGGCGCGTGTTGAAGGTGAACTGGCCGCATTTCCGCCGCTGGTATTTGCAGGTGAAGCCCGCAAGCTCAAACGGCAATTGGCGAACGTCTGCGACGGCAACGCGTTCCTGCTACAAGGCGGCGATTGTGCGGAAAGCTTTGCGGAACATTCCGCCGACAACATCCGCGACTTCTTCCGCGTCTTCCTGCAAATGGCGGTGGTGCTGACCTATGCTGCAGCGTCGCCGGTGGTGAAGGTCGGCCGCATTGCCGGTCAGTTCGCCAAACCGCGCTCCTCGGACGTAGAAGCCCTGGACGGGGTGGAGCTTCCGAGTTACCGCGGCGACATCATCAATGCCATCGAGTTCGATGAAGCCTCCCGTGTGCCCAATCCGAAACGCCAGCTTCAGGCCTACCGGCAATCCGCTGCGACCTTGAACCTGCTGCGTGCGTTTGCACAAGGGGGCTATGCCAATCTTGAGCACGTGCACCAATGGACGCTCGGCTTTCTCAAGGACAGCCCGGCGGTTGAGCGCTATCAGGAACTGGCGGACCGGATTTCCGAAGCGCTGGAATTCATGCGCGCCTGCGGCATCGACCCGGACACCGACGCGCATTTGCGGACCACTGATTTCTTCACCAGTCATGAGGCCCTGCTGCTTGGCTATGAGCAGGCGCTGACCCGTGTCGATTCGACCTCCGGCGACTGGTACGCCACATCGGGCCACATGGTCTGGATCGGCGACCGTACGCGCCAGCCCGACAGCGCTCACGTGGAATATTGCTCCGGCATCGAAAATCCGCTTGGTCTCAAATGCGGCCCCTCGCTGGAGCCGGATGGATTGATGCAGCTCATCGAAAAACTTAATCCGGAGAACGAGGCCGGCCGTCTCACGCTGATTTGCCGCTTTGGGGTCGACAATGTGGAAAAACATCTTCCAGCCCTCATCCAGGCGGTGGAGCGGGAAGGCCACAAGGTTGTCTGGTCGTGCGATCCCATGCACGGCAACACGGTCAAGGCATCGACCGGTTACAAGACCCGGCCGTTCGACCGCATTCTGGGCGAGGTGCGTCAGTTCATGGACGTGCACCGCGCAGAAGGCACCCACGCCGGCGGCATCCATGTGGAGATGACGGGCAAGAACGTAACCGAATGCACCGGCGGTGTACGCTCGATCTCAGATGCCGATCTGCAGGACCGCTATCACACCCACTGCGACCCCAGGCTCAATGCGGATCAGGCTCTGGAGCTGGCGTTCCTCGTCGCCGAAGGCCTGAAAACCGAGCGCGCCCTGCGCGGAAATGCAAAACCGGTCGTCGCCGCGGAGTAGGGATTGGCGTTTGGAGCGCTTTGGAATTCGCTTGCTGTCCCGGTGAGCCGCAGCATCCTGTGCGTCTGCTCAAGGCTCTTGCGTTTTAGTCAGCGCAGCTCATGCAGTCGTCATTGCTTGGTGGCGGCGGAGGGGGTGGCGTGGGCGATGGTACGGGTGCCGGGATGTAATCTGACCCCAGAAGATCGAATATCACATCATCCTCAGGGCTCGCCGCGGTGTTGTCGTCTGCGGTGTAGCCCTTGCCCTTCGTAACCTTTTTGACCGGTGATGATCCTACGCGCAGCCGTCTTTTGTTTGCTGTTCGCGGCTTTACCATCTTGAGTGTCCGTCTCTTGCGGACGCGGCTTCCTGCCGTTCTGGTGAACTCAACGGGCCCCGGATCGACGCTTTCACCCAGTCGTTTCACATTGCTAACGACGAATGCACGCAAATGAGCCACCGGCTCGTCTGCCAGAATACTTGTGCCATCGTTGGTCGTTGCATGCACAGGAGTGGTGCTCGCTGCCGCGACAACGAGGTTTGCTGCGATCATGGCGAAGCCTGCGAAATGTGAAGGTTTCATTGTCTCACCCGGTTGGTTTGTCCCTTTGATACTTGTTTGTCGCCCTCACACGACAAAAGGTTCAAACCAGTCCAAAGTGCTCTAGCCGTTTTTCGCGATCTCGATCTGCACGGTGGCGTGATCGACCCCGTGTGCAGCCTGCAGGTGTTTCTGGATGTCGGTGAGCGCCGCCGCCGGATCGGCATCCTTGTCGATCACCGCGTGCAGCGTCATCAGTGCACGCTCCTGGGTCAGCATCCAGGCATGGACATGATGCACATCCTTGACCACCGGAATGGCTTTCGAGAGGTCTTCGCGCAAAGCCTCGACGTCGAGCCATTCCGGCGCGCCTTCAAGCAGGATGTGGGCGGCCTTGCGGACGATGGCGACGGCACTTCTCAGGATCAGCAGTGCCACCAGAACCGACAGCAGCGGATCGATCGGCAGCCACCCGGTCATATAAATTACAACTCCGGCGGCGATCGCCGCGACGCTGCCCAGCAGGTCACCCAACACATGGACCGCGGCACCTTGCATGTTCAGATTGTCTTTTGAGCCGGAGTGCAAAAGCGCAAAGGCGGCGATGTTGACCATGAGGCCCAGGACCGCAATGACAATCATCGGAGTGGCAAGGATTTCAACGGGATCGAAGAAACGCCGGACCGCCTCCATGAGTATCCAGCCAACCACAGCGACCATGGTCAATCCGTTGACGAAGGCAGCCAGCACCTGGAACCGGTGATACCCGTAGGTGCGCTTTTCATCATGCGGTTTGCGGGCCGCGCGAAACGCCGCCCACGACAATGTGAGGGCTGCGAAATCGGTCAGCATGTGGACCGCATCCGCGATCAGCGCCAAGGAGCCCGACAGGATGCCGCCGACCACTTCCGCCACCATGAACAGGCCGGTCAGGATCATCGCCCACAGGACACGGCGCTCGTTATCGTCTGTGGTCTTTGCGTGGGAATGCTCACCGTGATGGTGTTTGCCGGCACCCATCAGGCGGCTCCGCTTCCGCGAAACAGTGTTTCCAGGCGCAAACGCGCAATCTCAAATATCTGTTCCAGCGCGGTCTCCAGTTCCACACTCCGGTTATTTGCGAGCCGCTCTTCCATGGCGGCCATGATCGTAGATTTCGTGTGATTGCGCACGGCAATGATGAACGGGAAGCCGAATTTGCCGTGATAGTCCAGATTGAAGGCTTTAAGGTACTGCTTTTCTTGCCGCGAAAGATCGACCAGCCCGGCACCGGCCTGTTCCTGCGATGAGGCAGCGGTCAGATTGCCGGCCGCAGCCTCTTTCCCGGCAAGTTCCGGGTGCGCTTGCATAAGCGCCATCTTTTGTGCATCCGTTGCGCTACGGACAATCCTTGCCAGTTCATCGCGCAGGGCAGTGTGGTTGGCGAATGGGCGCGCTGCGGCGGCCTGCGCAGCGATCCACGGGGAATGCTCATAGATGTCGCCAAAGATTTCAGTGAACGCTGTCGGGCTCATCTGGTTGATGGCGTCCAGGCTAAAATCCGTCATCGGCTGTTCTCTTGTATACCTGGTTTTCCGCATGTCCCCTTGCCCTTAAGGGGATGTGAACAAGGCGATCATTTGTATTGCAATGTTTTCGTTACACTTTGCTGGCAAGGTGCCTCAAGTTTTTTCGGCGGGTCGAAATTGGGGGAGCAAGACAGCTAAAGGGCCATTTCCTGGACAGCGCTGTCAAGCGGAGAGTAATGCGGAAAAGCAACACGGAAAGTAAGCCTGACGGCTGCACAAATTCGAGCCGCTTGGCCCGGGTATTCACTGCCTGTGCACTGGCCGGCACATTGTGTGCTGGTGCAGCACAAGCAAACGACGCCGATTATGAGTTTCCGGGCGCTAATACCGCTGGACCGGTACTCAAGGATCTGAACGGCAACCCGAGCATAACTGCCTACAACAAGGCAATCGCTCTGTATCGCGACAAGAGATATCCCCAGGCGCTGGAAGAAATGCGCGCTGCCTTGCGCGCTCAGAGCTTCGAGCATCCGGCCATCGGGCTGGCGTACAGCAATCTCTGCCTCATGTATTTCCATGTCAAAAAGTACAAGAACGCCCAGGCCGCGTGCTCCAAGGCTTTGCAGATTTTGCCGGACTACATCCCGGCGACCCTCAATCTCGGCCGGGTCAAAAATCGCATGGAACCGCCCGAAGAGTAGGGCGCCGTTTCCAGCGCATGGACATTTCCCGATAATACCGATTAGATCCCTGTTCGCTCATTGCTCTTCAGGTTAAGGCCCTATGCGCAAGCGGATTGTTGGAATGGTCGCCGCTGTGTGCGTGGCGAATGTGCTGACCATGCTCGGGATTGCGGCCTTTGCCGCGCTGTTGCCGCAGTTCTCGCAGTCATGGTCGCTCTCCAGTACCGAAGCCGGCTGGATCGGGTCGGCCTATTTTATCGGCTACACGCTCACAGTGCCGTTTCTGCTCAGCCTGACAGACAGGATTGATCCCGCCCGCATGTTCGTCGCCGCGGCGTTGGCCACTGCAGCCGCAAATCTTGCATTCGCTCTCTTCGCCGACGGCTTCTGGACGGCAGCCGTTACCCGGGCCGTTGCCGGCGCCGGACTGGCTGGAACCTACATGCCGGGAGCAGCAGCACTTGCCGAACGGGTCGCGCCGGAACGTCAGTCACGCACCATCGCGTTCTACACATCGTGCTATATGATCGGCACCGCGCTGTCTTATCCGTTCGCCACCGGAATGGCGGCTCTGGGCGGTTACGAATTGGCCTTTGCGGCCGCGTCAGGAGCCTGTGTTCTGGCCGCAGTTCTGAGCGCGGTCGCCTTCGCCTCGCTTCCCCGCACACCGGCGCCGGTGGAAAACAGGAGGCTCCTCGACTTCCGGCCCGCATTGCGCAACCGGGATGCCATGGCGTTTTCCCTTTGCTACGCCTTTCACAGCTGGGAGCTCTTTGGTTTTCAGACCTGGGTGGTGGCGTTCTTGACGTTCGCCATGATGGTGCAGGATGTTCAAGTGGCGTTCTGGTTGCCGTTCTCGGTGGCATTCTGGGCCACCCTCATCGGCATGCCTGCAATGATTTTTGGCAATGAGTTCGCCATCCGGCACGGCCGCGCCCGCACCGTGGTGGTGGTAATGGCGTTGTCCGCGGCGCTGGCGGCCGCGATAGGGATGGCGCCAATGGCGTCCTATGGTCTGACGGTGGCAGCCTGTCTGCTCTATGGCGTGGTGATCATGTCGGAGTCCGCCGTGGTAACGGCGGGCGCGCTCGGCCACGCATTACCGGGTGCGCGCGGCGCGACCATGGCGGTGCATTCGACACTTGGATTTCTCGGCGCCGCCATCGGGCCGCTTGCATTTGGCGTGGTGCTCGATATCGCCGGCAGCGACACGCTGATGGGCTGGTGGGCCGCATTCGCCCATCTCGGTGTCGTCATGCTGATGGGGCCACTGGTGATGTGGTGGATGAGGCCCAAGCCTCTGGCAGGCGACCGCTAGAGCAACATTCGGGCACACTGAAGCATTTGACCGATTTTTCGCGTCTTCTGGCGAGGCGCAGTCCGCGCCGTGGCCGGGCTGACCACAAGCGGGCTGCAACGATGTCCAGAGGGCGCGAAAAACCGGCCTTCGGTGGGCCAGATCAGCCCATCGCCAGCGTTGCGAAGCTTGTCCGATACACCGCATCGCACTGCGCTCCGCGCCTCGGCGAGTGGGCTGATTTGATCCCATCAAATGATTCAGTGTGCTTGAATGTTGCTCTAGAGTGGGGCCCAACCACCAACTTTGGGCCGTCGAAATCAGTTCCCACCCGTAAATTAACCGTTAACACACGCCGGGGGTGGCCGAACCGCGATCTGTTGATAAAAAGAGCATGAAGATTTTGCCCGGCTGGGGAGCCTTCAACAATGCGGCGGCAGGAATTGCGGAGTGGG
>JAJFHM010000104.1 GCA_021775625.1 Hyphomicrobiales bacterium | reverse complement strand
CGGCAGGGCGCCATAGGCGCCGGTCCAACGGGACCCGAGGCGTGAGGCGCAGAATGCATCCGATACCGCCGCCGGTGCGTGCTGCACCAGCAATGCGCCCTGCAGCGTAACAGCCATCAATTCGGTGATGGCGCGGGCGCGCATCTCCAGGTCACCCTGATCAGACAGTTCCTGCGTGAGGGTGGCGATCGCTGTGTCGAGGGCCGCATTGGCACCGTGTGCCACCTCGAGCTCGCGCATAAACGCGGGAACCGCTGCTTCCTCGCGGAACATGGCGCGCAACACGTCGAGACACATGATGTTGCCGGAGCCCTCCCAGATGCTGTTGATCGGGGCCTCCCGGTAAAGCCGGGGCATAATCGATTCTTCGATGTAACCCGGCCCGCCGTGGCATTCCAGGGCCTCGCAAATGTGGCCGGGAGCACGCTTGCAGATCCAGTATTTCGCCACGGCGGTGCCGATGCGGGCCAGTGCGGCGGCGGCTTCATCGCCCTCGGCCTCGTCCATGGCGCGGGCAATTCGAAGGCTCAAAACCAACGCCGCCTCGGACTCGACCGCCAGATCGGCAAGAACGTTGCGCATCAGGGGCTGTTGCACCAGCCGTTTCTGAAACGCCGAGCGGTGGCTGGTGTGGTGCAGTGCCTGGACCAGCCCCTGGCGCATCAACGCCGCAGAGCTCAAACTGCAATAGATGCGATTTCCGGTGACCATTTCGATGATGGTGCGCACCCCGCGCCCTTCCTCGCCGACCATGACGCCCCAGGTGTCCTGGAGCTCTATCTCGGATGATGCGTTGGAACGGTTGCCAAGCTTGTCCTTGAGGCGCTGAATGAAGAGTGTGTTGCGCTCGCCATCCGGCGTCCAGCGCGGCACCAGAAAGCAGGACAACCCACCCTCTGCATAGGCCAATGTCAAAAAGGCGTCGCACATCGGTGCCGAGCAGAAGAATTTGTGGCCGGTCAGCCGGTATTCCGCACCGGGGCCCGTCGACGCGCCGGCGGCCGCGGCCTGAGTTGAGTTTGAGCGCACGTCCGACCCGCCCTGTTTCTCGGTCATGAACATGCCCATGGTGGCGCCGGCCTTGTCGCCAGCAGGGATGTCGCGCTTGTCGTATGAGGTCGAGAGCAGCCGCGGGATCCACTCCGCCGCGATCGCAGGCGTCATGCGCAGCGTGGGGATGGCGGAATAGGTCATCGCCATGGGACACATGACGCCGCCTTCAACCTGATTGAACATATAGCTCAACCCCACATGGCCGACCTGCGATCCGGCCTTTTCATGGCGCCAGGCGAAGCTTGGCACCTGGTTTGAGATCGCGGTTTCCATCAGGTCGTGATAGCAGGGGTGATACTCAACCTGATTGATGCGCATGCCGTAACGGTCGAAGGCTTTCAGTTCCGGCTCATGCCTGTTGGCGGTATCCGCTGCTTCGAACAGTTCGGCGCGGCCGGTCACCTTGCCGAAGGCCGCCAGGTGATCTTGCGCCCAGCCAGCCCCTTCCCGGACGATCCCTTCGCGCAAAGCGGCATCGTCCTGCCAAAGATCCTGGTCGCCGAGATGCGGCGGCATGTTGGTGACATCGTGTGTCGGCAATCGGGCCAGCGGTTTTACCGGTATCATGGGTCTTGCGCCTTCGATGCGGCTGATGGGAAAGCGCTGCTCAAACAGCAGCTCCCCGGAACCAGATGCTTCAAACCGAAACTAGCGGGAATTTCGGACGATGGGAACAATCAACCGGGCCGCATGCCTCACTTCTTTGGAGGAGACATCGCATCTTCATTGGCATCCGCATCGTCCATTTCGGGCTCAGTCAATATGCCGGATGGATAGCGGTAGGATCCATACTTGATGATGAACACGGAGATCGTCAGCAGAAGTATCGCGCCGGGGATATAGATAACTGCAAGGCTTGGCGTATGATCCACATTGATGGCCGCGATCAGCATGCGGGTGAGTGCGGTGATCGCGATGTAGATCAGAAACCGGACCGGCATCCTCTTGGTCAGAAAGTAAATTCCAACCATGGCGCCCAGTTCGAGATAGATGAAGAGGAGCAGAATGTCCTCCACCGAGGCGCTGCCTTTATCGACCATGCGTAGAAATTCGAAGAACGCAGCCCAGACAATTGCAGCCCCGATCACAAACAGCGCCAGCACATGAAAAGCACCGACCAGAATGGTGCCAACGTGGTTGGTGAAGGTCTCTACTCGGTTGAAACGGGTCAGCACTGTCCCGAGATCTCCTGCGTTGCACAAAGCGCTTACGGCAGCTACCTATAACACCTGGATACCGACTGCACAGACACAGAAATCCCTCGACCCGCAATGATGGCACCTGACGCGGCTACGATCTGTCGCCTTTACCTCTGTCCCTGCCGCCGCTAACACTGCGCCTCATGTCTGCACACCACAGCACACCTTGCGGACCGCAACAGGTCGCGGATGCTCCAAAGCGGAACTGGGTCGACCGGTTCGCGCCCGGAGTTGCAGCGCCTTATTGCCATCTCGCCCGCCTCGACCGGCCGATCGGCACATGGCTTTTGTTGTGGCCATGCTGGTGGTCGCTGGCGCTCGCGGCCCACTTTCAGGGAAATGGCTGGCCAAGCCTGTGGTTCATCGCCCTGTTCGGGGTCGGTGCCGTCGTCATGCGTGGCTGCGGCTGCACCTATAACGACCTGGTGGACCGGGAGTTTGACGGACGCGTCGCGCGCACACGGTCACGGCCGATTCCGAGCGGGCGCGTCTCTGTCTCCGCTGCGAAGGCGTTTTTGGCCGCACAGGCTTTGATCGGCCTCGCGGTGCTGCTGCAGTTCAACTGGTTCGCGGTGGCGCTTGGCGCATCGTCACTGCTCCTGGTGGCCGTCTATCCGTTCATGAAACGGGTGACCTACTGGCCGCAATTCGTGCTCGGGCTGACGTTCAACTGGGGCGCATTGCTCGGGTGGGCCGCCGTCACCGGCAGCCTGCACTGGGCGCCGGCGGTGCTCTATGTCGCGGGCATCGCCTGGACACTCGGCTATGACACTATCTATGCGCATCAGGACAAAGAAGACGATGCGCTTTTGGGCCTGAAGTCGACAGCGCTCAAGTTCGGTGCGCAAACCACCCCATGGATGATCGGGTTCTACGCCGTGGCTATCACAGGGATCGGCCTGTCCGGATGGCTGACCGGCACCGGCCCGGTCTTTTTCGCAGGGCTCACGCTGGGTGCCGCGCAGCTCTTCTGGCAGGTGCGATCGCTTGACATCGACAATTCCGACCTGTGCCTCAAACTGTTCCGCTCCAACCGCGATTTCGGAACCATCATTTTTGCGAGCATCGTTGCGGATGCCCTGTTCAAGAACGGGCTCTAGCACTTTTCGATCATACGGGCTCAATTGTCTGAAAGAACCAGTGCACAAACCCGAATGTTCGCGTAAACCTGATCCCCCACACCGCCACGAAGCAGAGAGCGACGCATGAACGAGCCATCATCCTACGAACCGCCAAAAGTCTGGAAATGGGTGTCCGAGAGCGGCGGCACTTTTGCAAATATCAATCGCCCGATTGCCGGTCCGACGCATGACAAAGAACTTCCTGTAGGAGAGCATCCGATCCAGCTCTACTCGCTCGGGACGCCCAACGGCGTCAAAGTCACGGTGTTGCTGGAAGAGTTGCTGGCGCTCGGACATTCCGGAGCCGAGTACGATGCCTGGTTGATCCGAATTGGTGATGGCGACCAATTTGGCAGCGGCTTCGTTAGCGCCAATCCGAACTCCAAAATACCGGCCATGATGGATCACTCGACCACGCCGCCGACGCGGGTTTTCGAATCCGGAGCCATCCTGCTTTATCTCGCGGAGAAATTTGGCGCTCTCATGCCGAGCGACGCGGCGCAGCGCGCCGAATGCCTGTCGTGGTTGTTCTGGCAAATGGGCAGCGCACCCTATCTCGGCGGCGGGTTTGGGCATTTTTACGCTTACGCGCCGTTCAAGATCGAATACGCCATCGACCGCTATGCCATGGAGGTGAAACGCCAGCTGGATGTGCTCGACCGTCATCTGGCGGACAATCAATATATGTGTGGCGCTGAGTATACCATTGCCGACATCGCCATCTGGCCGTGGTACGGCGCGGTTGTAGCCAACAAGGCGTATGAAGCGGCAGAGTTTCTCGATGCCCAGTCATATACCCACGTGGTGAGATGGGCCGGGGAAATTGCCAAACGGGAAGCGGTGCGACGCGGCCGCATGGTCAATCGCACCTCGGGCCCGCTTGATAAACAACTTCACGAGCGCCACGACGCCGGTGACTTCGACACCAAGACCCAGGACAAAGTTGAAGGTGAAGCGACTTAGCCGCCCTGCGATTGTCAGACTTGCGGCCTGGCGTCCGACTGCGGGCGATGGTCGCGCATCTGGTAGACGTTGCTTGTGTCGGTGAACGCTCCGCGCGCCAGCCGGTTGGCTGATGTGCGGCGCGGCACGGCGGTTCCGGTTGCCAGCTTGCCGATACCCTGGAACGGATCGCGCAGATTGCGCGTGCCGTCCAGCACTTTCGGATTTACGCCCAAAATTGCGCTCCACGTGGTCCAGCGCCCGGCGAGGCCTTCGGTGTCCGCGGTGATGCAGACCGGCACCTGCAGGTCGAGTTCGCGTGAATAGAGGCTGAGGCCGACCATGACGTCGCCCGTCTTGTTGTGCGCCAAAGCGCCCCACAGCACCACGTCTGAAAAGTCCGAATAAGGAATTTCCCGCGGCAGATGTGAGACCTTGTCCGATTTACGGCGCAAAATCACTTCGTCTTCGGTCAGTGAGACCTGCCATTCCACCTCTTCCGTGTCCCCGTTGCAGCCGCGTTCAATCAGCGAATACCGGACCGGTACATCAAGAGGATCGATGCAAAGTTCCTGTTCAATCCAGGCCGTCCCGTTATCCGGCCATGAAATTGCTGTGCTCAGTTTGTCGTACCCAGACGTCATTTTTATTTATCCTTGAACGCCATCCCTGTTACCTCACAATAGCGTTTAAGGTTTTTGATCCCCTTAAGAAGGGCGGTTAATAGAAGGTATTTTTGCATTGCGCTTGTTATACCAAAGGAACCGTCTATTGACCCATTTCACCGGGATGATTTTACCCTCCGGCAAGGCGCGTACTGCGCCGCGGTACGTGTACCGCAAGCAGTGCGCAACGCTGCCGAAGGGCAAAAGAACCCGGCCTCCGGTGGGCCATTCCGGCCCGTCGACTGCGTTGCGGGTCTTGTCCGATGCCCCGCATCGCACCGCGTCCCGCGCCTTGGCGAGCAGGCCGGACTGGCCCATGAAATGGGTCAATAGTCAGTTCCTTTGGTATTAGTGGATCGGAAACCATCAGCCGTTTCCCTTTTCGCTGAAGGATTGCTACAAACCCCTGCACTAGAGCGCTTCATGTTTACATGAAACGCTCTAGATGCCACCCGCGCCTAAAGGACACCCGCCACCATGAGCAAGGCCGAACTGCAGAAACGGCTCACCGACATCGCTTCGCATACGCTGGAGCGCGCCAAATACCATGGCGCCGATGCGGCAGACGCCATCATTGTCGAAGGCGGTTCAATCAATGCCGGCTGCCGGCTCGGCAAATGGGAAGACATCGAACAGTCCGAATCACAGGACATGGGCCTGCGCGTTATGGTTGGCAAATCGCAAGCCAATGTATCAACCACTGATTTCGATCTCGCCGATATCGACACCCTGGCCGAACGTGCCGTCGCCATGGCCAGGGTTTCACCGGAAGATCCCTATTGCGGGCTGCCAGATCCCGAACGGATGGCGCGCGACCTGCCGGAGCTTGAACTGTCCGACGACACGCAGATGAGCACAGAAGAGCTGCGCGAGCTTGCCAAGGTATCGGAGAACGCCGCATGGGAAGTGCAGGGTGTGACCAATTCGCTTGGCGCCGCCGCATCGGCGGGCTATGGCGGCATTGTGCTGGTGACCTCGGACGGCTTTGCAGGAGCCTATCATTCCTCGTCCTATTCGCTCTCCTGCGCCATGGTGGCCGGCGAAGGCACTTCCATGGAGCGCGACTACGAATATTGCACGGTACGCCATTTCAGCGACATGGATGATGCGGAAGGAATCGGCCGCGAGGCTTCTGACCGGGCAATGCGCCGTCTCAACCCGAAGAAAGTCTCCTCGCAGTCCGTGCCCATTGTCTACGACAACAGGGTTTCGGCGACGCTGGTATCGCATCTCTCATCGGCCATCTCCGGCGCCGCCATCACCCGCGGCACCAGCATGCTGAAAGACGCCATGGGTAAGGCGGTGTTTTCCGACGGCGTCACCATCAAGGACGATCCTCATCGCATACGCGGCCTGCGCTCCAAACCATTCGACGCGGAGGGTGTCGAGAACGCCATGACCGTGCTGGTCAAGGACGGTGTGCTGCAAACCTGGGTGCTGGACAGCCGGTCGGCGCGGCAACTGGGCCTTGAGACCACCGGCCATGCTGGACGCGGGATCAGCTCGCCGCCCTCGCCGTCCGTCACCAATCTCTATATGGAGGCGGGCTCCATATCGCCGGGCGATCTCATCGCCGGCATCAAGAACGGTTTTCTGGTGACCGATCTGATCGGCATGGGCGTGAGCACGGTTACCGGCGATTACAGCCGCGGCGCATCCGGGTTCTGGATCGAGAATGGCGAGATCACCTATCCAGTCAGCGAAGTCACCATCGCCGGTAATCTGAAGGACATGTTCATGAACATTACGGTTGCAGACGACCTCGAGTTCCGTCGCGGCACCGATGCGCCGACGGTTCTGGTTGAGGGCATGACTGTTGCCGGCACCTGAAACGAACGACGATTACGCGCTTCTGCTGGATGCGGTGCGTGAAGCGGGAGCACTTGCCCGCAGCCTCGCCGCCAATGTGCCGGAGCACTGGAAGAAGGACGACGGCACGCCAATCAGCCATGCGGACATCAAGGTCAACGAGCTTTTGAAACAACGCCTGTGCGGCGCCCGGCCCGATTATGGCTGGTTGTCCGAAGAGACCCAGGACGACCCTGCGCGGCTGGCACGAAAACGGGTCTGGGTGGTCGACCCGATCGACGGCACCCGCGCCTTCATCAAGGGTGACCCGCACTGGACCGTGAGCGTCGCTCTGGTCGAAGATGACCGGCCTGTGCTGGGAGCGGTGTTCAACCCCATGACCGATGAGTTCTTCGATGCCGCAAGCGGCGCAGGCGCGCGGCTTAACGGCAAGGCCATCACGGTTTCCGATCGCACGGCACTCGAAGGCGCGCGCATTGTCATGCACCGTTTCGTCCTGAAGTCGGACAAATGGGCAGACCCCTGGCCGCCCCTGACGGTGGAGATGCGAAACTCCATGGCCTACCGGCTCTGCCTTGTGGCCAATGCCGCCTTCGATGCCACTTTGGTGATCTCGGGCAAAAGCGAATGGGACCTGGCTGCAGCGGACCTACTGGTGCATGAAGCCGGCGGCACGGTCAGCGCCCATGACGGCCACGGCTTCCGCTACAACCAGCCCAACAGCCGCCTGCCGAATGTGCTTGCCGCCGGCCCCGGCTTGTACGATACGTTGCTGCAGCGCACGAGTACGCGGCGAGCGTCATGAACCTGAGGATTACCACATGAGCGAAGAAGCCCCTGATCAGCTGCTTCATCTGGTCTTTGGCGGAGAACTCATCGATCTCGACGAGGTCGATTTCAAAGATCTGTCGAAGCTCGATATCATCGGCATCTTCCCGAATTATGCGGCAGCTTACGATGCCTGGAGAAATGCCGCGCAGCGCACGGTCGACAACGCGCAGATGCGCTATTTCGTGGTGCACATCCACAAGCTGCTCGACCCGGAAGATGACCGGGAACACGAGTTGAAGACGCAGTAGATCAGATTACTCGGACGCGTCCCCGCGCTTGAACGCCACTTCTGCGCTCATATACGCTTCCTGCCTTTCGGCGTTCCAGTAGCGCAGGAGTTCCAGCGCAATCGGCTTGTCCGTCACCGCACAACGCACGAAGTCGCCCGGCACCTTGATCTGGTAGTCGCCGGAGTAATAGCGCAGCTGGGCTTCGTTTCCAGCGGTGAATTTGGGGTCAAACCTGTTCATCGGGTCCGTGCCGCAGTCGAAATGGGATCACTCCCCCCTTACATAATACGCATGCCGCCGTTTGGCCAGTTCCAGTATTCCCCACCGCACCTCATGCAATCCTGAAGGCGTCGTCCCATTGTGTAATGCGGCCGGTTGAGGGGCTTGGGAAATGTGCCGTGCAGATCAAGGTTGAGGTGTCGCAGAACCGGCCGAAAAGCTCGCGGCGGGTTTTGCCGGCAAGGATGCTGTCATAGTCTGAGAACATGCCCAGTTCCGGATAGCGCGCCTGCAGTGGCGAGTGCACCATGTCACCGGTAATCAGGGCATCGGATCCCGTCTCACCGACATGAACACAGTAATGATCGATGGTGTGGCCGGGGGACGGGATCAGCCTGAC
>JAJFHM010000103.1 GCA_021775625.1 Hyphomicrobiales bacterium | reverse complement strand
CACCACCCCCTCCAGCGCCGGATGATTGCATGAGCTGCGATTAACCTTTGCGGAGGCGCTGCAACTATGACACTCAACAGGCCCTGGATCGGCTTATGCCGGATCGATTTGATGGGAGTTGCCCGCGATCCGGACGGCATGCCCACGGTGCGCTCGAAAGCACGCTCAGAACTGCACCGAGACCTGCGCACCGCCGGATGTTTCAATATACTGTTTCCGCGTCAGCCCGCCGACGCTGCTTGAAAGCGACAGGCTCACCGTGTCGCTGAGGACAATATCGGCACCGCCCGTAATGGTGACGTCGACCTTCTTGTCATCGGTATTCGATGCCACTCCAACACCGAGCGGTGGTTTTCCGAACAGATCGAACTCCCATCCCCCTTCGACGCTGATCGACGGTTCGATCGAGCGATCGTTATCAAGGGCGATGACATAGCTCAATGCGGCGCCGAAGTTGAAGACGCCCGTATAGATTTCCTGTGCGGGAAAGAAAAACCCGATGTTGTCGGTGTAGGCTTCGTCGCGGCTTCGGGAGTAGGACAGCCCAACCTTCGGGGCCAGCGTAAGTTCATCGCTCAAGGCGTAATCGAGCCCCGTGCCCACCGCTGCCTGCGATCCCCTGAATTCCGCGCCGAAGTCATCTGACTCAAGGTAGGTATAACTGCCGTCAACCCAGGTGTCCCACAGCGGGTCGATCGCCGCATCCGCGCCCGCGGGAGAAATTACCCCCAGACCCGGGATCTCCAAGCCATTGCGTGGGTTTCCAGGCGCACCCGGTCCAAGCCGCCATTCGACGACCTGGCGGATCATCAGTCGGATGCGTTGTCCGCGCTGGATGACAAGCCGCGGCTGCACAATTCGCTGGCTTGCGCGGCACCTGGAAGCGCGAGCGCTGCGGCGATCGCCAGACCCGTACACAGCGCGAGGCGGACTCCAAACCCTTTATCTCTCGGGTTTTTCCCCATCTCTCCCCCTCCGCAGATACGCAATGACCTTGGCTGGTCCCGCAAACATTCAACGCTGTCACGAAACTGTGTCCCGACTGTGCTGAGTTCGGCAGTTTACTCAACTCAATTCGCTGTGAGTGCCGCATTGGATCTCATAACCAGCCATGTGGCCCGAGCTGGCTGACAGAAAATCTTTTCACTCCGGTTGAACCTAATCGTTGCCTTCAGCGTCAGACACATGAGGGACAGCAAAAGAACTGCGGTTCCAATGTGAAACGTGAAGGAGATATTACAATGAACGCACTACTGAAAACCGGAATGATAGCCGTTGCCGTTTCCACGTTGGTGACGGCGCATGCGAACGCGGCAGTCGACAGCACTCCAGCGATGGCCAAAACTGAAGCAGGGGCGCCAGCAGGGGCCTTACAGTTCGATGTTGACGGATTGCCCCATTTTGGCTTCGAGCCGGGCGCAACAGCGCAGATCATCGTGGCAGCGTCCAGCACGCTGAGAAAACGAAAAGCCCGGACACCGACGTTCAGCGCACGCAAGAAACGCAAAATCAGAATGCCGGGTAAACTCGCACCGAACACCCACGACGGCCAGACGGAAGGGCCAGCCGTGATTGACTGCGACATTGAAAGCAGCGAGGAATGCGAAAAAATCGTGATCTGCGAGCCCAATTGCAGCACCGAGCAAATGCAGGGAGACGACTGTTGCTGAGCCGAATCGCCGCCGCCCGCCAGTTCTTCGGCATCGCGCCCGAAAGCTGCGCCGGGCGGTGGCGGGCTCGCTCGACAATCATGGTTTAGCGGGCCCGTGCGCCATGACAAACGCGCCCATGTCGCGCCGGCGGATTTCGCCGCGCATTGTCGCTGCAACGCTCGATCCGGTCCTGCTCGCCCACCGTAACATGATCTATGAGAGCGTTCTGGAATGGCCGTTGTCTCGGTGAAACAGGCGGATGCCTCAAACTTGCCATGTTGAGGCCGCCCACTGATCAAACTGATTCCATGTGAAAAGATCATGCTCTAGATGAAGCCCCGCGGGAACGGGTATGGCCAAAGATCAGATACCGCCCCAAACTTTGACCCGAAAGGCCGCCGCCGGCCATTTGGGCTTCTCGCCCGAGAGGCTGGACAAGTTGAGCAACGCCGGTGAGATCCCCTACATTGAGGACGCCGGCGGTGAGCGCCGCTACCTTGCCGCCACCCTCGACCGGTTGCGCGACCGCCTCGACCGGATACCGGATGACCACCTGGATCTGTCGCGGTTTTCATCTCCTCACGATCCGCTCCTCTACTTCCTGCGCAGTGGCGAATTCATCAGGATCGGCATGACCCGAAACATCCAGCAAAGCTATCGCCAGACAGATGCCGCCAATCCGCTGCCGGTGTCCTTGTTCATGGTGGGTGCCGGCAACACGGCGCTGGAGAAGACCATCCACGAGGACTTCAAACAGCTGCACGTGAAAGCCGAATGGTTCCGCAACCAGGACCCGCTCACATCGTTTATCCAGCAACTCTATGCCGGTTTCCTGAAATCGCGGGGCGAAGCGTGAGCACCCTCAGCGGCGAGTGTCGCCCCGCATCCGTTACCGTAACAAGCATGTTAATTGTCATAATTTGCCCCGGTTTCACAACGCGGATGCCACAAACGGACCATATCCCTTTCGCCCAAGGGGGCGTGAGTATTGGGGTAAAGTTCGATGCCAATGATTGCCTTGGTAAATGACGACCGGCACGTCATAAATTCCGTAAGTTCCCTGCTGCAGGCGGAGGGACACGTAACGCAAACCTACTTTGATGGCGCCACCGCACTGAGCGGCCTGCAGGCTACACCGCCCGATGTCGCCGTGTGTGACGTCAGTATTCCGGGACTGGGCGGAATTGAGCTGTTGCGCCGGCTGCGTCATGTCACCGATATGCCGGTGATCTTCCTCACCTCCACCGACAGTGACATCGAAGAATTGATCGGTTTCAGGACCGGCGCCGATGATTTCATCCGCCGCCCGGTCTCATCGCAACTTCTGGTCGCCCGCATCAACGCGATTTTGCGCCGCACCCAGTTGTGCAGGGCAGCCGTGGAAGCCGCTACGCCGGTCATCGAGCGCGGCAGGCTCACCATGGATCCCGACCGCCATGCCTGCCACTGGGACGGGCATCCGGTGACCCTGCCCAAATCCGGCTTTCGCCTGTTGCAGGCGCTGGCCTGGAAGCCGGGTGTGATCCTGACCTATGGCGCCCTCATGGATGTGATTGACGAGGACGCCGGACGGGCCGACAAATCAGCCATCTATTCCCGCATCAAACGCCTGCGAAAGGCCTTCCGGGCGGTTGATGACGGTTTCGAGGCCATCGAAACCCTGTTCGGCATAGGCTTCCGCTTCAACGACACCTGAAGGAGTTTGGATCGCTCACGGCTATTCCGCGCCTGCGGCGCGGGCCTCCGCGGGGGCGGGCTTTCGCCCGGCGCGCAGTCGCGCTTGCCTCCCTGCGGGAGTTTAGATCGCTCACGGCTGTTCCGCACCTGCAGCGCGGGCCTCCGCGGGGGCGGGCTTTCGCCCGGCGCGCAGTCGCGCTTGCCTCCCTGCGGTCGGATTGGTGCCCTCGCTGAGGTTGCGGGAGGGTCGGCCACACACACACCCTCATCCTGAGGAACGGGCCGTCAGGCACGTGTCTCGAAGGATGGGCGGCAGGCTCAGAGCTGGTGGCCCGTCCTTCGAGACGGACCCCCGGTCCTCCTCAGGATGAGGTTTGTAATAAATGGTGCCCATCAGTAACCGCGGAGGAACGCAGCGACGATCAGCGAACCCAGCCCCAGTGCCGCTTGAACCTTCCAGAAAGCCCCGGCCGCCCGTGCAACCGTTGGCGGGCACGACCCGTAGGGAGGGGTATGAGGTATCGGCTGACAGAACTGGCCCCGCCCGGCGCGTCGCGCAGGGGAGCCATGCGATGACGGCCGGCGATGGCAAATCGGGCCGCAGCGGGGACGGCTGCGGGCTTGACCCGTTGCTTGAGTTTCTCCCCTCGGAGGACCCCCCGCCGGGCCTCGCCGAGCGGGTCGAGGCCCGGCTCGGCGCGATCGACAAGGCCCGCACCAGGGCAGCGTTGCGGGCTGCCCGGGCGCGCACAATCTGGCATATGCTAGGCGCCGGCCTCGCCGGAGCGTTGCTCGGCGCTGGTTTGGTGGCGGCCCATTTTCTGGCATGATCGGCATTGCTCCGGGGCGGTTTGTGTTCAATGCCGTTTGGCGATAATCTTTGCGTCTGAAAGGGCCCTTGGAGTGATGCCGGCGGCCCCGACAGGAGAGCGTTTGAAAATAATTTTCATGGTCCTGCATCCAAAGGACCGCTGGCCCGCGTAATGTCCAGGTAGCAGATGTTAACCGCTTACGTGGCCAGGGAATGCAATCGTGACCGTCGTGACACAGCTGAAGCCGCCTTCACACCACAAACCGGATCATGCCGATGATCCCGCCGCCGGCTGTGAGCGCCGCCGCCGCCTTGCCGGATTGCTTGAAGCCTGCGCCGAAGGCGACCGGCAGGCCTTCCGCGCGCTATACGATCTGAGCGCCCGGTTTGTGTTTGGCGTTGTCCGCGCGGTTGTGTCGGATTACCGGATGGCCGAGGAAGTGGCGCAGGAAGTCTATGTCTCGATCTGGAAGCGCGCCGGCTCGTTTGATCCGCAAAAGGGAAATCCCATGGCCTGGATGGCGGCCATTGCCCGCAACCGGGCCATCGACCGGCTGCGGGCCGAACGCGCCCGCGGGTTCATTGTCGCGTGCGAGGAAATCCCGGACATCCCCGGTGACGATACGCCCGCCGACCTCACCGTGGACGCGCTTGCGGTGCGCCGCGCCCTGGTGGATTTACGGCCCGAATGGCGCGATGCCCTGTTGTTGTTCTATTTCAGGGGCTACACCCATTCCGAACTTGCCGGCATTATGGACATACCCGTCGGAACCGCCAAAAGCTGGCTGCGACGCGGCTTATCCGCCCTCAAGGAGGCGCTCGAATGACCACGGACCCGAGTAACGAAATGTTGCCTATCCTTGACCGTCTCGGCGCGCTTGATCCAGCCGAACGGGTCGAGGTTCCCGGCACCCGCCCGGACCGCGCCGAACCGGCCCGCGCCGAAGAAGAACTCACTTTGGGCCTTGCCAGCCTGGCGCCCGGGGCAGAGCCGCCGCAAGGCTTGTTCGCGGCCATCGAAGCCGAAATCGACGCCTTGCCGCAGGCCCACATCGAAACCCTCAGGGCAGACGAGGGCGAGTGGACCAAACGCTATGACAAGGTCTGGAAAAAGCTCCTCTCGGCCGATAAAGAGAGTGGCCGCAGCATCTATCTGCTGCGCTGCGAGCCCGATGCCGTCATCCCCGCCCATGCGCACGATCATCTGGAGCAGGCCTTTGTCATCGAAGGTGAACTGCGGGTCGGCGGCAGCCTCCTGAAAGCCGGCGACTTCCAGATCGCCCGCCCCGGCAGCATCCACCCCGAAATTCGCACCCCCACCGGATGCCTGATCCTGGTGCATGTCTGAAGCGGTTTTGGCTTTTCGCTCACGGCGGTTCCGCGCTGACGCGCGGGCCTCCCTGCGGTCGGTACCGTGCCCTCGCTGAGGTTGCGGGAGGGCCGGCTACACCACAAACCTCATCCTGAGGAGGACCGGAGGTCCGTCTCGAAGGACGGGCCACCAACTCTGAGCCTGCCGCCCATCCTTCGAGACGAACCTCCGGTCCTCCTCAGGATGAGGTTTGTACTTAAATGGTGCCCATCAGTAACATCCCGGAGGAGCGCCAGCGACGATCAGCGAGCAGGGCGAGCGCAGCCCCAGTGGCGCTTGAACGTCCTAAAATGCCGCTTGAACGTCCTAACATGATAAAACAGCCGTCATGCCCGACCACACACCCGCACCCGCACCCGTCAGGCTCGGCCTGGTCTACCCCGGCGGCGGCTGCGAGGCGGATTTTTACCGCTTCGAACACGCCACACACGAGGCGGTGCGGGTGTATCTCTCCAATGCGCGCTTCGGCACCGTGGGCGACAGCGACCATCATCCTGACGCCTTGCGCCTGACCGCCAATGTGGAGTGGATCTGCGATGCAGCCGCAAGGTTGCGCGATGTGCCACTCGATGCCCTGGTCTGGGCCTGCACCAGCGCCAGCTTCATCGACGGCCGCGCGGCGGCCGAAACCCAGGCCGCCCGCATAGAAGAGATCACGGGGCTCAAAACCACCAGCACATCGCTCGCCTTCGCCGCCGCCATGCACACCCTCAACGTCAGCCGCATCGCCGTCCTGGCAACCTACCCGCAGGCCGCCACACAGGCCTTCTCAGCGTTCTTAAGCGAGTATGATGTGGAGGTCGTCGCAACCAAAAGCCTGGGCTTCGAAAGCGGCTGGACATCCTCCACCCTCGATGCCGCCACGCTTGAGCGTTGCGCGCAAGACGCCATGGTGCCGGCAGCCCAGGCGCTGGTCATCCCCGACACCGCCCTGCCCACCTTCGACGTGATCGAGCGGCTGGAGCAAGCCATCGGCCAGCCGGTATTATCCGCCAATGCGGTGAGCCTGTGGCACGGCATGTGTGTTGCGGGGGAGGTTGTGCGTGTGGAGGGGTTGGGGTGTTTGTTGGACGGGCCGGCTACACCAAAATCCTCATCCTGAGGAGGCGGGAGGGAATGTCGCAACCCCCAGCCTACCTCCGCCGCAGAAACACCACGCCGCCGGCAAGCACAGCGACGCCGAGGGCCACGAACACCACCGGATAGCCAAGGCCGGCGGCGAACAGTCCGGCTGGAATGACGATCGCGGGCACCGCCACAATGAGCGCTGCAAGCAGCGATGCGTTCAGGTCCCCGCGGGCGGTCTGCTCCAGCGGGTCCGGGTCGGTGCC
>JAJFHM010000102.1 GCA_021775625.1 Hyphomicrobiales bacterium | reverse complement strand
CAGACCAGAAGCTCCTCCGGGTATAAAGAGGCTTTTGAGCCGAAGCCGCCGCCCACATCCGGCGCAATCACCCTGAGCCGGTGACCGGGCATCTCCAGTGCATCTACCAGTGCGTCGCGGATGATGCCCGGGACCTGGGTCGACGAATATAGTGTGAGCGCGCGTTTGCCCTCGTTGTAATCAGCCAGATAGGTCCTGTTCTCAAGCGGCACCGGTGTCTTGCGGTGAAACCGGAAGCGGCCACCCACCTTGTGCGCGGCCTTGGCCATGGCGGCATCCGCATCGCCGCGGGCAAAACGGCGTTCCGCGATCAAATTGGTGCCAGCCTCTTCGTGCAGAAGCGCAGAGGCAGCTTCAAGGGCGGATTCAGGATCGGTGACGTCGCCCAGCGCTTCGCAGTCGACGAACACAAGCTGGGCTGCGTCTTCCGCGATATAGCGGTTGTCCGCCACAACCGCGGCAACCGGTTCGCCAACATAACGCACCTTGCCCCGCGCCAGGGGGGCAAGCTCGGTTGCATGATAATCCTTCATGCGCGACGTGGCCCGGACCGGCTGGTAGAGGCCGTCAATGTCGCCCGCTGTGAAGACGCCCTTCACACCCGGCACGTTCAAGGCCTCGGAGGCATCAATCGAGACGATGCGTGCATGCGGATAATCCGAGCGCACGAACGCGATGTGCAGCATGCCGGGCAGGTGGTGATCGTCCACATAGGCGCCGCGGCCCGAGAGCAGCCGCGGGTCCTCAACCCTTTGGACCCGGGCGCCGACCAGTTTGGGCCGCAGAACCGATGATTCGGCGTCAGTCATAGAACTCCTGACCCTTCTTCAGGCCCGCCCACTGGGTCGCGTCATGACCGCAGAACACAGTGGCGCCGCCATCAACAATCTTGCGAATTTCGGCGAGGGACTGGATGAACAGGTCCGCATTCCAGTTGTTCTTTGGCGAAAAATCGGTCTTGAGGCTGTCGTGGACACTGAGCGCGTCCGCCGCCAGCAGAAACGAGCCTTCGCGGTCGAGATTGGTCAGCACGCCCATGGTGCCGGGCGTGTGTCCGGGCAGGTGAATGGCCACAATGCGGTCATCTCCGAAGATGTCCTTCTGGCTCTCCACCGCTTCAACCGGCATGTCATGCTCCCAGTCCGCGCGGAAGTAGCCCTTGCCCTCCATTTCCGGGTCGGCAACCGTTGCCAGCTCCTTTTCCTGCGCAAAGAAGGTCGCGTTCTTGAAGAATTCGTTGCAGCCGCAATGATCGCAATGAAGGTGCGAGTTCACCACCACGTCGATGTCGTGCGGTGTCAGGTTGAGCGTTGCGAGTTCGGCGATGACATTTTCGCCCGGTCTGAGGATCGGCGTCATGAACTTGACCAGTCCGCCCCAGCGCGCCTCGCCATCGGTTTCCACGGACGGGTGGCAGCCGGTGTCGAACAATACATTGCCTTGCGGGTGGCGCATGAGAAAGCACGACACCGGCAGCTCGGCCAGCTCCTGCGCCTCGGCGTCCGGGTAAAAGAAGCTCTTGCGCATCCGGATGCGCCCGCCTGACAGAGCATGCATTTTCATCGATTTGCCTCATCGCGTTCGCGAACCGCTGCCCGCATGGCGCGGATGATGTTCTCATAGCCGGTGCAGCGGCAGATATTGCCGGAAAGCCCGTCGCGGATTTCATCGTCGCTGGCCAGCGGATACTTTTTCAAAAGGTCAGTGCAGGTGACCAGCATTCCAGGTGTGCAGAAGCCGCATTGCAGGGCGTGGTGCTCGCGGAACTTCTCCTGCAACGGATTGAGGTTCTCGGTCCGCCCGAAACTCTCAACCGTTTCCACCTCCGCCCCGTCCGCCTGAACCGCAAGACACAGGCATGAGCGCACGCTGTCGCCATCGAGGAACACGGTGCAGGCGCCGCAGACCCCGTGTTCGCAGCCGATATGCGTGCCGGTCAGATTGAGATGCTCGCGCAGGAAATCCGCCAGTAGCAACCTTGGTTCAACGCAGGCTTCGTGCAGTTCGCCATTGACGCTCACCTTGATGTCGCAACGCGCACTCATTGGGCAGTGCCTCCGGCCCGCTGCCAGGCATCGCTGAGCACGCGTTTGGTCAGGACTTGCGCCAGATGCCGGCGATAATCGGATGACGCATGCAGATCGCTCATGGGATCGACCGCGTCGACGACCGAGGCTGCCGCGGCCTCGATAGTCTCCGCGGTCAAGGGTGCTCCGCTCAATTGGGTTTCGATGCCGCGCATGCGCATTGGCGTATCACCGACGCCCATCAGGGCCAGGCGAACCTGCACCGCGGCGCCGTTGGACAAACTAACCGTTGCCGCTGCCGCAGCCATGGCGAAGTCGCCGGCGCGCTGCGACACCTCTTCAAACCCCCAGCCGCAATTGGCGGGCAGGGCGGGAATGCGAACTTCCGTCACCAGCTCATCTTCCTCGAGCACTGTCGAAAGCGCGCCATCGAAGAAATCCTTTGCGGGAATTTCACGCGCCCCATCGGAGTCGGCCGTCACGATAGTCGCATCGAGGAGCAGTGCCATCATCGGCAATTCTGCCGCCGGATCTGCATGGCAAAGGCTGCCGCCGATGGTGCCCCGGTTGCGGATCGCCAGATGCGCCACATGGGTCATCGCTTCGCAGAGCACGGGAAACCTCTCGCGCACAAGGTCAGACGTCTCCAGAGCGTGATGGCGGGTGAGCGCCCCGATGCACAGGCCATCGCCGTCAGGCGTGATGTGATCGAGGCCCGGCACCTTGTTGATGTCGACCAGTATGGTCGGCGCCAGAAGACGAAAATTAAGCATTGGCACAAGGCTCTGGCCGCCGGCGATGATCTTGGCCTCACCACCGTGCGCAGCCAGTACGGCGATGGCCTCATCGACGCTGGCTGCAGCCAGATATTCGAATGCCGACGGTTTCATAGATGCTCACATCCGCGAGATGGTTGGCATTGGGCGATCCCAAGCGCACGCAGCTTAACAAAAACAAAAGGCGGTCCAAGACCGCCTTCTGCTCGCTGGTAGTATCTTGCTGGAGGCTTACGAACACCCGCTCGTTGAGCCGCAGCTGTCGCATTTGAGGCAGGTGCCGTTGCGCACCATGGTGAAATTGCCGCATTCGCCGCAGGCCTCGCCTTCATATCCCTTCATGCGGGCTTCGGCGGCAAGGTTGGCGGCAGGCCGTGCCACCTCGACACTTTCGGCCTCATAGAGCTCCACCAGGTCTTCCGCGACCGCCAGGCCGGCTTTCGTGGTGAGCGCTTCCGTCACCTGGGTCTGCATCGCTGCAACCGGTCCGCCCGCCGCTGGGCCTGACGGCATGACGACCACGTTTTCGCCGACCCGCTGGCGCACAAAGCCCGAACTCATGACCCTCGCCGCTTGCAGCGGAGCCGGAGCTTCTGTTTCGGTGCCCGTCTCGTCCGTCTGGCCTTCGTTGACGCCCGATCCCATCACGTCATAGCCAATCTCGCTTGGGTCGACATGGGCAAGATCGTGGCGCGACAGGTAGGAGACCGCCAGTTCCCGGAACACATAATCGAGGATCGAGGTGGCGTTCTTGATGGTGTCGTTGCCCTGCACCAGACCGGCCGGCTCGAAGCGGGTGAAGGTGAAGGCATCGACATATTCTTCCAGCGGCACGCCATATTGCAGGCCGAGCGAGATGGCGATGGCGAAGTTGTTCATCAACGAGCGGAAGGCAGCACCCTCCTTGTGCATGTCGATGAAAATCTCGCCGATGCGTCCACTGTCGTATTCGCCGGTCCGCAGGTAGACCTTGTGACCACCGACAATGGCCTTTTGGGTATAGCCCTTGCGCCGTTGCGGCAGCTTTTCACGGGTCGCCACCTCACGCGGAATTTCAATGATGCGTTCGGCGATCTTTTCCGCCAGAGCTTCCGCCCGCAACTGCGCCGGCTGGTCGCTTGCGGTCTGCTCGAACAGTTCGTCCTGCTCGTCCTCATCGTCCGCGAGGAGCTGGGCGTTGAGCGGTTGAGACAGCTTTGATCCATCGCGATAAAGCGCATTGGCCTTGAGTGCCAGCTTCCACGACAACTTGTAGCTTTGCTGGCAATCCTCGACGGTGGCGTTGTTGGGCATGTTGATGGTCTTGGA
>JAJFHM010000101.1 GCA_021775625.1 Hyphomicrobiales bacterium | reverse complement strand
CAGCGCCAGCGCATCGCAATCGCCCGCGCGTTAGTGACCAAGCCTCAGCTTTTGATCCTGGACGAGGTGACCAGTGCGCTCGACCCGAACACCGAAGCGGAAATTTGCCGTAATGTGCGCGACCTTGCCGAGGCCTACACCATCATTGCGATCACCCACCGAGCCGCATGGGCAGATATCGCCACGCATCTTTACAAGCTCGACTACGGTAAGCTGACCAAAATTGACAAAGCCCGGCCGGTGCCGGAAGCGGTCTGACGTCATCGGATGGTGAGATCATGAAGCGCTCCAACGGCAACCTCATCATCGAACGAGCCGAAACCAAGGCCGAACGCGATGCCTTCATAAAGGTCCCCTTCGAACTCTACAAAGGCGATCGGAACTGGGTTCCGCCGCTGATCTTCGAGCGCCACGAACATTTCGATCCGAAAAAGAACCCGTATTTCGAACACGCCAAAGTCGCGTTGTGGACCGCCACGCAGGATGGACGGCCGGTGGGGCGCATATCAGCCCAGGTCTGCGAGCTTTACCTTGCCAGACACGGCGGTGAGTGCGGCCATTTCGGATTTCTCGAAGCGACCGACGACCCGGAGGTCTTTGACGCCCTGATTAGCACCGCCTCGGACTGGCTGGCCGGCCACGGCATGAAGCGAATAATGGGTCCCTTCAGCTTTTCCATTAATGACGAATGCGGTCTCCTCGTTGATGGTTACAACAAGCAGCCGTCGATCATGATGAATTATGCGCCGGCTTACTATGCCGACAGGCTGGAGCATGCAGGCTTTACGGGCATCAAGGATCTCTACGCCTACGAATATGGCCGCGAGCTTGAACTGCCGCGTTCGCTTGCCACAATGGTCGAGCGGGCAAAAAAGTCCGGCGAACTCGAAGTGCGCCCGTTCCGCATGTCGAAGTTCGCCGAGGATCTCGCCATCCTGATCGATATCTTCAACGAAGCCTGGTACGACAACTGGGGCTTCGTGCAGATGACCGACGGCGAAGTCAAAGCCCTCAGCGATAATCTGAAAATGCTGGTGAAGGGCGAATATGGCGCCATCGCCTACTATCAGGGCGAGCCGGTGGCGGTGGCCGTGACCCTTCCGAATGTTTATGAAGCCATTGCCGATCTCAATGGCCGCTTGTTGCCGTTCGGCTGGGCGAAACTGGTCTGGCGCCTTAAACTGCGGCAGCCAAAATCCGTACGGCTGCCCATCATGGGCCTGCGCAAGAAATATCACTCGAGCATTATTGGCGCGGCATTGGCCGCGGCAGTGATCGATCCCATCCGCAGTTATCACCGCGACCATGGCTCGCTTCGCGGCGAGCTGTCCTGGGTCCTGGATGACAATGAAGCAATGCTCAACCTGGCAAAGTTCACCGGCGCCACACATTACAAGACCTATCGCATCTACGAGAAGGCGATTTCCCAGCCTGCAACGTCATGACTGTTCAGGCGTTTGACGCTCTGGTTCTCGCAGCAGGCCGGGGGCCGGACGATCCCATGGCGAAGGCGTCGGGTGCACGCCACAAGTGCCTGCTCCCTGTCGGTGGAACACCGATGCTCATGCGTGTCCTCGCCGCACTGGCGTTGAGCCCGCACATAAACCGCATTTTTGTTTCCATCGAAACGCCAGGCATTGTCGAAGGCGCGGACGGTTTCGCCGAACTTAGCCACAAGCACTCGATTGAAACCATCCCCAGCGCCGACAAGGCCAGTTCCAGCGTCGGTGAAGCCTTGCGGTCCGGCCGTTTGGCGTTTCCGGTGCTCGTCACCACCGCCGATCATGCGTTGTTGTCACCTGCCATGATCGAACATTTTTGCACCGCATCGATTGCCGCACAGGCAGACGTCACAGCAGGCCTGGCGGAGGCCGATACCATCCTCGGCGCCTATCCGGGTGCTGCACGCACGTTTCTCAGGTTTTCCGGTGGACGCTATTCAGGATGCAACCTGTTTGCATTTACCGGCCCCCGGGCCCTCGCTGCAATCGATTTCTGGCAACGGGTGGAACGCGACCGCAAGCAGCCCTGGCGTCTCATCCGCGCCTTCGGCCTCGCACCCTTGTTGTGGTACCTGTCCGGCCGGTTGAACCTGGAACAGGCCTTCGCAAAGGGTTCGCAGAGACTGGGCTTAACCGCAAAGCCGGTCATCATGCCGATGGCCGAAGCAGCGATCGACGTCGACAAACCGCAAGACCTTGAACTGGTTGAGAAAATTCTTGGGAGCTAAATGACCCCAAGAACTACAACCTGGTCCTTGAAAATAGGTGCGGATGCGGCAGCATCTTCACTCTGCCCAGCCCCTATGCATCCCACTTTGGCGTATTCACGAATACCGCATCAGCTCAAACAGGCACTGCCAGACAATAAAGACTGATATCATCCATTCGTTGGATATCCGGCACGTCAGGGTGCCGCTGAACGATCTCATTAACATCGAAACTCTCAACGCGAAAACCACACTTCGATAGGAGATCCCCCAGCTCACTCCGGCTCCAACAATTTTGGTGATTGAAGGTGTAGTCGTCTTCATTATCGATGATCGTTTGGCGAAGCCGGCTCGCAATGTCATGCGGTGAATCGAAAGCAATGAGTTCTTTTGCCATCTCACCGACTTGCGGTGGCGGGCCGTTGTAAGCCCTTGGATCTTTACTTTTGCGGTTGCGTTTTCCGGTAAAGTTATGGCCAAAGGCTTCATTCCAAAAGCTGCAGAATATAAACGTCGCACGGCTGTCGATAGTGTCCTGGACTCCACGTGATTGCCAGGTATTCGTGACCTTGTTGATCCCCCAGCGTTCGCTGAAGTAGTCCTCGTCACCCTGCCGCCATCGCTTGATCACCTCTTCGCCATCGGGAAGTTTCAGCAACAAGGCGCCATCCGCGTTCAACACACGACGGGACTCCCGAAAAACCCGTTCCACCGTCGGGTCATCGAGGTGCTCCAGACAGTGTGAAGAGTACACAAGCTCAATTGAGGAGGAGGGCACCGGCAATACGACGGTCTCGCTAAACCAAAAGGGAAAGGGGTTGGCCGGCCCCGGCGCACCCTCCAAATTGATCCATCCGCGGTGTTTCCAGCGTCGACCGCCACCCAGATTCAGCCGGCCGGACAGGTTCGAAATCTCGGGTAGCTTACGTTCTCCTTTCGACCTCCCGGTGGATTTTTTCAGTTGTTTCTTGGCACCGGAAACGGCCTTGGACAAGCGCTTCAGCGACGGAAACCGCAGGCCACCGCGCTTCTCGGGCACGTAACGGCTTGGCGCTATCTCCTCAGCGACCTCGTGCGCATAATTCCACGGAACCCGCGCAACGAGACCCGCAAACACGCAGCGCGTCACGGTTTGTTTCGCCGGACCGATCACCACTTCAATAATCTGTCTGGCATTTTCCGCTGTCACCTGGGCATTCTCTTTGGGAGGCCGCCCGCGATGCACGAGCACCGCGGCGTCAAACAAGAGGCAAACAGGTGTGTCTGCCTCAATTTGCACCACCTCTCCCTTGCGCGTGGCCAGTTCCGTTGTCCCGACTTCTGCATTGGGTGGATTCACAAATATGAGAAACTTTCGCACATAGCGCGAGAAACCGTCGCCATGCCAGGTGCTCGCTCCATAATCTGCGCTCGGCCTAACCGACCAGGCCCGAACATTGGTGACTTCCCATGGGTGAGCCATCTGCCGTTCGATCTCATCCTTGATGCTGTCGAAATATTGCTCCAGCGCGTTGACGACTTCTTCTTGCGGTTGATCATAGTAGATGTTGTTCTTGTTCATTTGCACCGCAACCGCAGTGTTGACGCCTGCCTTGTAGTAGCCGTCTCGTGCGGCGGACCCGCTTATTTTGCAAGCATTGTCGTCCGAAAAAAAGCCTTTGATCACTTCCGCTGCGGATGCCGGCATCGGCGCTACATAGTAGCCCTGCTCCAGAAACTCGCTGGTGTAGTTCGTCTCGCCTCTTGATTCGAGCCATTCAGCTTCGCACTGCGCGCCAAACCGGTCGATGGCGTGCTCAAGCAACAGCGGATCATTTGGCGGTGAAGCATTCGTATCGTTAGTCATTTCTTACCTCTGTAACCTCAGGACTTTTAACATTTAGCGTAAGATTGCAGCGACGCCGACGGCTCTGGTGTAATTGTGCGGTCTCGGGCCGCAACGGGTTGACCTTTCCACGGGACCGCCGATTTGCAGGGGTTCCGCATCTTCGCAACTTGGCATCTGAACCGCTTAAGTAACGAAATCGGCGTCAGAATACGACACTAAAACGCTCCGGCCCCATGGTGTTGCAGTGGCAGGATCTTAGCCATCTGAACCTTACTGCCGATTGACTGGCTCAAATTGGCCAGCGTTCGAGCGTTGCACGCATCACTCGACGCGAACTCATACAACTCCCGATCCCAGCGCAGCAGGGGTTCCAGCAGGGCGCGCAACTGGCATGCCTGTTGGGTATCGGATTCGACAGTATCGATGCTCGCTGCATTCGGATCAGCGGCGGCATTGAGACGCGGTGTAACCGCGATCTTGGGAAGATTTACCTGTCGCAGAATTTCCTCCAGATCCTGGTCGATGGTTTCAGTAAAGGCGATGTAACTGAGCGATGCAAGATTGGCCTTTGCGCTATCAAGCGCCGCTTGCCACTCCGTTTCGGCACTTGGAAATTTGGAAATCGGATTGCCGCTGAATTGACGAACAACTGCGTTGTGAAAATGAAATAAAATCGTTGGGTCCGCGCAGCCGAAAAATTCGGTTGGTGTCATTGCGCTCGCCATATCGAAAATCGGATTGTCAAAATTTGCCCGATAGTTTGCGGGATGTCGCTTGAAGAAATTGTAAAGCGACATCAGCCGAGATTCGGGGTTGCGCAGCATCGTAAATGCGAACGTTTCCTCGTTGCGGCGTACCTGTTGCAGCGTGTCCCACGAAAACCTTCCGTAGACGAATTGCGCCGCTCTCGCACGCATTGCTTCGCGTTCACCCAACAACGTGTCGACATTCTTATACGAGATTTTTACCCTAAGACCCGATCGCTTCGAGCCGACGCAGGACTTTATGCCAGCCTTGACTGACGTTCCGCCGCATTTGGGCACATGCAACAACACGATTTGTGGCCGCGGAGAACCGCCACGCAACCGTGCCAACGTGTTGCGCCGTCTTGTCTCCATCAACCGAACTACGTTCCAGGCATAATTGGACCATTTCACCAACACTGTCCGTAGTACTCCCAACGGTCGCTGCCAACAGGTTCTTCAGGGGTATACATTAACATGACGAATTGCGAACCTACGTCCTGATGTGCGGCGCAGATTTCGATATGAGATCTCGTTGCCGGGGATATCCGGGACCGAGATACATCCCTCCGCTCGCTTTTCACGCTGCCTCCGAACGCACAGACCCAAGCTGGAGTAGGCCCTGGCGGTCGGCAGTTAACTTGGCTTGACTATCAGCCCCTGTCCGGTCGGCAGAGTAACAACGGGAACCCCAAACTCCGCAGCCAGAGAATCAACGGCCTTTTTCTGCAGTCCAAACGCTTTCCAACCATAGTCATCAAGTACGATAATTGCCGCTGGGGATAATTTTGGCCAGAAGTGACGAATAGCAGTAGATTCAGCAATCGCGTTGTTCATGTCGATAGAAAGGTAGGACACTTTCTCTATATCAAGATCATGTAGAGAGTCTGGGACAATTCCCTGAACAACTTCAACATTATCGTACTTCGAGAACATGTTTTTTACGCTTGAATAAGTGTCTTTGTACGAATCTTTATTCGACTTCAAAGCGTAATTCAGCTCTTTTCCTTCCAAGCGATCCGTTGGCATTCCCGAAAACGTGTCACACAGATAAAATTTCTTGTTGATCCTCTCAAAACCCAGGTAGTCGCAAATAGCCAAAGAGGATTCCCCTTTATCGACACCACACTCAACGAAATCTCCTTCTATCGCCAAACCATTCTGCGCCGCCCAGAATAGGATATGCAGGGTCCAGCGGCGGTCGTAGACATTATCATCCGGATACTCCTTTCTATAGGCAGACCGTATGGTCTCCACCGCCCGCTTGAATCTGTCTTCTTCAAGAAACTCCAAGTTTTTTCCCCAGACTGAAAATTTTTGAGAAGCGTAATCCGACACTAATTCTCGAATAACGTTCTTGAAGGTTCGTTTTTTCAGCATTACTTTTTCTCGCTCAGACCCTGTCGATTTGGTTCATAATTGAATTCACCAGTTGAACTCGTCGCACCCGGTGTCAAAATTGCACGAAGCAGCAGCCTCGGCGAAAATCACTGTTAGCTCTACGATCGCATGACGCGCGCAGCGGGTTCGCATCGCGTCGCCGAAGCAACCAAGAATCGTTAATGTAACCTTTGCGCCGCGCTACGACGTGGGCAAGCGGCATCATTTGACCAAGTCTCACGCTCTAGCGCTTACCAAGTCGCCACTAATTGCCGGGCGTGCTGAAGATCCACCGGAAAATCAACCTCACACCATTCGTGCCCGGTTATGGCGCAAACCTTGATCTCCGTCAGCTTTGCAAGCGTGCCGACGGCGGAGGGAAACCATTGTTTCAGTCCGGCATCGTCCAGCATGGCCTTCTCGAGCACCTCGCGGTAGAGCCTGGCGCCGTCCTTGCGGAAATGATAGATGCCGATGGCTTCGGCGTTGACCGCTTCGAGCGGCAAAGTCTTGCCGACTTCGGTCAGGCGGTCACCATCCAGCATGACTTTCATATCGTCGTTGTCGTATTCAGCCTTCTGGTTGATCGCCACCGTAACTGCTGCCTCGGGCGCTTTGAGAAAGTCTTCGATCAGCCCGGCACGAAACAGATTGTCGCCGTTGACCTGGATAAATTCACAATCCATCTCGTCGCGCGCCATCCAGCAGCTGGCCAGATTGTCGGCCACCTTGTAAAACGGGTTATAAACCGTTCGAATTTCGATGCCTGCGTTGCGGCCTTCTATCTCCGCCAGCCGCTCCGCCATCATCGTGGATCCGTAACCGGTAATAACGACGAACTGCTTGATGCCGCAGGCAACGAAGGCATCGACCTGACGCTCGACCAGGGTACGCCCATGAATGTCCAGGAGCGCTTTGGGAACCTCTTCCGTCAACGGCAACAGCCGTTTGCCCTGTCCCGCACCAAGGATCAGCACTTTCACTTTATGATGACCTTTTCAGAGAATTCTTGTTAGAAACGGCTTCTGAATGACACCTGCGAAATCGCAAGTCAACTCCCGCCGGACACCGCGTCAATTTGCATGATCACACTGGCTCATCTCTCCGATCCACATCTCGGACCCCTGCCGGCTGTCACGCCAATGCAATTGGCCGGCAAGCGCGCACTGGGGTACCTGAACTGGCACCGCAGGCGTAAATCGTTTCATATGCGCCGGGTGGCGGATCTCCTGGTTGAAGACGTGAAAAATCAGACGCCTGATCACATCGCGGTCACCGGCGATCTGGTCAACCTGTCCTTGCCGGCAGAATTCGACCAGGCGCTGGCATGGCTCGAAACCATCGGCACAGGCGACGACATCTCCGTCGTTCCCGGCAACCATGATGCTTACGTCAGACTTCCCTGGGACGCTGCGATCGGCAAGTGGCAGGACTACATGCGCAGCGACGCGGCCGGCGCCCGGCATGTCAGCGGTGAGCCGGTATTTCCTTTTGTCAGGATCGTTGGAGAAATGGCCGTCATCGGCCTGTCCACGGCGATCCCGACACCGCCGTTCTTCGCCTATGGAACGCTCGGGCCCGCACAATTGCAGCACCTGGACCACATTCTGCAATCGCTTGAGCAAACTCATCTTTATCGCGTGATCTTGATTCATCATCCGCCGCTCACGCATCAGGCCTCGCGACGCAAGCATCTGAGTGATTCGCATGCCTTCACCAGCCTGCTTGAAAAGCACCGCATTGATCTGGTTCTGCACGGGCACAATCACCGCGATATGTACGAAACACTGCCGACCCGCCGCGGATTAACCCACATTTTTGGCGTGCCGTCGGCCTCTGGCGCGCATCACGGGTACCGGCCCGCCGCCCAGTACAATCTCTATGAAATCCAGCGTTTGGGCGGCGAATGGCGCTGCTCGTTGTCGATCAGGGGGCTGTCACGCGACGGCGCGTCCTTTGAACCCATCAAAGAGTTGATAATTTCGCCATGAACCAGGTGTTGTATTGGCGCAGGCATGGCGGATATGTTGCACCACACGCAACCAGTTAAGAGCTGAACTGAATGCCCAACCCGACAATGACAAAGTTCGGGTACCCCGGCTCGCTGATCCGGGAGTATCGGCACTGGTGTGTCCTGTTGCGGCACGCCCAGGCAACATTGGGCGCACTGGTGATGGTGTGTAAGGATCAGGCTGTAGCATTGCCGGACATTTCCTCCGAGGCCTTTGCCGAAATGGCTTCGGTCACCAGGGACATCGAGGCGACGCTGTGTGCATTCCGTCCCTACCAGAAAATCAATTATCTTATGTTGATGATGGTCGACCCGGATGTTCATTTTCACGTTCTGCCGCGTTATGCGCAGACGCAAACCTTCGAAGGCATCGAGTTCCCCGATGCTGGCTGGCCTGCCGTGCCCGACCTTTCACAGGCGGTTTTGGTTGAAGACGATTTGCGCGACAGACTTCTGGCGGAACTGCGCGGCGTCTGGCCGACAGCAGCCGAAGAAAGTACTGCTTGATGCTTGAACGGGTGCTCTCAACCCGTTCCGCCTATGTGGTCAGGCAGATTGTCCGCCCGTTGCTGGCGGCCCTCGCCATCGGCCTCCTGGTGTTGTTGTCGGAACGTCTCGTGCGCTTGCTCGACATAACACTCGGGAAAAAGAACTCGTTCACCATCGTGTTCGAAATGCTTGGCTATCTGATTCCGCACTATCTGGGATTGGCGCTGCCTGCGGCATTTTTTCTGGGTCTTCTGTTCGGCTTCAACAAGTTGAGCAAAGCAAGTGAGATTGATGCCTTCATGGCGTCCGGTGTCGGCCTGCACCAGTTGACACGCCCGGTGCTGGGCCTCGCGGTGGTGTTCACCGCAATCGGCGTTCTCATATTCGGTTATGTCCAGCCGCACTCCAGATATGCCTACCGCGCCCTGGTTCACACGGTGAAGAACGTTGAGATCTTCTATCTGGCGGAAGAAGGCGTGTTCATGCAGGCGGGAAGCAGAACATTCATCCTCGATAAGCTCTCGAGGAAGGAGAACCGTTTCGAGCGCATATTCCTGTTCGAAGACAAGGGCAACAAGGGAAGCGAGACCATATCCTCCTCCACCGGCGCCCTGGTCGAGGTCGAGGGTGAGAAACGTCCGGTTCTTCGCCTGCAACGGGTCCACCAACTGCAGGTCAACGGATGGCCGTCACCGGACAAATCGAAACCTCTCCCGCAAAGCCGGGTCGCAGAATTCAAAAGCGTCGACACGCCGCTTGGCAAGGTGAAGGCCGTTTTCTTCCGGCTCAGAGGCAACGATGAGCGTGAGATGACGCTCGGCGAGTTGATCGAACGCCAGAATGACCCGCCCAAGAGTTCGTCCCTGCAGGACATGAAAGCCGAGCTGCATCGCCGAATCGTCAGCATAGTGACGATATTGCTTCTACCCATCCTCGCCATACCGTTCGCCCTTGGCCGCAGACGCGGACAGCGCGCCTACCGGTTCGCCGTCGCGCTCATCCTGCTCATTGCGTATAACGAAATCATCGAGCAGGGCGCCCTGGCGGTACGGGTCCAGCAGGCATCGCCCTATATCGCTATGTGGCTGCCGTTCCTGGCGTTGGCGGCATTTGCCATCTGGCGTTATTATCGCGCCTGTTTCACGCTTCAATCTGATGGTCTTGAACCTGTGTTCGATCGCATCACCGAATTTCTGCGCTGGTGCCGCCGGCAGGTCTTGGACCTGTCACGGCAGTTGTAGGAGCAGCGCATGACGTGGACGCTCTCTATTATGCTGTCGAAAATGCTGGTTCTCAGGTTCATCATGATCCTGTTTGGAATCACTGCATTTGTCATCACCCTGGATATCGTGACCTACGCGGAAGCCGTTCTGAAACTGCATAACGACAATATGTGGGCGGTGGGCGAATACGCCATGCTGCGTCTTCCCGGCATTATGACCGCGTTCATGGGGCTGTGCTTCCTGCTGGCCGCCTTGATGATGTTGACCGAGATCTCTCACCACAGCGAGCTGGTCGCCATCTGGAGCGCCGGCGTCTCGCAGTTCAAAATGATTGCCATGCTGCTGCCGGTGGCGTTCATCTTCGGCATTGCCAACTTTCTTCTCAGCGACCGGGCCGTTCCAAGCGTTGCGCCGACACTGCATGAATGGGGCATCGGAGATTACAGCGAGAAAAAGCTCAAAGTCGGAGAAAAGGACCCCATATGGATGCGCTCGGGAACCGACGTATTGCGGGCGGTGGACAGCAACCCGCAGGCCACGTCCCTGCGCGACGTTATCATCTTCAGGCGCGATGCCAAGGGCCTGCTGATTGAGCAGATCATGGCCGAAGAAGCGGTTCTCAAGAAAGGCCGGTGGCATCTGTCCTCGGTCGTCATCTACTATCGCAACAATGTTCCGCCCAGCCGCGTGGCGCGGATGATCTACAGCGGATTACTGCGGCCCGCCGCCGCCGGCACGCGATCGGGAGACCCTGAGGAAATGTCGATCGGCGACCTCGGTTACTTCATTGAGAATGCCGGGTTCGGCATCCGGCCCGCGCACGTCTACACAACCTGGATGCACAAGAGGCTGTCACTGACCCTGACCGGCGTATTGATGCTGCTGATCGCAATTCCATTGGCGGGGCGTCACCGCCGCGGCGGGGGTCTTGGCATCTTGTTCGCAGTGGGCATTGCAATGGGCTTTGCCTTCTTCGTGTTCGACGGCATCTCGTTGACCATGGGGGAACTCGGATTGCTGCCCGCGTGGATGGCCGCGTGGCTGCCAATGCTGGTGTTCGGCCTGACGTCTGGGGCAATTGCATTCCGCTATGAAACACTTTAGGTAGTCGCAGGGCGCACCCATCGGCGCTCTGACAAACCGTAGATAAGGTAGGTTCGCGTATCCGGGCTCCACCGCGCACGCCGCAAATTCGCCCGATATCCGCCCTAATGCATCCCTGTGACAGCTCAAGTAACAACACGGTCGGCGGAGACTTGGCTCGCTGACGACGCGGCAACGGAGAGTTTATGCGTCTGCTTTGTCGGCCGGTGCAGCGTACAGTTATGGGGGATGTCGCCCGCCGAACGGCTGATGCGCATCTTCACCAAGCACGGCGTTTCCGAGATCATTGACGAAGCGGATTTGAAATCGATCAACCGTCCGGTGATCGTGATACGGGCAGACGCCGTGATCGATGTGCCCCTGGTACCCATGCTGGTCAACGAACCCGGCCTTTTGCTGATCGGCGACGAGCTCGGACACGAAAAACCCATCGCTGCACATGTCGCTGCGGAACATGCAGCGGATGCTGCCAAGACCCTGAGCGCTGACGGCGACCGGATTCCGGTTTTTCTCAGGCACAAGGCGAGGCGCCCCGATCAGCTCGAGGCCTCCTACTGGAAAGGATTGCGGAAGCGCGAAATCCCCTACGCGCTCATCGTTTCAGACATCAACAAGCGCGATGTTGAGTGGCGCACCTTCATGGGCACATACAAAGGTGCAACCGATCTTGTGACAAAACATGTCTGGCCATTGCCGGCGTTCATTGTAACGCGCCTGCTCGCGCCGACATCCATCACACCGAACATCATCACGGCCATCAGCGCGGTCTTTGTCATTGTCGCCCTGATGTTGTTTCTCGACGGCCAGTGGATGGCGGGCATCGCCGCCGCCTGGTTTATGACCTTCCTCGACACCGTTGACGGCAAGCTTGCACGGGTCACCCGCACGTCCAGTTTCTGGGGCAACATATTCGATCACGGCATCGACCTGATCCACCCTCCTTTCTGGTACGCCGCATGGGCGCTGGGCCTCGCGGCCACCCCCCTGGCGCTCGATCAGAATACCTTGACGTGGGCGCTGACGGCGATCATTGCCGGCTACGTCGTTCAGCGGCTGATGGAAGGCATCGCGATCAAGTTCCTCGGATTGGAGATCCATATCTGGCGCCGCGTCGACACGCTGTTTCGCCAGATCACGGCGCGCCGCAATCCCAATCTTTTGATCCTGACCGCAAGTGCAATCGTCGGCCGGCCTGATCTTGGCCTGTTGGCGGTCGCCTGGTGGACCATCATCTGTCTGGTCTTGCATGGCGTGCAGCTGGCGCACGCCGCCATCAGCAAACAGCTGAACGGACCACTGGAATCCTGGTTGAGCGAACCGATAGGCAACCGATGACTGTTGGTGTCGTCGTCAATCCAAAATCGGCGAAAAAAGGACGGAAAGGCAAAGGATTGATCCGCGCGCTCGACGGTGCGCCCGGTATCACAACGCAAATTCTGGAAGATTTCAGCGATCTGCCACCTCTCCTAAACGACTTCGCCGAACGCAAGATCGATCTCATTGCCATCAGTGGAGGAGACGGCACGGTTCAGGCGATACAGACGATCCTGGCAGAGCAAAAGCCGTTCAAAACCTTGCCCCGGCTCGCCATCCTGCCACATGGAACCACCAATATGACGGCGGCCGATCTGGGGCTGCGGATAACAAACCCCGACCGCGTCGCCGACATGCTCGCGCGTCCCGACTATTTGCGCCGCGCAACTGCAATCAAGACCAGGTCCACCGTCAAAGTCAGCAATCTTCTCGATACACCGCCGCAACACGGAATGTTCTTCGGCACCGGGGCGATCTATCATGCGGTCATGCTTTGCCAGCGCGACATTCATGGTCTCGGCCTCAAGGGCGACATGGCGACAGGCGTGACGCTCGCGGTGGCCTTGCTCAAATCGTTGCTGTCCCGGTCCGACCCTGAAGACGACCCCGACAAGATAGACCGCGGCTATCCCATGACCATAAAGGTCGATGGCGCGGTCAAATCCGCATTTGAGCAGCTGCTGTTCCTTGTCACCACGCTGGAGAAACTCATTTTAGGCACCCGTCCATTCTGGAACGAGGGCGCAGCAGGCACGCTCAAGGCGACAGCGATCGCATATCCTCACCCCAGCCTGGTGCGATATCTCTGGCCGGTGATGTTCGGCGCCGCCAATCGGCGCCTGCCCGAGCCCGACTTTCTCAGTTTCACCGGTACGGAGATCGGCCTGGGGCTTGAAACAAATGTTGTCATCGACGGCGAAGTCTTCGAACCTCCATCCAAAGGCGAGCTCCAGCTTACCACCGGGCCTGAGTTCGAATATTTGTGCGGCTGATGTCCAGATCGCTTCACGTTCATAAGGACCTCGGCTCAATTGTCGCCGCTCAGGCAGGATCACCCGTCGCTCCTGAAATCTCAGTCCTGGCAGATCTGCTTCACGAGCGCTATGGCGAGGCGTTGCTGGCGGTTCTCGCCTATGGATCCTGCCTCCGCGACACCAGTTTCGATGAGTCGCTCATCGACCTCTACGTACTGGTTTCGGAATATCGCGAAACCCATGGCCCGGGCATACAGGCTTTCGCAAACCGGCTGGTGCCACCGAATGTATACTACCTCGAGCACACCGACGGCGGTCGCGCGCTCCGGTCCAAGTATGCCGTCGTCACCGTCGATCAATTCGAGCGGAAGGTATCGCCGTCGACGTCCAACCCCTATTTCTGGGCGCGTTTCGCGCAACCCTGCGCTCTGGTGTACGCCCGCGACGAGGCCACAAGCGGCCGGGTCCATGCAGCATTGGCAACAGCAGTCCGAACCGCCCATGCCAATGGATACAGCCTGGCCGGACCGGAGGCAGGCTGGCGAACTGTCTGGACGGCTCTGTTCGCCGCCACCTACCGAACCGAGCTGCGCCCGGAGAGTGCGTCACGGGCAGCATCCATTGTTGATCACGGGGCCGAGTATTTTGAGCGCATTTCAACGGTGTTGGAATACGAGCGAACACAAGGCGCTGCCGATCCGTCCGGTGCCACTGAGGTCCATGCCAACTGGTTCATGCGGCGTCTGGCCGGAAAGGCACTTTCCATTGCGCGCCTGATAAAGGCCGGCATGACCTTCTCGGGCGGCGCGGACTATCTGGCGTGGAAAATTTCGCGCCATTCCGGCGTGGCCATCAAGGTCACACCCTGGCAGCGGCGGCATCCAATTCTCGCCGCTTTGATGATGGCGCCCAAACTCTATCGCAAGGGCGGTTTCCGCTAAGCCAGAATTTACTCCGCCGCCTTGTTCTGCCGTGACGCCACGACATTTGCAAACATGGCGATGATCTTGTCGATGTCGTCATCGGTGTGCGCAGCCGACACACTGCACCTTAGCAGGCAGCTTGAGTTGGGCGTGCCCGGCGGAAGCGCCAGGTTCACGTAAACACCCTCCTCCAGAAGCGCATTCCACATAGTGATAGTCGATGGTTCGTCATCGACAAACACGGCCACCACCGGGCTCACTTCATCGCAGCACATCTTGAGGCCAAGATCCTTGAAACCGCGATGCAGCCGGGTGGAATTGTGCCGTAGCCTGTCGCGCAGTTCCGGATGTTCGGAGAGCTGCCGCAAGGCTGCGGATGACGTTGCAATCGTTGCCGGGGAAGACGACGCGGTAAACATATAGGCGCGTGCAGCATAACGCAGCACGTTGAACATTGGATGGTTGCTGGCGCCAAATCCGCCGATCGATCCGATGCTTTTGGAAAAGGTACCAACGACGAAATCGACTTCGTCTTCAAGCCCCGCCTCATCGGCAAGACCGCGGCCGTTCTCTCCCAGAACGCCAAACGAGTGCGCCTCGTCAAGCAGCAGAGTGTATCCGTATTCGCGCTTCACATCGATGAATTCCTTGAGCGGTGCCCGGTCCCCGAACATGGAGTAGATACCTTCGAGCACCACCAATCGCCCGGTTTCACCGGCATCGTTGGCGCGCGCCAGCCGCTTGGCGAGATTGTCCGGGTCATTGTGCCGGAACCGCACCAGTTGTGCGCCGGAGACCGAACAGGCGTCATAGATACTGGCGTGCGAATCCGCATCGAGATAGACAGTATCCTTCGCCCCCGCCAGACCCGAGATCATGCCGAGATTGGCCTGATATCCAGTGGTGAACACAATGACCTGTTCCCGGTTCAAAAACTTTGCAAGCTCGGCTTCCAGCTTCGCATGCATGGCGTAGTTGCCGTTGGCCATGCGCGACCCCGTTGTGCCCGTGCCGCACACGTCCAAGGCATGCTTGCCGGCCTCGATACAGGCCTCATTGAAGGTGATGCCCATGTAATTGTTGGTGCCGGCCAACACGGTTTCGCGGCCCTTTATCATGGCTCTGGTCGGTGAGAGGATTTCGTCGACACAAACACCGACGTCCTTTACGCCGAGTTCAATCATGCGCTTGTGACGCTCAACGAAATGCGCATGTTTGGCAAGCAGGTCCATATTCTTAGCCCTTGGAAATGCGACCCTGAACGACTCCGATGAGGTCGTTCATCGTGCGGGTTTCTGAAAGAACATTGAGGGGGATGTCGATGTCATACTTGTCTTCAACTTCCATCACGAAATCCATGACGGAAACGGAATCGATATTGAGATCGGAGGAAATATCCGTCTCGGGCTTGAGCTCGATATTGTCGGTATTGAACGGTGCGAGCAATTTGCACAATTCCTCGAATATCTCGTCGTTGTTTGCAGCCATAAACTTCGTCTCCATCTGGTGCGACGTCGCCAAACCTTGGCCATCGCAGTCACCTCGCCGCCGTGGTCACATCCATCCTTGGGCGCGATACCACGACGCTGTTTCTCTCAACCCCTCGACCAGGGACACCGAAGGGTGCCACCCGCTCTGCTCCTGTAACAGGTTATGCCTGCAGACCCAATCGGGATGATACAGCTCGCAAACCTTGCCCGGCGTCACTTCCGGCGCCCGGCCGCCGCGCTTTGCCAGCATCACTTCAATGACGCTGGCCAGCTTCACCACGGACTTTGGAAGGAACACACACGACACCTTGTGTCCTTCCGCCTCCTCTGCAGCCGCGGTCAGTTCGCGCCACGAGTAGCCGCGGTCCTTGCCATCATCAAGTTCATAGACGGTGCCCTCGAGCGGTGCCTCGAGCGCCACATGTGCAATTGCCGCGGCCAGGTCGCGCACGTGGATCAATGACGCTCGTCCCCGCGCGGTGCCAGGCACAATCGCCAAACGCTGCGTCAGCTGTTTGATCAGCGGCAATGTCGCCCGGTCGCCGGGTCCATAAACCGCAGGCGGCCGCAAGATGGTCCAGGAACATCCATCCGCAAGGCGGCTCATCAGTTCTTCGCCTGCACGCTTGCTGGCGGCATAATCGGACACTGAGGGTTCACGTGCCGCCAGCGACGACACATGCACGAACCGCTTTACCCCCGCTGAGCGTGCCGCATCGACCATGGCTCGCGTCCCGGCCACATTGGCGTCATCGAACTCTGCGCGCGAGCATGCCGCAACCTTGCCCGCGCAATGGATAACGGTATCGGCACCCTCGCAAAGCGCTCTCAAGGCGGCAGCGGATGAAAGGTCACCAGCCACGATGTCGACATCGTTGAAACGAACCTTGTCCGGCTGACGCGCAAGCACCCGCAGCGGCTTGCCCCGTTGGGTGAGCACTTCGGTCAGATGCGTCCCGACAAAGCCGGTTGCTCCAGTAATCGCGATAAGGCTACTCGACATCGTTCATCCACGCCCGCCATCATACGGGCGAACACCAGCGGTCTGCAAAATCGATCAAACGAGTTCAGGTATCGGGTGTTTCTATTCCGCCGCTGAGGCGACGCCTGCAAGTCCACCACCAATAGCCGCCGACATATAGCGGCCGGAGATTTCCCGAATCTCACCGGCAAGGAATTTCGCCTTGGCGCCGGCACGGGACAGTTTCCCTGACGAGGTAAACGGCAGGCTCTTTGGCGGGATCAACACGACCTCACATTCGACACCGGAGGCCTTGTTCACAGCGGCAGACGCCTTGCGGCGCAATTCCTCACGAGCCTGCTCATCGGCCAGACGGCACTGAACCAGAACAACGACCCGGTCTTCATCGCCACGCTCAACAGCCACAGCAGCCACATCGCCTGAACGTAACGGCTCTACACTCTCAACCGCCCATTCAATGTCCTGCGGCCAGATATTGCGTCCATTGTGCAAGATGAGATCCTTGCTACGGCCCGTAATGACGATCTTACCGTCGAGCAGATATCCCATATCGCCGGTGGCCAACCAGCCATCGTCCAGCATAACGGCGTCGCTGGCTTCGGCATTTTCATAGTAGCCGGCCATAACGCTCGGGCCCTTGATCATGATATGCCCGATTTCGCGGTCACCGAGCGTCTTGCCATCGTCATGACGCACTTCCAGTGAATGCCCCGGCAAAGGCACGCCACAGACAACGAATGTACGCGCCTGTTGATCGTCACAGCCCTCATCCGCGCGAACCGCCTTGCGCGACATCTTAGCGAAGCGCTGATCAATACGGTCGGTCTCGAACACATCATCAAGTTCGGTGAATGTGACGGCGAGAGTAGATTCCGCCATTCCATAAGTCGGCATGAACGCACGCCGGTCGAAGCCCGCCGGTTGCATCTTTTCGGCAAACATATCCAGCACATCCGGCCGCACCATGTCGCCGCCGATACCGGCCACCCGAAGCGACGAAAGGTCATAATCAGCAGCCGAGCCGTTCACCCGGCGGGCGGCAAGATCGTAGCCGAATGTCGGACTGAACGTGATCGTGCATTTGTTGTCTGAAATGATCTTGAGCCACAAAATCGGCCGCCGTGCGAAAGCCGTTGTCGCAAGAAAGTCAACCGAGTGCTGGCCCATCATGGGCGCGATGCAAAAGCCAACCAACCCCATATCGTGATAAAGCGGTAACCAGGACGCAGCCCGATCGTCTTTAGATGTTTGCAGGCCGTTTTGCAGAATACCGCGGCTGTTCGTGGTGATCGACTTCTGTGTCACCAGAACGCCCTTCGGACTGCTGGTAGAGCCGGAAGAATACTGAATGTAGGCCACGTCATCGGGGCCAAACGGCGCCATATCCACGCCTGCATCGGAAATTTCTGCAAGCTCATCGTGGCTGAGAACGATGTCAACACCAACCGAGCGGGCGGCCAGGGCAACCTGCTCTTTCATCTCGCTGGAGGCGACAACCGCGCTTGCGCGCGCACTCGTCATCATGCCGGCAATGCGTTCCACATAGGCCTCACGGCCGCCGATAAACATGCTGTAGGGCATCGGGCACGGCACCAGACCGGCATACTGGCAACCGAAGAAGACGGCAACGAAGTCGGGCCCGGTCTCGGCCACCACGGCAACGCGTTCACCGCGTTTCAGCCCGGCCTTGATCAGTCGCCTGCCTGTGGCAATGGCCCGGTCGCGCAGCTCACGGTAGCTCACCACATGTTGCAGCTGTCCGCGCGGCGAATAGAAATTAAATCCGGTTTCCCCCTGGGCTGCGTAGTCGAGCCCTTCCACCAGAGTTTCGAATTCCCCGCGCGAATGCGCCAGATTGCTGTTGCAACGCGCCAGGGGTGTCAATTCTTCAGGATTAACAATCATATCGAATGCAACGAACCGCTCGTTTTTGCCACCAAATCCCATTTCCAAGTTCCACCGTCCGCCTGATAGGTTGGACGCGCACCCTTAACCGAAATCCCTCAAAGTGGTGCCCCTGTTTTGTCGCTTTGGAACCACGACGGGCTTAACCACTGTATTCTGTGACTGCCGCTTTGGTTTTGCGGCATATTTGGCGGGAAAGTCATGCTGGTCAAAGCCCCCCAGCCCTCTTCTCACGCCCCGTCTACCCAACCGCCACGAACACAAAGAATTTCGATAAAATTTGTAACAATCCCCCCCTGTATGACCAAATCAAATGGTGTTTCAAAATGTAACGCGCTGGAAAACTCTTGTTAAGGCTCTCAGTCGGGAACGGACGCGAGTTGAGATGGTAGCTGAACCACATGCGGTTCAGCGCAGTGGCCGGAAATCCCAGCGAATGCAACGGTTAGGCCGCGATTTCGACAACCACCACACACAATCTTGTCCGCATGCAATATGGCGCCTGCGCCTCCAGAATTATCAACACCGCCGATCGGGCATGCGACGAAACAGCCGCATGTGTTCGCACCGAGCCAACGTTTGCCAACTCACCTGTGGACACAATTCCACAAATCCCAACGACTCAGCAAATATTCGGCGAATCCATAACACCCTTCGCCCTTCCCTCTTTTTCGGTGCCGCGCGCGCCCCGAGCCAATACATATGGACACATCCAAACGGCGGGTGTTATGGCAGGCGCCATGACACAATTGCCCCGCAGCGCCCAACGCGTCCAGGACGCGGCGACAGAGTTCAAGCTCGAAATTTCGGTCCTCGAAATGCCGGACAGCACCCGCACAGCCGAAGATGCCGCGGCAGCATGCGGCTGCGATGTCGCGCAGATCGTCAAGTCGCTGATTTTCCAGGGCAGCGACACGGATACGCCCTATTTGCTGCTGGTCTCGGGAGCGAACCGGGTGAATGAAGCCAAGATGGCGTCACAGATCGGAGAAGCTCTGAAACGCCCGCAGGCGGACTATGTCAGGGATCTGACCGGCTATGCCATCGGCGGCATACCGCCGTTCGGCCATACCTCACCTCTGGCCACGTTCATGGATCAGGATCTGTTGATATTTGACCGGGTCTGGGCAGCAGCGGGAACGCCGAAATGTCTCTTCAGCGTCGAGCCAACCGCCTTGAAAGCCGCCATCGGCGCCCCGGTCATTGTGATGACCTGACACGAAAATGCCGGACCCTAGAGCAACATTCGAGCACACTGAAGCATTTGACCGATTTTTCGCGTCTTCTGGCGAGGCACGGGTCCCGCCGTGGACTTGCCGGCGAACCGATTTGGCGCCATCAAACGTTTCCATATGAACGTGAAGCGATCTAGCGTGATCCGGCATCAATTCTCGTGCGTGTGCGGATTTAAGGCTTAATCACGATCCGCGATTTGCCGCGTCCGTAGCGCTTCACCAGCGTGTAGAGCCTTGCGGCATGGGACGGATGCAAACGCACGCAGCCATGCGACGCTGGCCGCCCAAGCCGTTTGACATGGTTGGTGCCATGCACTGCATAACCGCCCAGGAAGAACACGGAATAAGGCATCGGCGCGTTATTGTAGATGCTGGAATAATGCATCTTTTTCAGCACTGTCGGCCGGAAGGACCCGACCGGTGTCCGATAGCGCCCAGCGCCCGTCGAAACCCGCCACGAATATCGCTTCGAGCCGTTGACATAGACATGCATGCGTTGCTGTGAAAGATCGACCTTGGCGACGACGCCGGCTTGAGATTGAACCGGCACAGAAATCCATAACGCCACTGCGACGCATAATGCGAAGATATACTTCATTACGTTGACCCCTTTTACCCTGTTACGCGGTACTGACTTTATTGGTTTTGATTATCGTCCACCTGCAAAGGTATCGGATCAGGACCGCCGACACAATCCGGCCACCAAAATGGCCTTAGATCGCTTCACGTTCATATGGAATCGCTTTGACCGGGTTTTCACGTCTGCTGGCAAGGCATGGTCCACGCCGTAGTCTTGGCCGACCACAAGTGGACCGTAACGCAGTCAGAAGGCGTGATAACTAAGGCCTTCGGTGGTTCAAATCGGCCCGTCGGCCGCGTTGCGGCGCTTGCCCGATGCACCGCATCGCAGCTCACGCACCGCGCCTTGCCGAGCGAACCGATTTGGACCATCCAACGGTTCCATATGGACGTGAAGCGATCTAGCGTTGCACATTCCGCCAGTCCGGATGGATCCAGGGTTTCTGGTTCGACGGCGCCAGGGGATCGCGCCCAAGGATATGATCGCTGGCCTTTTCGCCGATCATCAGGGTGGGTCCATTGAGATTGCCATTGGTGATCCGCGGCATGATGGAGCTGTCCGCCAGACGCAGGCCATCAACACCGATGACCCGGTTTTCCGGGTCGACCACCGCCATCGCATCGTCCCGCGCACCCATGCGGCAGGTGCCGCTGGGGTGATAAGCGCTTTCCACATGCTCGCGGATGAAGCCGTCCAGAGCGTCATCCGAACTGACATCGGCGCCCGGCGCGATCTCCTCGCCGCGAAATCCATCGAACGCAGATTGCGAAAAGATCTCGCGGCTCAGCCGGATGCAGGTTCGGAAATCTTCCATGTCGGAGGGATCAGACAGATAGTTGAACAGGATGCGCGGCGCATCCTTCGGGTCGGAAGATTGAATCTTTACCCAGCCGCGGCTCTTCGAGCGCATCGGTCCGACATGCGCCTGAAACCCGTGCGCCTTGACCGGCGACTTGCCGTCATAGCGAATGGCGACGGGAAGAAAGTGATACTGAATGTCGGGATATTGCACCCCGGCCTTCGACCGGATGAAGGCGCAGGACTCAAAATGGTTTGTCGTTCCAAGTCCCTGTTTGAAAAACAGCCATTGCGCGCCGATCAGTCCTTTTGAGATCAGGTTCAGGTGCTTGTAGAGCGACACCGGCTGGGTACACGTCATCTGAAGATAGATTTCCAGGTGGTCCTGAAGATTTTCGCCGACACCCGGCCGGTCGGCGACCGGTTCAATGCCAAGCTCTTTCAGATGCGGCGCACTTCCCACGCCTGAGAGCTGCAGAAGCTGTGGCGAGTTGATCGACCCCGCGGCAAGCACAACTTCGCGATCGGCCAGGACCGTGTGGACCTTGCCGCCCTTTTCATACTCCACCCCGATCGCCCGACGGCCGTCGAACAGGATCCTCCGCGCCAGAGCGCGTGAGACTTTGGAAAGATTTCTGCGTGCAAGCGCAGGCTTCAGATAGGCGTTGGCGGCAGACCAGCGGCGGCCGTTCCAGACCGTCATCTCCATATCGCCGAAGCCTTCCTGTTGCTCGCCGTTATAATCCGCAGTGGTTTGGTAGCCGGCCTCACGGCCGGCCTCAACGAAGGCCTCATAGAGCGGGTTTTTCCGCCGCCCGCGCGACACATGCAACGGCCCGCCATCGCCGCGCCAGCCATCCTGGCCGCCATGGCTGGTTTCCATGCGCTTGAAATAAGGCAGGACATGCCGGTAGCCCCAGCCTGCCGCTCCCATCTCTTCCCAGGTGTCGAAGTCAAGCGCATGCCCGCGCACATAGACCATGCCGTTGATCGATGACGACCCTCCCAGGACCTTGCCGCGTGGACAAGCGAGACGGCGCCCGCCCAGATGCGGTTCCGGTTCGCTCTGATAGCCCCAGTCATAAAGCGGCATGTTCATCGGATAAGACAGTGCCGATGGCATCTGGATAAACGGCCCGGCATCGCTGCCGCCATATTCCAGCACCAGGACCGAATACCTGCCATCTTCCGACAGCCGGTTTGCCATCACCGAACCCGCGGATCCCGAGCCAATCACGACATAATCAGCAGAACGCTGCGTGCCACCAGCCATCGATAGTTTCTCCGATAAATTGCAACACCCGCCGGCGGGCCCAACGCCTGTTCCGACCGCCCACCCTCAGGCCATCCAAAACTACACAAACCTGTCGGCGATTGACTATGGTGCCAAACGGGCTATGCGAAGCCGGAACTTTCCAAGGGCCAATCGGCGAACATGTCGGCAACCGCTGCAAATACACTGAAAGCCAGCATAGCAGTTGGCGTGTCGGGCGCAATCTGGGGGTGCTTCTGGATCCCAGCGCGCTATTTCGATGCCAAGGGCATGCAGGACGGGCTGGTCAGCACGTCCCTGTTTGCCGCCACGTTCGTGCTGTTGTTGCCATGGGCGGTGCTGCGCTGGCGACAATGGTGGGGCAATGCCAGGGCGCTCGCCTTGATCGGCTTTTGGGCCGGTACGGCATTTGCTCTCTACACCAATGCGCTTGTTCTCACCGAAGTGGTCCGCACGCTGCTATTGTTTTATCTGACGCCGGTCTGGGCAACCATATTTGGCGTTCTCATGCTGGGGGAACGCCTGTCCTTCATCCGCATCGTGGCCGTGCTCCTCGGGGTTTCGGGCGGCCTGGTGATCCTTGGCCTCGATCTTGGCTTCCCGGTTCCGCGCAACAGCGGCGACTGGATGGCGCTGGCAGCCGGCGTGTGCTGGGCGATCGGCTCGGTCTATATGACGCGCGCGCAAAGCGCTGCCATCCTGGGCCAGACCTTCGCCTATGCGTTTGGGGCTTTGGTGATGTCCGTGGTGCTCATGGCCTGGCTGACACCGGCCGGCGGAGCGATAACTCTGCCGCCTCTCGACTTCGAACTGGTTGCCGCCTTCCTGGTGTTCGCGCTGGGGGTCAATCTCCCCTGCATGACGGTTCTCCTGTGGGGCGCCGGTCAACTGAGTCCTGGCCGTGTGGGCATTCTGCTGTGTCTCGAGATGGTCTTTGGCGTTGTGTCTGCAGCTGTTCTGACGGAAGAGCCGTTCGGCTTGCGCGAAACGCTTGGCACGGCCTTGATCATCGCGGCCGTATTGGTGGAGGTGACGCGATCGGCCAGCCCCGGCACAGTGAAGACGGAGACGCAGCCGGCTGGGACGCCCGGCAAATGAAGCCAAAGAAAATTCATGGGTGACGGGTTGGCACCGTTAACCATGAATTTTCTTTGGCTTGATTGACGAGCGTATCGTCGTTTACACTCAATTAAGGTTAATCGGGCGGACGCCGGGGGGCGCAACGTAGAATTGACCGATGCGGCTATTGAAAGTGCTTGCGTATACTTTGCTTCTGGCAATGACTTTGCCCGGCGCTCACCAGCACGCGCGTGCAGAGGACCGGCTTGGACTGCGGTTTTCTTCGGACAGTGGCAACTTCTTCCCGGATCCACGTGTCATCAGGCCCGGCCCGCGGCCGACAAACGGCATCGATCCTGCCATGTTCTCGTTAGCCGACGCCGCCATGTCCACCATCGTGAGCGGCCTGCAGAACGCCATCAGCGACCGGCTTAAATCCTTCAGGCTTAACACCATTGCGGCAATTCAGGCGCGCCGTGAACCGGGCACACAGGCCGAACAGCGGCGGGCCCAGGCGTTTTCCGGCCCGCAGTTTGCCGCGGCGAATATGGGCAGCTGGACGCAGGTCTTTGGCCTCCCGGACGCCAACTTGAACACCGAACCGTTTGCCAATGCCCCGCGCTTCTCGGGCGCGACCATCGGATTCGATGTGCCGCTTTCGCCCACTTCGATCGCCGGGTTTTTCTTCGGCGGGTCAACCGGGTCCGTTACAGATGACAGCACGTTGAAGGACCTCAGCACCAACGGGTTCTACTCCGGTTTCTACCTGACCCATTTGACCGGCCGGTACTTCGTCGACCTGGCCGTGAGTGTCGGCCTTGCCCAACAGGATAGCAATCGGTACGACTTTGAAATCTCCGACGCCGAAGCCTCTTACTCCAGCTATTTCGTCAATCCAACATTCACCATCTCGACGTATACCAGTGTCGCCGGTCAGCTTTTGTTGCCAAGCGTGAAGATGTCGTATGCGGGCTATTTCTTTGACGGCTACAATGAAACCGGTTCGCCCCAAAGCCTCACGGTTGATGACCGCAGCAGCCACAGCCTCTCCTCCCGTGCCCAGATCACGTTGCCCTTCGCAGTAACCACCGAAGCAGGGTCGATCTTCAAGATGGAGGGATATGGAGGCGTAGACGCAACGTTGCAGCTCGGCGACAACAAAATTGAAAATTCGTTTGCAACCAAAAATGTCGCGTTTGCCTCCGATGACGCCAACCGGGAAATCAGCTTCATACTTGGCGCCGACCTGGCCTACACTTTGAGTAACGGGCTGCTGTTCTATAGCGGCTTTGAAGGGGCCATCAACACTTCAGGCTCCCTCGAGGCCGCAGCAAAATTCGGCACGCGGTTTTCTTTTTAGGCAAGGTCCGGCGGGCACAACATTATGAGGATCACGTCTGTTGAGGCGCGTGTGCACGCCATCCCTCTGCCACGCCCGTTCCATGGCAGCAACTACGTCTACACCCACAAGAAGTTCATCACGATCCGCATCGGCACTGATGCGGATATCGAAGGTATCGCTTATCTGGGAGATGATTTCGGGCTTGGCGCACAGACCGCAGACAAGGTCGAAACCGAACTGGCGCCCGCCCTCTTGGGTCTTGATCCGATGCAGGTGCGCGACCATTGGCAGACCTTGCGCCAGTTCAGCCGCGATATTCTCGGCGACCGCCGGATCGGCCTGCACGCCCAGGCCCTCGTCGACATTGGCTTGTGGGATGTCTGCGGCAAGGCGCAGGAAAAACCGCTCGCCAGCGTTTTCGGTAACCCGGGGGCACCGGCCCGCATCATCGCCATTGCCGGCTATTACGCGCCGGACAAGACATTGAATGACCTCGCAGATGAAACCCGGGAACTGCTCGCCAGGGGAATGGCGGGCGTGAAACTGAAGGTTGGAGGCGCATCGTTGGAGCACGACATCGCCCGGGTGAAAGCAGTGCGGCACGCGGCGGGACCGGACTTTCTCCTCGCGGTCGATGCAAATCAGGCCTGGTCTTTCGATGAAGCACTTGAGTTCGCCGACAAGACTTCAGGCGAAAACCTCCTTTGGATCGAAGAGCCGGTGCACTGGGACGATGACATCAAGGATCTTGCGCGCTTGCGGGCAAGAACAAAGGTTGCCATCTGCGCCGGGCAAAGCGAGTGGACCGCGGCGGGCGCGAAACGCCTGATCGATGCCGGCGCCATCGACATCTGCAACATTCACCCCGGCTATTGCGGCGGCGTAACACCCTGGCTCGAGGTTGCGGACTATGCCGCGAAGCAGAATGTGCGGATGGCCAACACCGGCGAGCCCCAGTTGTCGGCACATCTCATTCCAGCGACCGAAAACCCTACCTGCGTGGAAGTCTACCACCCGGACAGGGATCCGGTTTTTCCGGCTTTGTGCCCAATCGCAGACACCATAGACAACGGCACCATCGCGACCCCCGACCTGCCCGGCTGGGGCATCGTCCCGTCTGCCACCTTCGACGCCCTCGCCTCCTGATCGGACTATCTGCACAAACACTCAGGATTGAGCTAGATCGTTTCACGTTCATATGGAATCGCTTTGACCGGGTTTTCGCGTCTGCTGGCAAGGCACGGATCCCGCCGTGGACCTGCCGTCCACAAGGGGGCCGTAACGCAGTCCGGAAGGCGCGAAAACCCGGCCTTCCGGTGGGCCAAATCGGTCCTCCGGCAGCGTTGCGGCGCTTGCCCGGTGCACCGCATCG
>JAJFHM010000011.1 GCA_021775625.1 Hyphomicrobiales bacterium | reverse complement strand
CCGGGCCTGAGTGCCATGGAGAAGGTCATCGCATGGAACAGTTTTGAAGTGCTGGCCTTCGAGACCGGAGACCCGGACAACCCGGTCAACGCCATTCCGCCGCGCGCCAAAGCCACCTGTCATTTGCGATATGTGGTGCCGACCGAGCCCGAGACGCTGATCCCGGCGCTACGAAAGATGCTCGATGAGAACGGATTTGAGACGGTGCGGCTGAAGCCGGATTCTGAGCCGATACGGGCAACGCGGCTCGATCCCGATCATCCCTGGGTGGGCTGGGTGGTGGCGTCCATGGAGCGGACGGCGCAAACCGATGTCGCCATATTGCCCAACCTGGGCGGATCGCTGCCCAACGACATCTTCGCCGACCTGCTCGGCCTGCCGACCATATGGGTACCTCACTCGCATCCCGCCTGCTGTCAGCATGCCCCCAACGAGCATGTCCTGGCGCCGGTGTGCCGGCAGGCCCTGGGCATCATGGCCGGTCTGTGGTGGGATCTGGGCGGGCCGGATGCGCGCGCGCTTGCGAAAGACACAGCGCGCTAACCGAAGGCCTGGAAACGCTCCAGCGCGAAGGGTTCGAGAGCGTCCGGGACATGGCCGTCCGCGATCACTTGCGACATCAGGGATCCGAGCGCTGGTGCAAGAGTGACACCGCTGTGGGTTGCGATGACGAAAAGCCCTTCCGATCCGGGCATTTGGCCCGCCAGGGTCATACCGTCTTCCGGGTAGGGTCTGACACCGATCCTCAAATCGCAGTCGTCAATGCAGGCTTCGCCGGAGAACCCCGGTATCACCTCTTGCGCGCGTTTGAGCAGCATGAGTGCGGCGCGCCGGACAGTTTCCGGAGACGGATCATCACTGACCATGCCGTCGGTATCGTCAGCGCCGAACTTGAGGCCACCGTCCGGGGTCGGCAATACGTGAAACTCGGCCCCGGTCGATACATAGAGGACATGGCGAACCATCCTGTGCGGCAATGTGCTGGGGGTAACCACCAACAGACCGGGGACGCGGCGCATGGGAAACCGGGAGGCAAATCCCTCATAACCGGTGATCTCGCTCAAAACCTCAGGCGTGCCGGGCCCAACGGTCACAAGAACCCTTGGCGATTTGAGCACGCCGTGGCCGGTTTCGAGACCTGTGACAACGCCTTCATCGGTGGCTTCCAGTTTCTGCGCCGGGCAGTTTTCCAGAACCTCGCCGCCAAGCGCGCGGACCTGGTCTGCCATGAAGCGTGCGAACTTCGGCGCATCGAGGCACGGATCGCTCATGGTGTAGAGCGCCTCGGCATCATCGGGTACAGTCAGATGGGGATCGAGGGTGCGGATTTCCCTGGTGCCGATCCAGCCTGAGGGATAGTCCAGGCCTTCCAGAAGACGCGCCCGTTCCTTCACCGCCGCGTAACCGGAGGGGTCGGACGGGCTGACGAGTTCCAGTGCGCCCGTTGGATACAAACCCATCACATCTTCGCCGAATTCGACGGCAAGCTTGCAGTAGGTCGCATGCCCGAGCGCGTTGAGCCGATGATAGTTTTCGTCGGAGACCTTTGTCGTGGCGTTGATCCAGGCGAAGGAATTGCTGGTGGTGCCGCAGCCGATTGTGCCGCTTTCGACGATGGCGACCTTGAGCCCCTTGCGGGCCAGGTAGAATGCGTTGGTGCAGCCGATTATGCCGCCTCCGACAACAATGGCATCGAACGTCATCTGATCTCCTGAAACGAGCTGGTGTGAAACCTGTACGAGTAGACGGTTCGCGCTCCCTCATCTCCGCGCGCTTTCGCTGTATTCAGAAGCGCCACGTCGCGGACCTACAACCGTGCGCACAATCTGAGCGCATCATACACGGCTGCTGCGATATTGCGCGAGGCCGCTGCGTCTCCAATTCGGTAGAGCTCAAAGCCTTGATCGTTGGGTGTGGGTTGGGGTTCGCCGGCGACCAGGGCGTCGATGTCCTTGACGCCCTTGTTCGCGGATGCCTCGACGAGATCGTGGAATATCGCGTCGGCCGGCAGGGTGCCGTGATCCACGACGATTTGATCTGCGGTGTGTTCCTTCAACGCGCCGGTATACTCGTTGGCAAACACCGCCTTCAGCCGGTTGCCGTCCTGTTCGACATGGGAGAGGGCCCATTCGCGAACCACCTCGAAGCCGAGCTTAAAGATCCGGTGCTTCCATGCCACCTGCTCCGCATAGGTCTGTTCTTCGGCGATGCCTTCATCAAGGCTGTAGAGCGTCACTTTCTGCCCCTGCATGGCGAGCTTTTCCGCGGCTGTCACCGCGCTGTGCCGTCCGGTGCCATCATAAACGATTGCTTCGCCCTGTGTGCCGGATGTCTCGGTGAGTGCATCCCAGCTTGAGGTGCAAAGGGCCGCGCCCTCGATACAGCCTTCGTTCGGCACGCCTCCGGTGGCGACAATGACCACATCGGGTTCGAGTGCCTCAATCATCTCAGCCTCGGCGAAAACATTGAACTGCATGGTGACGCCAAGCCGTTCAAGTTCAGATGCGCGCCACTCCACCAGGCCGATGAGATCCTTGCGCCAGCTTGCCTGCCGGGCCAGCAGAACCTGGCCTCCGGGCCGGCTGGCGGCCTCAAGAAG
>JAJFHM010000002.1 GCA_021775625.1 Hyphomicrobiales bacterium | reverse complement strand
AGCCAGAACCCGCGCCCAATCAAAAGTCCCGACCAAATTCTCGAAATTCTGGAACTTGCCTGGTGATGCGAAGGAAAAAGACATGAAACTTAAAGACAAGATTGCCATCGTGACCGGAGCGGCATCCGGTTTCGGCACCGGTATCGTGGAACGCTTCGTTGCCGATGGCGCCAAGGTGGTGTGCGCCGACATCAACGGAGAGGGCGCTGAACACGTCGCCCGGACGCTCAGGGACGCAGGCGGCGAGGCAGTGTCCGTGCAAGCCGATGTAACCTCTTCCGACGACGTCAAGGCCATGGTCGACAAGGCCATCGACGCGTTCGGCGGCGTCGACTGCATCGTCAACAATGCGGGCATGCCGCAACGCAACCAGCCCATGCTCGATGTGGATGAAGAAACCTTCGACAAGATCTTTCAGGTCAACTGCAAGAGCCTATATCTGGCGGCGATCCACGGTGTCCCGGCCCTGCGCGAGCGCGGCGGCGGCACAATGATCAACACCGCTTCGACGGCCGGCCTCAGGCCGCGGCCGGGGCTCACCTGGTACAATGGCTCCAAGGGTGCCGCGATCACGCTCACCAAGGCGATGGCAATTGAGCTGGCTGCCGACAACATCCGGGTCAACGCGTTGTGCCCGGTGGCCGGAGACACGCCAATGCTGGGTGAGTTTCTCGGTGGCGAAGTGACCAACGAGATGTATTCCAAGTTCGTCGACACGGTCCCGCTGGGCCGCCTTTCTACGCCGGCCGATATTGCAAATGTGACGGCGTTCCTGGCCTCCGACGAAGCAGCGTTTCTGACCGGGGTGTGTATCGAGGTCGATGGCGGCCGTTGTATTTGAAACGCTCTAAGACGTTGCGCCGGCGTGCTTGACGGTTGCATCCGCAAGGCGTGCGATATTGTCTTCAACGTCTGTGCGTGCGCGACCGCTCGGACGGCCGAGTGAGAAGTAGGTAACGCCGCGGTTGCCGACCTCTTCCGGCGAAAACAGATTGCGGAAATCGATCATCACCGGCGATGCCATGCGGCTTTTCAAATCATCCCAGTCAAGCACCAGAAATTCGGGCCATTCGGTAAGAACCAGCACAGCATCCGCATGATCCAGCGCTCCGGCGATGCTGTCGCAATAAGTGACTTCGGTCATCACTTCACCGGCCTTGGCCATGGCGGCCGGATCATAGGCCTTGATCGTCACACCATGCTTGGCGAGCTGCGGCAGGATAACCAGGCTCGCCGCGTAGCGGATATCATCGGTGTTGCTCTTGAACGCAAGGCCAAGTACGGCAATCGTCTTGCCGGCAAATGACGTATTGTCACGGCCGTGTTCTTCCCAGCCCTGTTTGCAACTGCGCTCGATCTTCTTGACCAGGCGGCGCACATGGTGGGCATTGGATGCCACAACCGCCTCGACGATGCGCACGGGACAGTCGGCCTCCTGGGCCTGAGCTGCAAGGGCCAGCGTGTCTTTCGGAAAGCATGATCCGCCATAGCCAGGGCCGGGCCTGAGGAAACTGTGGCCGATCCGGTCGTCCAGCCCGATGGCGCGCGCCAGGTCGTCCACATTGGCGCCAATGGCGTCACACAGATCGGCCATCTCGTTGATGAAGGCCACCTTGGCGGCAAGAAAGCTGTTGGCGGAATACTTTATCAGCTCTGACGTGGCGCAGTCCGTGACAACGATCGGAACATTGCGCTGTTCGAGCGGGTTGTAGAGTGCGCGCAGCAGATCGCCCGCACGCTCCTCGTCGCAACCTATAACAATGCGGTCCGGTTCCATGAAATCCCGGATCGCGTTTCCCTCGCGCAGAAATTCCGGATTGGACGCTATGGAAAACAGCGCGGTTGGATTGGCTTCCGCGATGAGGCGCCTGACATAGGTCCCGGTCCCCACCGGAACCGTCGACTTGATCGCCACCACGGTGTAGCCCGCAAGCGCCGGCGCCAGTTCGACGGCGGCAGCCGCGACGGCGCTGGTATCCGCCCGGCCGTCTTCCATCGGCGGTGTACCAACGGTGAGAAATACGATATCCGACTGGGCCACGGCGGGGGCCATGTCGGTCACGAAATCAAGACGTCCGTTTTGCCGGTTTCGGTTGACCACCTCTTCCAGACCCGGCTCGAAGATCGGCATCCGCCCGGCACGCAATCCTTCGATCTTTTCGTGATCTATGTCGACGCACGTCACATGCCAGCCGAGGTCGGCGAAGCACGCGCCGGTGACCAGGCCGACATAGCCGGCGCCAATTATACTGACTTTCATACTCTATTCCGTATTTCGAGATGCCCGCCGCCAAATCCACCTGGACACTGCATATCACTGCCTCGCTTTACTCTCAACGCCCGCGCGCCTGCATGGCTAACGTCTCCGCCGTTGCGGCTGGACAGCACACATCGCTGGCATTAGCCTCGCCACCCTATGAGCAGCGAAACCGGGCCGTTCGACTACATTATCATCGGCGCGGGCACCGCAGGGTGCCTGCTGGCCAACAGACTTTCCGCTGACGGCAAATCACAAGTTCTGCTGCTCGAGGCAGGCGGCCGTGACACCTATATGTGGATTAACATCCCGGTTGGCTACCTGTACACGATGAATAATCCACGCACGGACTGGTGTTTCCGCACCGAGCCGTCTCCGGGCCTTAACGGCAGGGCCATTGCCTACCCCCGCGGCAAGGTTCTGGGCGGATGCACGGCCATCAATGGCATGATCTACATGCGCGGCCAGGCCCGGGACTACGAACAGTGGCGCCAGATGGGCAATACCGGCTGGAGCTGGGACGATGTCCTGCCCTATTTCAAGCGCTCGGAAGATCATTTCATGGGGGCGGACGAACATCACGGCGCCGGTGGCGAATGGCGTGTGGAGGAGGCTCGGATTTCATGGGAAATCCTCAACGCGTTTCGCGAAGCCTGCGCGCAGGTCGGCATTCCGAAGATTTCCGACTTCAACACCGGTGACAATGAAGGTGCCGCCTATTTTCAGGTCAATCAACGCAGCGGCGTGCGCTGGACGGCGGCAAAAGGGTTCCTGCGTCCGGCAGCGAAACGCAACAACCTGAGCATCGTCACACATGCCCATGCAACGCGCCTCCTGTTTGACGGCAGCAAAGCCGTCGGGGTTTCCTATGACCGCAAAGGCCAAAGGGTGGATGTGCGTGCAACGGGCGAAGTGCTGCTGGCGGCCGGCGCGGTCGCGTCGCCTCAGCTGCTCGAACTCAACGGCATCGGAGAGCCCCGGGTTCTCAAACAACATGGTATCGATATACGCTGCCCGCTGCCGGGTGTCGGCGCCAACCTGCAGGACCATCTCCAGTTGCGCACTGCCTACAAGGTCTCCAACGTGCGCACGCTGAATGAATGGTCGAACAGCCTTTTCGGCAAAATCGACATCGCGCTCCGATACGCCCTGTTCAGAAAAGGGCCGATGGCGATGGCGCCAAGCCAGCTCGGTGTGTTCGCCAAATCGGATCCGGCCCGAGAGACCGCCAATCTGCAGTATCACGTGCAACCCCTGACGCTGGGCGCATTCGGCGAGCCGCTCGATGCGTTTCCGGCGATCACCGCCTCGGTGTGCGATCTGCGGCCGGAAAGCCGCGGATCCATCCATATCCGCACCTCAGATCCCAAATCCGCGCCGCTCATCGCGCCAAACTACCTGTCGGCCCCCGCCGACCGTCAGGTGGCGGCGGATGCCATCAAACTCACCCGGCGCATCATGTCTGCACAAGCGCTCGAGCCCTATGCGCCGGAAGAGTTCAGGCCGGGCGCAAATATTGTCGGAGATGAAAATCTGGCGGCGGCTGCCGGTGACATCGGTACAACGATCTTTCACCCTGTCGGCACCTGCAAGATGGGGTCGGACCCTATGGCCGTGGTCGACGAACGCCTGCGGGTGCACGGGCTCGACGGCCTGCGGGTCATCGATGCTTCGATCATGCCCACGATCACCTCCGGCAACACCAACTCACCTACATTGATGATCGCGGAGAAGGCAGCGCAAATGATCGTCGAAGACCGCCGGTCCGGCTCCAGGACCTAAAGCGCATTAAGCCAGGGCACCAGCCGGCCCATGGCCTCTTCGAGACTTGCCGCCGAGCGCGCGTAACACAACCGCATGAAGTTGTCGCCGCCGGGGCCGAATGCCGTACCCGGTGCCAGTCCCACCGCGATCTCATCGATCATGCGCCTTGTGAAGGCGGCGGAGTCCTGCACCCCATCAATGGAAAAGAACAGATAGAACGCACCTTCCGGCTCCTGAAAGCGGACACCGGGGGCCTGGCGCAACGCGGAACACACGATATCGCGCCCGATGCGGGACTGCTCCACCTGCTGTGCGACCAGCGCTTCTCCGTCCTGCATGGCCGTGATGCAGGCGCGCTGCATGAAGGCGGCGGTGCCCGATGTGTTGTACTGTACCAGGTTCTCGATGACCTGCCCCATGGCTTTCGGTGCCTGCAGCCAGCCAACCCGCCACCCGGTCATTGCCCAGTTCTTTGAAAACGTGTTGACCAGAAGAAACTGTTCGTCAGTCTCGCAGACATCGAGAAACGAAGGCGGCAGTGCGCCGTTTTCCGAACCCGGACCATAGTAGAACCGTGCGTAGACTTCATCGGCCACGATCCAGATGCCGCGCTGGCGGCAAAAATCCCGGATGGCCAGAATATCGTCGGCGCTCATGACCCAGCCTAAAGGATTGCTGGGCGTGTTGGCGCAAATCGCCCGGGTCCGGGGCGTGACCGCATCAAACAGCTTGTCGAGATCAAGCGACCAGCTGCCATTGGCGAAGTCGAGCGGCACTTCCACAGGCTTGACGCCCGCCAGACGCATGGGTGCTGGATAATTGGTCCAGGCAGGGCTCGGCACAACGATTTCGTCGCCCTCGCCGGCGATCGCCTGGACAACCGTCTGCATCGCCTGCATGCCGGAGCCGGTGATGAAGAAGTTCTCCGCATCGAACGGCTTGCGGTACAGCCGGGCGTGATAGTCCGCGAGCGTCTGGCGCAGTTCCGGCAGACCGCGCTGATAGGTGTAGAAGGTCTCGCCGGCCTCCAGCGACCTTACGGCTGCATCATAGATGAACTTCGGTGTCGGCAGGTCGCCCTGCCCAACCCACATGGGGATGATCCCTTCCCGGTCGCGGCCGTAATTGAAGACCTGGATGATGCCGCTTTCGGGCTCATCCTTCGCGAACCCCTTCAGCGCACCCAGTATGCGTTCAGGGTCGACCAGCGCATCGCGATCAATTGACATCACACTCTCCCGGTTCCAGCCATGCGGCTTAACCGCTTCACCGGGCAGCGTCAACGGGCTGTGCCGGATGCCGGCATCGAAAAGCAATCCAGGGCCGCCGGGGACGCCGGCGCGGCGTCCCCTGGTTCGGGATAATTTACTTGGACGTCAACGCGTCGCGAATTTCTGCCAGCAATACTTCGGCACGCGGCGGAGACGCTGGTGCCGGTGCAGCCTCTTCTTCGCGCTTGAGACGGTTCATGGCCTTGACGATCATGAACATGCACCAGGCGACAATCAGGAACGCGATCACCGAATTGATGAAGATGCCGATGTTCATGGTGACCGCGCCGGCTTCTTTCGCCGCCTCCAAAGTGGCGTGAGCGTCACCGCTTAATGTGATGAACATGTTCGAGAAGTCGACCCCGCCGGTGGCCAGGCCCACCACCGGCATGATAATGTCATCAACCAGCGATTTGACGATGGTGCCGAATGCGGCGCCAATGATGATACCGATGGCCATGTCCATGACATTGCCCTTGATGGCAAATTCCTTGAATTCCTTGAACATTGAATCCTCCACTTGTTCGCGCGCGCCTGCACTGCTGAGCTCATAGGTCCAACAGCGAAGCGTTCCGCATGCAGCCAGCCTGCACATCGAATTTATCCGCTTACAGTTGCGTGGAGAACGGATAAATCCATCTGAGAGCTGTTTTTAGACTAGAATCGGCACAAAAATGAGCCCAACGCGAGTTAACCCAGACGTCACGCATCGGTATTGCAGGCTGGCAGTCTTGTAGACTCAGCTTCGGCACGTGGGATAGTTTGCAATACAAATGATCAGCCACCGCAGCGATGGGGAGATATGTTGAGCGGCTGGACCATACTTGCTGTGGCGTTCGGGTATCTCGGACTGCTCTTCGCTATTGCCTATTACGGCGACAAGCTCGCCCTGCGGCGTGGCCACGGGCATACACGGCCGATTGTCTATGCGCTGAGTCTTGGGGTTTATTGCACTTCGTGGACCTATTTTGGCAGCGTCGGCCTCGCCACCCGCTCCGGGCTCGACTTTCTTCCCATTTACATCGGGCCGATCATCATGCTGGCGGCCGGCTGGCCGCTGCTGCGCCGCATCGCCGACCTGTCGAAGCGCCAGAACATTACTTCCATTGCAGACTTCATCGCCGCGCGTTACGGCAAAAGCCAGGGCCTGGGGGCGCTGGTTGCGGTGATCGCGGTGATCGGCGTCCTGCCCTACATATCGCTGCAGCTTAAAGCTGTTTCCAACTCTCTCGAGACCCTGCTGGAAAACTCGCGCAGCCTGCCACAAAGCGCTTTCGACGTTCCCGTGATCAACGACCTGGCTCTGCTGGTTGCGATCACCATGGCGGTGTTCACGATCCTGTTCGGCACCCGGCATATCGATGCGACGGAACATCAAGACGGGCTCATCATGGCGATCGCGGCTGAGTCGATCGTCAAGCTGCTGGCGTTCCTGATCGTCGGGGCCTATGTCACGTTTGTCATGTTTGGCGCTGCGGACCTGCTCGAACAGGCAAGTGCCAGACCAGAAATTGTCGAACTCTTCACCCGCGGGTTCGACGGCGGCCGATGGCTGACCATGACCTTGCTGAGCATGATTGCGATCATGCTGCTGCCGCGGCAGTTTCATGTTGCGGTGGTTGAGAACACCGATACATCCGACATCAAAAAGGCCGCATGGCTGTTTCCGCTGTACCTGATCGCGATCAACCTGTTCGTTGTGCCCATCGCCGTTGCCGGACTGCTCACCTTCAGTCCCGGCACAACCGATGCGGACACTTTCGTGCTCGCCCTGCCGATGGCCGCGGACCAGCACCTGGTTACCCTGATTGCGTTTATCGGCGGTCTTTCGGCGGCCACCGCCATGGTCATCGTCGCCACCATCGCGCTGTCGATCATGGTGTGCAACGATCTGGTGGTGCCGCTCATCGTGCGGCAGCGTGAAATGACCGCAGATCCGCGCGAGGACATGGGCCGCGTGCTGCTCAACATCCGCCGCGGCGCGATCTTCGCCATTCTGGCCCTGGCCTATGGCTATTATCAGATGGTGTCGGATGCGGAGGCCCTGGCGGCGATCGGATTGTTGTCGTTTGCAGCCATTGCACAATTTGCGCCGGCCTTCTTCGGGGGATTGATCTGGCGCCGGGCGACCAAGCGCGGGGCGGTCGCCGGGATTCTCGCGGGCTTCGGCCTGTGGTGCTACACCCTTTTGCTGCCGTCTTTCGTCGATGCCGGCTGGCTGCCGACGAACCTGCTCGAGGAAGGCCCCTTCGGTCTCGGACTGCTGCGGCCGCGGATCCTGTTCAATCTTGAATTCGACCCCCTTACCCATGGTGTTCTGTGGAGCCTTGCCTGCAACATCGGCGCCTATGTCGCGTTCTCGCTATTGTCCCAGCAGCAGCCGATCGAACGGCTGCAGGCAAACATCTTTGTCAGCACCGAACTGCCGGCGGCAGCGCCAAATTTCCGCCTGTGGCGGACGCAAGTGCTGGTGGGCGACCTGAAGTCGACGGTGGCACGCTATCTGGGGGAAAACCGAACCGAGCGGGCCTTTGCGGAGTTTGCCCAAAGCCGGAGTGTGGAACTGGACGCTGACAGCGAAGCCGATATCAGGCTCATACGGTTTGCCGAACATCTCCTGGCCAGTGCCGTGGGCGCTGCGTCTTCGCGCCTGGTGATGGCCCTGCTCATCGAGCGGCGCAGCCCCAACCGGCGCGGCGCCATGAAGCTCCTCGACGATGCCTCCGATGCCATTCAATACAACCGCGACCTTTTGCAATCGGCCATCGATCACGTCCGCCAGGGTATCGGCGTGTTCGACAAGGATCTCGAGCTGATCTGCTGGAACCGGCAGTTTCGGAAGCTTTTGGACTTGCCTGCGGATATGGGCAGGATCGGCGTTCCTCTGGAGGAAATCCTGCGCACCATTGCCGCCAATGCCGGCCTGACCGACGCCGATGCGGACTGGAACGTTTCCGACCGGATCAACAAGCTGATTGTCAGCCACGAGCCCTATCAGGAACGCCTGCGCAACGACCACACCGTGCTCGAGGTGCGCTCGGACTTTTTGCCCGACGATGGTGTCGTGGTGACCTTCGCCGACATCACCGAACGGGTGAAGGCCGCAGATGCGCTTCTCAGTGCCAACGAAACACTGGAACGCCGGGTGGAGGAACGCACCGCCGAGCTTACTGCCTTGAATGAAGAACTGACGGTGGCAAAAGCCAAGGCGGAAGAGGCGGACCTCGGCAAGACGCGCTTCCTTGCAGCGGCGAGCCACGATATTCTGCAACCCCTCAACGCCGCCCGGCTCTTCACCACGAGCCTGGTTGAGCGCCGCGGCAGCAGTGAAGACCAGGGCCTTGTCCAGAATGTCGATGCCTCGCTTGAGGCGGTTGAGGATATCCTCGTTGCCCTGCTCGACATCTCCCGGCTCGATGCGGGTGCCATGAAGCCGGAGCTTTCCAACTTTCGCATCGATGACCTGCTGAACACCCTGAAACGGGAGTTCGATCCTGTGGCGGGTGAAAAGGAGCTTGACCTGAAGGTCGTCAGCTCCAGTCTCGCAGTACGGTCAGACCGCAGGTTGCTGCGCCGCGTGCTGCAGAACTATATCTCCAATGCCATCAAATATACCGCCACAGGATGCGTCCTGATGGGATGCCGGCGCGTCGGTGATACGGTTCGTGTCGAGGTGCACGATACCGGCAGCGGCATTCCACTGGCTCAGCAAAAGCGCATTTATCAGGAATTTGAGCGGCTCGACACCAACGGCGATCAGGAACCGGGACTGGGACTGGGTCTGTCGATCGTCGAGCGGATTGCGCAGGTGCTGGACCACAATATCACCGTTCACTCCGAGCCGGGCAGAGGCTCCATGTTCTCTATTATGCTGCCGGTGGCGGATGCGGCCTCCACCCTGTCGGACGCCCCGGCACGGATCGCGCCTCCAAGTGTCAGCCTCAATGGCATGACCGTTCTGTGTGTCGACAATGAGCCGGCGATACTGGAGGGCATGACGACGATGCTCGAAGGCTGGGGCTGCAGCGTACTTGCCGCCACCGATGAAACCGCCGCCGAAAAGGCCTTCGCGAAGGCTGCGTCAGGGGTCGATATTATCATTGCGGATTATCACCTGGACACCGGCGATGGACTTGAACTCATCCAGAAACTCAGGGCCAGGCAGGAGCACAACGTGCCGGCCGTGCTCATTACCGCGGACCGCGACCGCCTGTTGCAGGAGCGCGCCCGGCGGACCGGCGTCGGCTTCATGAACAAGCCGATCAAACCGGCATCGCTGCGGGCAACCGTATCGCGGGTGCGAACGGAAGCTCAGGCAGCGGAATAAAGCGCTGGTTGCGCCGGCGCCGGCAGGGCGATTGGCGCATTGAGATCAAATTTCCAGAAGCGGGGAACAAGGCGCACCGGGCGCGGGTCCGGGCCATAATGATTGGCACCCGCCGTGCCGCGCAGCACGAACAGGGCCAGGAATGCCCAGACGAGAATAACGAAGACAAGGACGGCGCTGACACTGCCAATACCGGCAAACTGCGCCTCCAGTGGTGGCAAGAGGAAGCGACCGAGGAGAAAGTAGCCCTGCGGCAACACCCACATCGGCACCAGCCACCAACCGCTTCGGTCGAGATCGTGGAGGCGCTTGATAATCGGCGCGCACATGAGGAAGAACTGGATCGAGACCACCGCGTTCACGATCAGTAGAAACTCTTGGAAGTAGAACACGCGATAGCGTGCTGCAGCATAATAGCTTGCAAAATAGATCACGGTACTGAGGCCATAAACAGCGGCGGTCGTGATCCAGAACGGTTTCAGATGGAGCCGGCCACGTGTGCTTGCAAGCAGAATGTTCCAGTCCATCTTTCTAATCATCGTTTCAACGCACGCTTGGGCGTCCTCCTTCGGATTGCTCAATGAGCAGATAATATTGCTTGTTTCAGATATGGGAAGGATGCCGCAGGAAAGTAGTGATGCATATCACTTTTTGACGTTCAAGCGCCGCTAAGGCTGCGCTCGCCTGGCTCGCTGATCGTCGCTTGCGCTCCTCCGGAGAGTTCCTGATGGGCACCAATCCGACCGCCGGGAGGCAAGCGCGACTGCGCGCCGGCCGGTCAGGCCGCCCCCGCGGAGGCCCGTGCGGAAGGCGCGGAATAGCCGTGTGCGGTACAAAACAAAAAGGAAGGGCGGCCGAGGCCGCCCTTAAGGTGTTGCGTAATCCAGATGGCGTTTGTTGTTATTTGTAGTGCCATCAATCCGTGCCGTTTCCGGCTAAACCTTTCAGAACTCGATACGCTCCAGGTCGGTAAACGAGAACTGGCTGCCGTCCTGCAACGTGACGTAACCATCTGTGTCCTGGGCGAGCGTAATCGAGTCGGTGTCCTGGGCATCGATGGAGCCGGATGTGATGGTCACGGTCCAGTCAGAACCAAAGACACCGATGTCGCCGCCGCCGGATGAATCCATGAGCTGTACCGTATCGGTCCAGCCGCCGCCGGCACCGCCGGAGGCCGTGTCCGAGCCGTCGCCTTCGTGGAACAGGAACAGATCGTTGCCGTCGCCGCCGTTGAGGGTGTCGTCGCCGAGGCCGCCGGTGAGAACATTGTCACCGTCATCGCCGGTCAGAACATCGTCGAAATCAGAACCGACAACATTCTCAAAGTCCTTGATCGTGTCGCCCTCGGCGTCGCCGCCACTTGCGGTTTCGGCGTCCAGGTCGATGGTGACCCCGGCCGACGAGTTGGAATAATCGAGAGTATCGACGTCACTCCCGCCCTCAAGTTTGTCGCTGCCGGCATCGCCATAGATCGTGTCGTTACCGGAATTGCCTTTGAGCTCATCGTCCCCAGCGCCACCGTAGAGCGCGTCATCCCCGGCTCCGCCTTCGAGCTTGTCATTATCCGCACCGCCATAAAGGATATCGTCGCCGGCTCCGCCCTTCAGCGTATCGGCACCGTCACCGCCGTAGAGCGTGTCATCCCCGACCCCACCGTCAAGCTTGTCGTCTCCTGCACCGCCATAAATCGTATCGTTACCCTCTCCACCTTTGAGGTCATCTTTACCAGCATAGCCTGAGATGACATCATCGCCAGCCAGGCCCTGAATTCTGTCCTTGCCCGCAGTGCCATCCAGGGCGTCATTTCCCGACGTTCCGTCGAGCTCGTAGATGTCGTTGACGTTCAGAGTGATGACTTCCGTGTAGGTGTTTCCGCCCGCGTCGGTGACCTCAACGGTGATGTCGTGTGACGTTGCGATCTCAAAATTGATGACGGCGCCCGTGGCCACGCGGACTTCATTGCCGACGATCTCGAAGTAGCCGGACGGATCATTGGTGATGGCGTAGGTGTGGCTATCGCCATAGTCCGCATCGACCGCACTCAGCGTTGCCACCACGGTTCCAGCGAGCGCATTTTCGTCGACGTTGCCGGCGTAGACTTCCTGCAGTTGCACATTGTCGATGATGGAACCATAGGCGTCGCTTTCATCGCCCAGTTCGCGGAATTCGAGCCGGTCCGATCCTCCCGAACCCGTCACATCGAACGAAAACGTGGTCCAGTCGGTTGTGGCCGGTTCGATTGTGGCGACCAGGTTGCCGTCCCAGAAAACCTCAAACCCGTTGGTATTGTATCCAATACGGTCCGCGGCATCGAAGCTCAGGCGGTATGTCGTATCGGCCTGGGTTGCGACATCCTGGTAGATTTCATCGGCGCCGGCCTCGCCGTCGGTATCGAGATACTGGCTCCCGTCGCTCGCGGTGTGGCCGCCGAAATTATCATGGATCTGGACCAGGCCGGCCGTTGTCTGCCACCCCTCGATTGAGGAAAAATTCCGTAACGAATTGCTGGCGACGTCGGCGTTTTCGAACGATCCGTTGACAATGAGATTGGCTCCAAGCCCGGATGTGGAATCGACGAGAACATCTGTTGGCGCCTCGTCGAACAGGTTGTTCACGTTTACACCGATAACCTCCGAATAGGTATTGCCGCCGGCATCGGTGACTTCGACTGTGATCTCGTGAAGCTGATCGGTCTCGAAGTCGATGGTGGCGCCTGCCGCAACCCGCACCTCGTCGCCGACGATTTCGAAGAAGCCCGACGCATCGTTGGTGATGGCGTAGGTGAAGCTGTCGCCGGCGTCCGCATCAACAGACGAGAGCGTAGCAACCGTCGTGCCTGCTGCAGCGTTCTCGTCAACAGAACCGCCGGTCAGAGTAATGTCCGTGGGATCTTCGTCGAAGAGGTTGTTGACCGTCAGCGTGATGACCTCCGAGTAGGTGTTGCCACCTGAATCGGTGACTTCCACCGTGATGTCGTGGGACGGAGCGGCCTCGAAGTCGATGGCGGCGCCTGCCGCAACCCGCACGTCGTTGCCGACAATTTCGAAGAAGCCGGAAGCGTCGTTGGTGATGGCGTAGGTAAATGAGTCTCCCGCATCGGCGTCAACGCTGGAGAGCGTCGCAACCGTCGTGCCAACCGCTGCGTTCTCATCCACAGATCCGCCGGTGAGCGTAATGTCTGTCGGGTCCTCGTTGAGATCATTGACGTTGAGTGTGATGACTTCCGAGTAGGTGTTGCCACCAGCATCCGTCACCTCGACGGTGATGTCGTGGGTCTGATCGGCCTCGAAATCGATGGCAGCACCTGCTGCAACCCGCACCTCGTTGCCGACAATCTCGAAGAACCCGGAGGCGTCGTTGGTAATCGCGTAGGTGAAAGAATCTCCCGCGTCGGCGTCAACAGACGAGAGCGTCGCTACGGTTGTTCCCGTTGCAGCGTTCTCGTCAACCGCACCACCGGTCAGGGTGATGTCTGTGGGATCTTCGTCGAACAGATCGTTGACCGTGAGCGTGACCACCTCAGTGTAGGTGTTGCCGCCTGCATCGGTGACTTCCACCGTGATGTCGTGAGATTGGTCGGTCTCGAAGTCGATCGTGGCCCCAGCCGCGACACGCACCTCGTTGCCGACAATCTCGAAGAAACCCGAAACGTCATTGGTGATGGCGTAGGTGAAGCCGTCGCCTGCGTCGGCGTCGACGGTGCTCAGCGTTGCAACGGTTGTTCCCGTGGATGCGTTCTCATCGACAGATCCGCCCGTCAGAGTGATATCAGTGGGGTCCTCGTCGAAGAGATCGCTTACAGTGAGTGTGATCACCTCGGAGTAGGTGTTGCCGCCTGCATCGGTGACTTCCACCGTGATGTCGTGGGTCTGGTCTGTCTCGAAGTCGATTGCTGCACCTGCCGCAACCCGCACTTCGTTGCCGACAATCTCGAAGAAGCCGGATGCGTCATTGGTGATGGCATATGTGAACGTGTCTCCCGCATCCGCATCAACGGAGGAAAGCGTCGCAACCGTCGTGCCCGCAGCAGCGTTCTCATCGACAGATCCGCCCGTCAGAGTGATATCCGTCGGATCCTCGTCGAAGAGGTCATTGACGGCGAGTGTGATGACTTCCGAGTAGGTATTCCCACCAGCATCCGTCACCTCAACGGTGATATCGTGTGTCTGATCGGTCTCGAAGTCGATGGCGGCACCGGCCGCGACACGCACCTCGTTGCCGACGATCTCGAAGAAGCCGGAGGCGTCGGCGGTTATGGCGTAGGTGAAGCTGTCGCCTGCGTCGGCGTCAACGCTGGAAAGTGTCGCAACAGTCGTGCCCGCAGCAGCGTTCTCATCGACAGATCCGCCCGTCAGAGTGATATCCGTCGGATCCTCGTCGAAGAGGT
>JAJFHM010000001.1 GCA_021775625.1 Hyphomicrobiales bacterium | reverse complement strand
TGCAAAGCCCGGCGCGAAGCTGCCGACAACAAAGACGCCGATCCCGCACCAAACGGCACTTAGACCGTTTCATGTTTACACGGAATTAGTTTGATGGTCCAAATCGGCTCGCTCGGCAAGGCGCGGTGCGTGAGCCACGATGCGGTGCATCGGGCAAGCGCCGCAACCGTGGCCGACGGGCCGATTTGGACCATCAAACAAATTCCGTGTAAACATGAAACGCTCTAAGTGCCGTTTGGTGCGGGATCGGCGTCTTTGTTGTCGGCAGCTTCGCGCCGGGCTTTGCAGAAATTGCGGGCGACCTGAACCAGGGTCTGTCCCATGCCGATGGGGACTTTGGCATTGTTCAGCCAGGCTTCGCCGCGCCGGAGCTTCTGGTCGAGTGCGGCCATGGTGCGGGCAAGGCCCGGATCGTCGTCATTGAGCCAGATCTGGAAGACCGATACATAGATGCAGGCCAGCCCGTTAACCTGGACGGCGCCTTTCAATCCTTTTGCGTCGGTGCCGGCGCCTGCAATCATCCAGTCCATGGAGCGAATGCCGGGGCCAATGAGGGCCAGCCGTTCCAGTGTGCTCGACTTCAGATCCTGCGAGATCCGGCGCAGGGCGTCCTTATGCGGGGCCAGAACCTCAAAACGCTGCATCAGCACTTCGAGCAACCTGTCGCGCGCCGGCTCGCCGGCGAGTTCGGGATCGAGACTGTCGAGCACGTCCATGTCGACCTGCTCCTGAAACCGCTCAAGGATTTGCGTCTTGTCGCGTACCAGGCCACGCAACTCGCCGAGCGAGACTTTGCTCTTTGCGGCGATATCGGCGAGCGAAGTGTCAGACCAGCCCTTGGTTTTGGCCAGGGCGAGGGTCGCCTTGATGATTTTCTTCATCGGGTCTGCGGCGCGGGCCATTGTCGTTCTCCGTGGCAAGAAGTGTGCTCATGTCCGAACGTAGTGAACGCTGACCGCAATTGGAAGAGGCTTGCGCAACCGATGCGGCTCAATCCTTGTGCGATCCGCGCGGCGTCTTCTTGCGGCGCGTAATTTTCGTCCGAATGGTTTTTGCAGCCGGCGCCTTGATGCCGGCGTAGGTCTTCAGCGCACGTTGGGTAGCTCTGCCGGGCAATCCGTCGATGGCACCGCCATAGACACCTTTCTGCTGCAACCGCGTCTGCAGAGCGCGCCAGAACTCGCGCGACCAGGCTTTCGTGTTTGGAACAAATTCCGAGGCGTATTTTTCTCCACCGTCGACAAGTGCGATCGCGGCGGACTCGGCAGCGGCAGTATTGTCTGGTGCATCGCCCGAGACGTAATGTCTGGCAAGAGCGAGTGCGGCGTCCTTGTCACCGTCGCGCGCAAGCTTCATCAAGCGTTCGATCTCGGTGGTCTCGTCTGCGCTTTTGGTGTCGGTTGTGGCGACCTCGGCCGGGGCTGCTTCCTCTTTTTCCACGGTTGCTGCATCCGTGGTGGCCGGCTCTTCAGCTTTCACTTCCGGCACTGCGGTGTTGGTGCTTTCGCTATCCGTCTTTTCGGTCTGCGCAATCCGCACCGAGGTGTCGGGGCGGGGTGGGGCGTCACGTGCTGCGGTCGGGATGCCCGCGGACCCGGTTCCAGGAGAACCGGCCGCGCCAACGTCCAATGCGCCGGCGATGAGCACGATGAGCGCTGCAATCGAAGCACTGAGGTTTGCCGCAGGCTTAGAAAGTTCGTTTTTCGATGCAGTCCGGACGTTTTTCATAAGTTGTATCCACCGATTTTGAGGTCTCACATGATAGAATACATGCACCCATCAAATCGACCACAATCGTGCTCAGGTTGAGCTTTAGTGCCCAATTTTTGCTTCGATTTCGTCCAGTGTCAGGTGTTTCACATTCGTCCATTCGCGGGACATGGCGTTGTTGAGCAAGGCGTCGACGCGATCTCGATCAATCCTTGTGCGAAGCCTGCGGAGCGCACGTTTCCGAGCCGTGAACCCTGCGGCCGGCGATCCAGACGTCGGTGATGCAGTCCCTCGTCGCGCCGTACACAATCTTCTGGAGGATGTCTTCTTCGCTGTCTAAATCCTCCCAGACGCCGACATTGGAACCGGCCGCCCGTGTGTCCAGCGCTATGGCATCGAACTGCAGGCCGGGTGCGAACCGGCCGGCGGGGATGTCGAGAACTTCTGCGCCACCGGTTGTCGCGAGCCAGAATGCGTGACGGAAATCGATCCTTGAATCTTCGGTGCCGCGCTCATCGGCCGGGCGCATCGGGTCGACGCCGTCTTCGAGGGCGCGTGACGCGGCGATGGCGCTGCGGCAGCTGTCGAACATTGAGGCGCTCGGGCCGCCGGATATGTCGGTGCCCAGCCCCACGCGCACGCCCTTTTCGAGTGCTGCACGCAACGGGAACACCGAATTGGCGAAGTAGAAATTCGACAACGGGCAATGGGCGACGCCGGCGCCTGCGCCGGCAATTGCGGTGCAATCTTGCGCACTGATAAAATTGGAATGGGCGAGTACGGTGTGGCGGGTTAGCAGCCCGAAATCGCGCAACGCATGGGCGTCGGATTTGCCGAGCCTTTGAAGTACGAAGTCGTGTTCCCAATCGCTTTCGGAACAATGGGTTTGAATATGTGAGCCAGTCGAGCGTGCAAGCCTACCCAGTTCTGACAGCACTTCATCGCTGCAACTGGGAATGAACCTCGGTGTCACAATGGGTTTGACAAGACCGGTGTCGTTTCCCCCCAGGGCACGGATATGTTCGATCAGGCGAGCAGTGCCATCGATCGCATCGGCGGCGGAGGCGTCGCGATAATAGTCGGGGCATTGGTCGGGATCATCCATGGCAACCTTGCCGACAAACGCGCGTTGCCCGCGTTCCAGGCAGATTTCAGCCAATGCCTGATTGGCTTCGCCATGAACCGTTCCGAAGTAGACCGCTGTCGTCGTGCCATTGGCGATCAGCGTGTTCACCAGTGAGCTGTAGACACGGTGGGCGAAGGCGGTGTCCGCGTACCGCGCCTCCAACGGAAAGGTGTTTTTGGCGAGCCAGTCGGAAAGCGGCAGGTGCAGCGCCTTGCCGAGTTGCGGCCATTGCGGGGCGTGAATGTGGAGATCGATAAAACCGGGCAGCAGGTAGCAGCCCGGGCTCATGGTCTGCAAAATGCCCGCGGATCGCGCGGCTTCCAAGCGTTGTCCGTGATCGGCAGCGTCCGCAGTGGTGACCGCGGCGATGCTGCCATCTTCCGCCACCTCGACCAGTGCATCGCTGGCCACTTCGACCGAGCCGAAGTGCGGTGCGTGCATCAAAGTTGCGCGCACAGCGAAGGCGCCGCGCCGTTCTGTCATTTCTGTTAACTCCGCTGGCCAATTGTGATGAGACCGAACTTTGCGGCACATCCTGTGTGGCGGCAACTGAAACGAGCGGTAATTGTCCGGTCAGTTCGAATGTTTCGCTCACCCGATAGAATTTGTGCATCATGGCGAAGTGGCGGCACAGACCGGGCAGCGTACACTGATGGGGATTCTATAGGCCGGGTGAGGGGCTTGCGAATGGCACATGCAGCAACGGACGCACGCCTGGAGTTGCGCGGGGTGAGCAAGGCCTATCCATCGGTGTTGGCCAACGACGACATTTCACTGCGTATCAAACCCGGATCGATCCATGCCATTTTGGGAGAAAACGGTGCCGGCAAAAGCACCTTGATGAAGATTATATATGGGGTTGTGGTGGCAGACTGCGGTGAGATTCTGTGGGACGGCGCAGCGGTCGAAATCACCTCGCCGTCGCACGCTCGGGCGCTCGGCATCGGCATGGTGTTCCAGCATTTTTCGCTGTTCCCTGCACTCAGCGTGCTTGAAAACCTGGTGCTGTCGCTGCCCGCTGGAATGCCGCGTCAGGCGATTGCCGCTGCAGCATTCGAACTTGCCGGTCAACACGGGTTGGCGGTGGAACTGGATCGGGTGGTGCACTCGCTTTCGGTCGGAGAACGCCAGAGAGTCGAAATTCTGCGCTGCCTGATGCAGGAGCCGCGGCTGTTGATCATGGATGAGCCGACATCTGTGCTGACGCCGCAGGCTGCTGAAGAACTGTTCGTTTTGATGCGCCGCCTTGCTGCGGCCGGCTGCAGCATTGCCTATATCAGTCACAAATTGCATGAAGTGTGTGAACTGTGCGACGCAGCGACCGTATTGCGTCGGGGCCGGGTTGTGGCAACAGTGGATCCACGCCAGCAATCACAATCATCTCTCGCGCGGATGATGATCGGAGACATGGAGGGCCCAGTAAGGGCCCAATCGTCCGCAGAACCAGGTGGTGTGCGCCTGCGCGTCAACGGTTTGCAACGTGCCGCAGGGGACGAGTTCGCAATGCCTCTGTGTGACATCGATTTGAGCGTACGCGGCGGCGAGATCGTCGGCGTTGGCGGTATTGCGGGCAACGGTCAGGCCGAACTTCTGGAGGCGTTGTCCGGCGAATGGATTGCACCGCACGCTGGAACGCTCGAGATTGACGATGTACCCGCTGGGCGGCTTGGTCCAACCGCGCGGCGGCGCCTGGGTCTTGCCTATGTTCCTGAAGAACGTCTTGGTCATGGCGCGGTGCCGCAAATGACTTTGACCAAGAATGTCCTGCTGACGGCTGATAAACGAGACACTGTCGGCAAGGGCCTGATCAGGTACGATGTGGTCCGGCGTTTCGCCCAGACCTGCATCGACACATTTGATGTGCGTACTGCAAACCCAGGGACCCTGGCGCAGACTTTGTCGGGTGGAAACCTCCAGAAATTCATTGTTGGCCGGGAGTTTTCCCAGGAGCCCGGCGTGGTGATTGCCGCACAGCCCACCTGGGGTCTCGATGTTGGAGCGGCTTCAGCGATCCGGGCGCGGCTGAACGATATGCGCGCGCGCGGTGCCGCCATACTCCTGATCTCGGAGGATCTTGACGAATTGCTCGAGGTTTGTGATCGCATTACCATCATATCCGCCGGCCGCCTCTCTCCGCCGCGCGCCACGGCGAAAACGTCGGTGGAAGAAGTCGGCCGTTGGATGGCGGGCCGCGCGCCTGACGAACTCCGGGCAAAAGAGGCCGGCGCGCACCATGCTGGTTAAGCTTGAACGCCGGGCGCATCCGTCACGCGTTATGGTGGCGGGCGCGCCGCTCGCCGCAGCGGTGCTGACGATCCTTGGCGGAAGTGTTCTCTTTGCCGCGCTCGGACACGATCCGGTCCTGGCGTTTCATGCATTCTTCATCGCACCGGTTAGCGATCTTTACGGTCTCGGCGAACTCAGCCTCAAGGCAACCCCTTTGATGCTCTGTGCGATCGGCCTGGCGATTGGGTTTCGGGCGAATGTCTGGAATATCGGAGCTGAAGGCCAGCTGATTGCGGGTGCCATCTGCGGTGGCGGGCTTGCTCTTTATGTGGGGCCGTCCGGTGGTGCGCTGCTGTTGCCTGCCATGCTGGTCGCAGGCGCGCTTGGCGGGATGGCATGGGCGGGTCTCGCCGCATTCCTGCGGGTCCGCTTCAATGCCAATGAGATACTGGTCACCTTGATGCTGACCTACATCGCCGGGCTGTTTCTCAGCTATCTGGTCTATGGGCCGTGGCGCAGCCCCACCGGCTTCAATTGGCCGGAATCCAGCGACCTTGCCGATGCCGCTCGCATGCCCCGACTGCTCGCGGGCACACGTTTGAACCTGGGTATCGTCATCGCGCCCGCGGTGGCCCTGCTTGCATGGATATTCCTCGCACGCAGCTATCTTGCCTATTCCATGGAAGTCGGTGGCCTGGCGCCCAAGGCGGCGCGCTATGCCGGGTTCAGCCAGCGGCGCATGATCTGGCTCGGTCTGCTTGCAGGGGGCGCCACCGCGGGTCTGGCCGGAGTTATCGAAGTGTCCGGCACCATCGGAAAGTTGCGGGAGGTGGTTTCCCCGGGCTACGGGTTTGCGGCCATCATCGTGGCCTATATCGGCAGGCTGCATCCGATCGGGATCATTCTGGCCAGCTTCATGATGGCGTTGTTCTACATTGGCGGCGAACAGGTGAAGGTAACGCTTGGGCTACCATCGGCGATAACCGGTGTGTTCCAGGGGATGTTGCTGTTCTTCTTGTTGATGAGCGACCTTCTCATCGCCTACCGCCCGCGCTGGACCGGAATGCGACGTGCGTCCGTACGGAGGCCGTCGGATGCTGACGCTTGAACTTTTCACCGCAATATTCATCGCGGTGATGGGAGCCGGGACACCGCTGGTGCTGGCGGCAACCGGCGAATTGGTGTCGGAGCGTGCCGGAGTGCTCAATCTCGGGGTCGAAGGCATGATGCTTGTCGGCGCCGCGGTGGCATTTGCGGTGACTGCCGAAACGGGCTCGGCGGTGGCCGGTGTGGCCGCGGGCATGGGCGCCGGCATGGCCCTGTCACTGATCTTTGGATTCTTGACGCTCACCTGCCTTGCCAATCAGGTTGCCACCGGACTGGCTCTGACCATCTTCGGTGTTGGCGCAAGTGCATCGATCGGTGCCAGCTATACCGGCGCTGCGCTGGTTGTCACATCGGCCTTCAAGATCCCTTACCTGGGTGACGTTCCGGTCTTCGGCGAGCTGTTGTTTTCGCTCGAACCGCTGACTTATCTCTCGCTCCTGATGGCGGTTGCGGTGTGGTATTTCCTGATGCGTTCGCGCCCGGGCCTCGTCCTACGCGCTGTTGGGGACGCTCCCGAATCCGCCCATGCCACCGGATTTCCAGTCATTGCCATCCGCTATCTGGCGGTTCTGTTCGGCGGCGCGATGGCTGGAATCGCAGGAGCGTATCTGTCTGTGTTCTACACCCCCGTCTGGGTCGAAAACATGACTGCAGGACGCGGCTGGATTGCCGTCGCGCTGGTGGTTTTTGCAACCTGGCAAGTGCCCAGAATGCTGGCTGGTGCCTATCTGTTCGGCGGCGTGACGATCGTACAGTTTCACATTCAAAGCGCCAATCTGGGCATCACCACGCAATTCCTCTCAATGCTCCCCTATGCCGCAACGATCATCGTGCTGGTCATAATCTCGTCAAACGCCATGAAGGTCAGGCTGCATACGCCTGCGGCCCTCGCAAAGCCGTTTCACGCCGACGACTGACCGCCGGACGCCGCAATATTGTCTAGCGCACCATGCATTTTACACTAAGATGACTGAATGAAGCTGGATTGCCAGAACATTCCCGAGAGGCTCGATACACGTGACATTGCAGCCGATCGCCGGGTGGAAACGTGGCGCGAGGTGATGTGGGATCTGTGCTGTCCGATGACTTGCGAAACGAACAGCGAACGGGACTTTCACGCCAAGGTCGTTGCACAGGATCTGGGTACATTAGGGCTGCGCCATATGTGGGCGGACCCCTACCGCGGACGGCAGACGCGGCACACGCTGGCGCGGTCCAAACGTGGTCTCTATGTCCTGACCGCCGCTACGGCCGGAGCATTCTCCATGTCGCAATATGGCCGGGAGGTCACGCTTGACCGCAGCACCGTTGCGTTACACTCCACCATGGATGAACTGGAATTATCCCACACCGAGTCCTCCAGTGCGTTTATCCTGACCATACCGGCCGAGCGTCTCAAACAGCGCCTGGCAATACCGGAAGAGTTTTGTGCCCTCCCTTTGTTGCGGGACGGACCAGCGACAAGCGTCTTTTTTGCCTGCCTCAACTCTGTTGTCGATCAGTATGACCGGCTTGACGATGCGATGCGCGATAGTTTTGCCGATCGTCTGATCGATCTGCTGGCGACTGCCATCGATGCCGAGTTGGGTGCGAAGATATCGGCTTCGTCGGTTCGGGCCCACCACCTCAGGCACGTGAAGACCCACATGATGGCCAATCTTCATCGCACCGACCTGTCGGCCCGTACCGTGGCCACCGCACTTGGCCTGTCTGCGCGCTATCTGCACGAGTTGTTCCGAGATGAACCTGCCACCATCGGGACATTTTTGCGGCAACAAAGATTGGCAAAGGTGCGCGATGCACTGGCAGAGCCGCGGTTCTCCGCCTTAACCATTGCAGAGATTGCCTACCAGCACGGTTTCCACAGCCATTCGCACTTCACAACCTGCTTTAAGGAAGAGTTCGGCATCTCGCCGAAGCATTGGCGCTTGCGAAACCGGACAGCTCCGAAAGCTTAGAATTGCTTCGTTTCTTCGCCCCAAGGGCACAAAATGTTTCGCACAGCTGAACAGCGCGCAAATCTGCTTGTAACCGGCAGGTGGTGCGGGAGATGATGCAGATTCGCGCTGACAAGTTCGGGGAAATGCGCAACGGATCGAACATCCGACCAAGGGAGGAACAACAATGATCATTCAACTGAAGCGGCTGGCGGTGTTTTTGGGCGCAGCCTTGCTGCTCGTCGCGGGCAGCGCGCTCGCAGACGATAAACTCAAGGTGGGCTTCGTCTATTTCAGCCCGATTGGAGATACCGGCTGGACCGCAGAACATGACAAGGGGCGCAAAATCATGGAGACCAACCTCGCCGGCAAGGTCGAGGCAAAGGTCGTTGAAAACGTCGCCTACGGCCCGGATGCGCTGCGGGTGATCCGCCAGCTTGCCGCCGATGGCAACAATCTCGTTTTCACCACATCGTTCGGCTTCATGGACCAGACCCTTGAAGTCGCAAAGCTGTTCCCGAAGGCTAAGTTCATGCATCTGGATGGCTACAAGTCTGATGCGAATATGGCGACCTACTCGCTACGCTACTATGAACCGTCCTACCTGGCCGGCATGGTGGCGGCTTCGATGTCGAAGACCGACACACTCGGTTACGTCTCATCGTTCCCGCTGCCGGCCGTGCTGCAGATCATTAACGGCTTCACCCTCGGCGCTCAGTCGGTGAAACCGGGTATCAAGGTCAAGGTGATCGAGGTTAATTCCTGGTACGATCCGGGCAGGGAACGCGAAGCCACCGAAGCGCTCTACGCGCAGGGCATAGATGTGGTTGCCCATGTTACGGACTCGACTGCACCGACCTTGGCGGCCGAGAAGGCAGGGAAATACATAGTCGGTTTTCACTCCGACCGCGCCAAGTTCGGCCCCAAGTCGCAGTTGACCGCCATCATTCCAGTGTGGGGCGGATTTTACACCAAGGTGGCGAAGTCTGTGCTCGACGGCAGCTGGACCAATGCGCCGGTCTGGGCGCCCATGGCGGAAGGTGTTCTCGATCTCGCTGCGATCGGTTCAATGGTGCCGGCGGATGTGGCGAGCCTGGTGATGACCCGTGCCGGGGAGATAAAGAACGGCACATTCCATCCTTTCCAGGGACCGATCAAGGATCAAAAAGGTGTCCTGCGCGTGAAAGCGGGCGAAAGCATTCCCGACAAGGATCTCTACGGCATGAACTGGTATGTCGAGGGCGTGGAAGCGACGCTGCCGGAGTAACGTTTTAGCGGTCATCGCCGCCCCGCAGACCGCAAAGTCTGCGGGGCGGGGGCCACTTCGGAAATGGAACGCAGGCAATGGGACGCTGGCACTATGTGTGAAGACAAGGTTCTTCTGAACGATTGGCACCCGGTTGCGCGCATCGAAGACGTCAGTGCGGATGCACCGCACCCGGCCCGCCTGCTCGGCACTGATCTTGTGATCTGGCGTTCCGGAGACGGCATTCGCGTCTGGCACGACAGATGCGCCCACCGGGGGGTCAAGCTGTCACTTGGCAAAGTGTGCGAGAACCATCTCGTGTGCGCCTACCACGGCTGGGAATACGGCGCCGACGGCGTGTGCGAGCGTTATCCGGCACACGAAAACCAAAAACCGTCACCCAGAGCGCGGGCGACAACTTACGCAGTGCAGGAACGCCATGGCCTCGTCTGGGTATGTCTTGGAACACCAGACGCCGATATTTCGCCGTTTCCGGAAGTGGACGGTGGGACGCACCGGCTTTACTTCGGCGGCACCTATGCGGTTGATACGAGCGCGCAGCGCGCCGTGGAAAATTTTCTCGACGTGTCGCACTTTCCGTTCGTTCACTCCGGTTATCTCGGCGCTGAACCCCATACTGAGATCAAGGACTACGATGTCACCGTCACCGAAGATGGCCTGGCGGTCACAAATGTCCAGGTCTGGCAACCCAAGCCGACGAACACGCTTGATGTGGATGGCGCGGATGTCGGCTATGAGTACTATGTGTGCCGCCCCTTGACGGCTCGCCTGGTCAAGGATGTCGGCCTCAAGAACAAGGACGGGGCTGCAGCGACCGAAGCCATCGTGCTTGCGATGACCCCGGTTGAGCCGGAGAAGGCGATTGCCTGGGTGTTGTTGGCCTCCAACCATGACGAGCCGTACAGCGATGGAGATGTCAGGGACTTCACCGATCTGATTATCGGCCAGGATCTCCGCATAGTGGAGTCCCAACGCCCCAAATCTCTGCCCCTGACTATCGGCGCCGAGCTTCATCTGCCTTCGGACAAGACTGCTGTTGAGTACCGCCGTTGGCTGGGTGGGTTGGGCGTCACCTTCGGAACCCTTAGCGAGTAGAGCGAATCCATATGAACGTGAAACGATCTAGCTGTCACATCTAGCGCCCGATCTTTGCTTCAATTTCTTCCGATGTCAGGTGTTTCACATTCGCCCACTCACGTGACTTTGCGCTGTTGAGCAGGCCCTTCGGGTCCATCCGTTTCTTCCAGGCGAGATGGCGGTAATCCGCGTTCTTGAGGCCGCCGCCTTCGACCCTGCAGGTATGGGCGTCGGATATGGGGAAGCCCGCAGCCTCATAAGTGGCTTCGATCTCATGCAAGCGCTTTGCAGTGGTGAACCATACGATGGGAAGATCGAACGAGACCACATTGCCGTCCAGCAATGCGAATTCATGATGCATCCAGACATCGTCACCCAGCTTGGGGCGCAAGGCCTCGATGCGGTCTCTGTCGGGCGGCACCGGGCAACCGACCTGCAGGTAGGTCGCCGACCGGTCCGCCTTGAGCACCTGCAAGGTGGTGTGGTTGTAGGAAAATTCAAACACGTGTGGCAGACCGTTGGCCTTCAATTCGGCCTCGGACATCGCCAGATCGACCGTCCCACCATGGTTTGCGACCAGGTTCCGATAAACCTGCATATGTTCGGCCGGCACCAGCGAAACCATCAGGTGCCGTCCTTTCTGCACATGGCCCTCAAGATGTGGGAAATAATCGGCGATGCGGGCGTCCACTGTGCTCACCAGCCGGCGCTTTATGTCGGACGCGCAGGCCAGCGCATATCCGGCAGCATAGGTCTGGCCGTAGGTGTCGAAGGTCGCCATGCAGCCGATCCACGCGCATGTGGGGACCGTCCGCATGGTGACTTCGGTGATGACGCCGTTGAGGCCCCAGGCATGATGGATATGGTTGACGTCCGCGCCCTCGAACATCCGCTCGCGCGGTGTGGCTTCAACCGACATGACTTTGTGCGCGATCAGGTTGCCCGGATCCCGCAGCATGCCGTCGGACACCGATCCGATGCCGGACGAGCCACCGGCAACGAAGCCGCCCAGGGTGGCGATGTTCTGGGTCGAGGGAAACATGACCAGTTCGCGGCCATGGGCGATGAGGGCATCGTTGACATCGGCAATCCTGCAGCCTGCCTCGGCGCAGACGAAGCCGTCACCGATTTCGACAATGCGGTCCATCTTTGTGGTTTGAATGATGAGGCCGCCGTCGAGCGGCACGGCCTGGCCATAATTGCCGGTGCCGCCGCCGCGCAGAACGATTGGGGCATCATGGGCATAGGCGGTTGCCAGACAATGAGCAAGTTCCTCACGTGTTGAGGGCAGAGCGACCAGATCGCCGAAGCTCCGTTTGAGCTGCGCGTTCAGGATCGGGCTGTACCAGAAGAAATCACGCGAGCGCTTCTTTACCTGCGCTGGTTCGGACAGCGTTTCGACCGAGGCAAGCTCACTGGCGAAGGCGTCCCAGTCGATATCCGTCTTTCCGGAGATGGACGTCATCAAAGGGCGTCCTCCAACATTTGAACGCGTATCAGCCGGCAAGGTCCTTCGACCGGTTCGTGGCAGCCAGAATGGCCTCGGTCAAAAGCTTTTCCATGGCGCCGGTTCCGCGCAGCACGTCGAGCGCTGCTGCCGTCGTGCCGTTGGGCGACGTGACGTTCTCCCGCAAAGTGCTGGCCGGCAGGGGCGATTGATGCATGAGTTCACCGGCGCCTGAGACGGTGGCGCGGGCGAGTTCCATGGCAAGATCCTCCGGCAGGCCGGCCTTGACGCCAGCCGCCGCCATGCATTCCACCAGATGGAAGACATAGGCCGGGCCGCTGCCGGAAACACCGGTGACGGCATCCAGCAAAGCTTCATCTTCAACCGCAGCGACGGTGCCGACCGCTTCGAGCAATTCCTTGCAGGTGGCGGTCTGTTCGGCACTGGCATTGGCGTTGGGACAGATAACCGTGATGCCGCGGGAAACCGCTGCTGGTGTGTTCGGCATCGCCCGCACGATGGCGGCGTCTGTGCCCAAATGCGCTTCAAACCCGGCAATGGTCTTGCCCGCCGCAATGGAGAGAAACACCGGGTTCGATTGCTTGAGGCTGACTATGCCGGGCAGTACCTGATCCATGATCTGCGGTTTCACCGCCAGCAGGACCACGGCGGCATCGCTCACGCTCTCGACAGGCGGGTTATGGGCAATGTGGTGATCGGCTATGAGTTTTTCGATTTCGGGCGGCGGGCCGGGATCGAGGATAACGATCTCATCGCCGCCCAGGCCACGCTCCAGCCAGCCTTCCAGCATGGCGCCGCCCATTTTGCCGGCGCCGACCAGAACAAGCCAACCGGCGAGTTTCAGTGTCATGCGTTCCCCACGGTGTCCAGCAGGGCGGCTTCGATGGCGGTATCGGCATCCTTGCCGCCCCAGAGTACAAACTGGAAGGCTGGATAATAGCGCTCACTTGCTTCGAGCGCCAGCCGCAGCATGGTTTCGCACTGTGCCTGGTTGGCTTCCGCGCCGCCCGCCAGCATGAGGCCATTGCGATAGAGGATCGCCCCTTCCTTGCGCCATAGATCGAAATGTCCGATCCAGAGTTGCTCGTTGATGCGGGTCATCAGTTTGGTGACATCGTCGCATTTCGACTGGGGTACTTTGGTTTCGAAGGTGCAGGCCAGGTGCAAGCCTTCGAGATCCTCATGCCAGTTGAAGCAGACATGGTAGTCGGACCAGTTTCCGGCGACCGTAATGTTGATTTCGTCATCGGCGCTTCTGTCGAAGCACCAGTCTTCGGCGGTGGCCAGTTGTTCTACAATCTCAAGCGGATTGGCATGTTCGCCAAATAACGACAGGACGGCTGTCATAAGACCCCTCACATCCGGTTTGCCCCAAGGTGAAACACAAGCCAGAACTCACTACTCGTGAGGCGTGTGATCGAATCAACCCAACTGATGCGCAAGGTGAACAAGCCATTGATTCTGCGCAAGAGTCCGGCGGCAGTGTCCACACCTGTTTTGGGTGCGACCGATTGAATCAGGCATGTGGACTGATTTGTCTATCGCCGTCCGCCGGCAAGCTTGCCGGCTTCGGGCAGAGTGCGCAGACGGCCCATGGCGATCACGCCGAAGAGCGGGCCGACCGCGAGGACTGAGAATGCGTACGTCCAGCCGAGCGCATCGATGGCGTAGGGCATGGCGTGGATGGTGATGAGGGTGAGGAGGAAGCCGGCGGAGGTCTGGATGGTGAGCATGGTGCCGACCCGGTCCGGCGGTGACAGTTCCGCGATGGACGATGAAAACTGCGCGGAGTCCGCAACGATGGTGGCGCCCCAGATGAAACACACGGCGATCAGCACCGGCCACGGTCCGGCGAAGAGGAAGCCCACGCCGAGGGCACAGGCACCGCTGATCGACATTGCAGCCATGGTGAGAGTGGTGCGGCCCATGCGGTCTGCGATCCTGCCGCCCCAGGCGCAGCCAATGGCCCCGCCGAGACCCATGCACACAAATGTGGCGATGCGGGCCCAGAAGGCTGCGTCATCGCCGCCCGGATTGGCACGAAAACTCGCATCCAGAAAAATGCCGAGCCAGGCCCACATGGCATAGAGCTCCCACATGTGGCCGAGATAGCCGAGATTGGCATAGCGCAAAGCCTTGTCGCGGAAACCGTAAAGGGCGGCTGCAGGATCAAACACCGGCGCCGGTCTCATGTTCGGGCCGAGACCGGCGAAATTGATAAGAACGGCGGCACTCATGGCGACCACGGAGGCGGTCGCGATGGTGAACCGCCAGTCGATGCCTCCCAGAGCGTTGAAGAGATGCGGTGCCGCGGAGCCCAGGGTCAGTGCGCCGACCAGGATGCCGACCAGCAGGCCGAGATCGCCCTTGGCCCAGCTGGCGGCAATCTTCATGCCCACTGGATAGACCCCGGCCATGCAGGCGCCGGTGACGAAGCGCAGAACGACCACGGCGGGGGAGGCGACGTCAATCCACAAGATGGCGAGGTTGGCAGCCGCCGCGATCAGCGCCGAGACCATGAAGAAGCGCCTGGGATCGAGCCGGTCAGCCAGTCCAAGGACCGCGCTGATAAGTGTTCCGGCGACAAATCCGACCTGTACCGAGCTGGTCAACAGTGCCTGATGGTCGGCGCTCAGTGCGAACTCCCGCGACAGCGACGGCAGCACGGCGGTGGCGGAAAACCACAGACCCAGAACTGCGACTTCGCAGAGGCACAACAGTGCAACGGATCGGAGCTTTGAGGGCAAGATATGCGGGCCTTGGCTTAGGGCCTGTTGAGTATCATAGTTGTAGCGTCGGCGTGGCCCATTTGGCCTTTGGCAAGGCGCGAAAGGCGCCGTAGTGTTTGCCACTTCAAGCCTTGAGCAACGACGTCCAGCGGCCAAATGGGCCGCGTCCCTTCGGGATTTGACCAGATTGGCCCGGTTTGGCGACGTTCGTCGTCGAATATGCGCGGCATGTCCTTCCTCCTCACATCACCAAACCGGATCAATCTGTTCAAACCGACGCTGCAACTATGATACTCAACGGGCCCTAGGGTGTGGCGGATCGTCTGTCCGTTCAAGCTTATAGCGGCCCTGCGGGACGTTTAGAA